>JAGXAO010000130.1 GCA_018971565.1 Rhodospirillales bacterium
TTTCCGCCCAATACGGGCTTGGCGTGGCCAACATGTTCCACGCGGGGGATGGCAACCTGCACCCGCTGATCCTCTACGACGCCAGCAAACCGGGCGAGCTGGAGCGGGCGGAGGATTTCGGCGCGGATATTCTGCGCCTTTGTGTAGAGGTGGGCGGCGTGCTGACCGGCGAGCACGGCGTGGGGGTGGAAAAACGCGACCTGATGCCGGTGATGTTTACCGAGGCGGATTTGCGCCAGCAGCAGCGGCTGAAATGCGCGTTTGACCCCGAATCCCTGCTCAACCCCGGCAAGGTTTTCCCCACGCTGCACCGCTGCGCGGAGCTGGGGCGGATGCATGTGCATAAGGGCCAGCTTGCCTTCCCTGAATTGCCGCGGTTCTGAAGCATGCACCAGCCACGGAATAGCGCGGAGATTTGCGGCATCGTGGCGGATGCGCTGGCGGGCGGGGCCAAGCTGGAGATCGGTGGCGGCTTCACCCGCGCTGATTTCGGTGCGCCCAACCGCGCGGCAGAGCGGCTCAGCCTGCGTAACCTCTCAGGTATCATCGAATACGATCCCGCTGAGCTGGTGCTCACCGCCCGCGCGGGCACAACCCTGACGGAGTTGAACGCGGTGGTGGCGGCGCGCGGCCAGGGCTTTGCGTTCGAGCCCTGGGGGGCGGCGGGTTCCACCATCGGCGGCGTCATAGCGGCGGGGGTGGCGGGGGCGCGGCGCGTTTCGGCGGGGTCTGTGCGGGACCATCTGCTGGGGTTTGAGGGCGTTTCCGGCCGGGGGGAGGTTTTCAAGGCTGGGGCGAAGGTGGTGAAGAACGTTACCGGCTATGATCTGCCGAAGCTCGTCTGCGGTTCCTGGGGGCGGCTCGTGGTGATGACGGAGGTGACGCTGAAGCTGCTGCCCCGCCCGCCTGAGCGCCTGACACTCCTCTGGCGCGGCCTGGCGGACGAAGCGGGCTTCGCCCTGATGCGCCAGGCCATGCACCAGCCAGCGGATGTTGCCGCTGCCGCGCATCTGCCGGGTCAGGCCACGCTCATCCGGCTGGATGGGTTTGGCCCTTCTGTCGCCGCGCGCCGCGCGCATCTCATCGCTGCCCTGGCGCAATATGGCACACCGGAGGCGCTGGGTGAGGCTGAAGCCGCCTTGTTTTGGGCTGCTTGCCTGGGTGGTGCGGCCTTGGCGCCGGAGCCGCCGCTGTGGCGGTTAAGCCTGCCCCCGCGCCAGGCCCTTGCCGCCATAACGCCGCTGCTGGCCCGGGGCGGGCAGTATGTGGCGGATTGGGCGGGCGGCCTCATCTGGCTGACGCTGGCCGGGCATGAGGAGACCATCCGCGCCCAGGCGGAACAGGCGGGTGGGCACGCCACGCTGGCGCGTGCCCCGGCGGAGATGCGCGCGCGCATCCCCGCTTTGCACCCGCAAGCGCCGGGCATCGAGGCGCTTTCCCGCCGTGTGCGCCGGGCCTTCGACCCGCTGGGCGTGTTCGAGACCAACCGCTTTCTGGACGAACCAAATGCAGACTGACTTCACCCCCGCCCAGCTTGCGGACCCGCAGATGGTGGCGGCTGAGGCTGTTATCCGCAAATGCGTGCATTGCGGCTTCTGCACCGCCACCTGCCCCACCTATGTGCTGTTAGGCGATGAGCTGGATTCCCCGCGCGGGCGCATCTACCTGATGAAGGACATGCTGGAGAACGAGCGCACCCCCGGGCCCGAGGTGGTGAAACATATCGACCGCTGCCTCTCCTGCCTCTCCTGCATGACCACCTGCCCATCCGGCGTGAATTACATGCATCTGGTGGACCATGCCCGCGCCTATATCGAGCAGCGCTACCGCCGCCCCTGGCCGGAGCGGATGTTGCGCGCCGTGGTGGCCGCCATTTTGCCATACCCGGCGCGGTTCCGCCTGGCGTTGCAACTGGCGCGGCTGGTGCGGCCCATAGCGCCGGTGCTGGCGCGGGTGAGGATGCTGCGCCCCGCCGCGGCCATGCTGAACCTCGCCCCCGCCGCCTTGCCGCCGCAAGCCAGCCTCACCACCACCAATGCCCATGGCCCGCGCGGCCGCGTGGTGCTGATGCAAGGCTGTGCCGAGCCGGTGCTGCGCCCTGAAACCCGCGCCGCCAGCGTGCGCCTGCTGGAACGCTGCGGCTACCAGGTGGCTTTCGCGCCCGGCGAGGCATGTTGCGGCGCGCTCACCCACCATATGGGCCGGGAGGCACAGGCACTGGAGTCCGCCCGCCGCAATGTCGATGTCTGGAGTCGCGAGATCGAGGCCGGGCTGGAGGCGATCATCGTCACCGCATCGGGCTGCGGCACCACGGTGAAGGATTACGGCTTCATGCTGCGGAACGACCCCGCCTACGCCGCCAAGGCCGCGAAAGTTTCAGCTTTGGCCAGGGATATCAGCGAGGTTCTGGAAGCATCCGGCCTGCCTGCGCGTGCGGACGTACCGGCGCTGAATGTGGCGTATCATTCCGCCTGTTCCATGCAGCACGGCCAGAACATCACCGCCGCCCCGCAGAACCTGCTGCGCGCGGCGGGCTTCGTTGTACGCCAGCCGGTGGAATCACATCTCTGCTGCGGCTCGGCCGGCACCTACAACATCTTCCAGCCTGAAATCGCTGGCCAGCTCGGCGCCCGCAAGGCGGCGGCCATCGCCGCGCTGAAGCCGGATGTGGTGGCCACCGGCAATATCGGCTGTGCCATGCAGATAAGCCAGCATATGGGTGTGCCGGTGGTGCATATTGTGGAATTGCTGGACTGGGCCACCGGCGGCCCGGCCCCTCTCATCCCTGCCGCCGCAAAATATAAATATCCATAATCCAGCCATGCGCCGCCCGTGCGGCGGCGCGGATTTGCGCAATCTCCGGCCCGGCTTCGGCCAACGGGCCAGAGCGGACCATCTGCCGTTCCATGCCCAGATACGCTCCCCACCAGATGCTTACCCCTTCCGGGTCCAGTGCCTCAAACGCGCAGCCGGCATCCAGCATCACCACCAGCGTGTCCACACCCGCGGGCCAGCCTTGGGCGCGCAATTGCCGCCCGGTCGTTATCAGAAAAGGCTCGCCGATCTCGTTCAGCACCATGGCGTGCGCGGCCGTGAGGCCCTGGATGGCGGTGATGCCGGGGATCACCCTCACCGCTACCTCCAGCCGTGCGGCGATGCGCAAGGTGCTGTCGTAAAGCGAGGGATCGCCCCACACGAGTAATGCCGCCTCGCCGCCTTGCGGCAGCTCCTGGTTCAGCACGTTTTGCCAGCGCGTGGCGATGGCATCGTGCCACGCCTCCACCCCCGCCTCGTAATCGCCCACTGATGAATCGCGCACGGGCAGGTCGAACTCCACCAGCTTCGTGCTTGGGTTTTTCAGAACACTGGCGCAAAGTTGCCGCCGGAGCTCGACGAGCTCGCCTTTCTCCACGCTTTTGCGGGGAAGCAAGATCAGCCCTGCCTCGTTGATGACCCGCACGGCCTCAAGGGTCAGATGTTCCGGATTGCCGACGCCGATGCCGATGAGTGATATCCGCGTTGTCATGCCTTGGCCGAAATAAGGTGAAAGAAACTGCCAGAGACGCGCCCGCGCCAGGAACCGGTTTCGGGCATTATCGCGCCTTGTGCGTCTTGCACCTCGGCCAATGGCGGGTCCGGCTGCTTCAGAATGCTGGCGTAATGGAACTCATGCCCGGCGAGGATGGCGCCCGCGCCATGCCCCGGAATGGACGAAAGCAGCGCCGCGCGGCGATACCCCAGATGCATTTTGCGTTTTTTGAACGACGTGACGAGCCCGAGCATTCCCGCCATCTGGTGTGCCGTTCCCGTGGCATCAACTAAAGTTTCGCCCAGAACCATGTAACCGCCGCATTCGCCATGCACCGGGCGGGTGGCGGCGAAGGCGCGCAGCCCGGAAAAAAACTGGCTTGCGGCGGCGATTCTTCCTGCGTGCAGTTCCGGGTAGCCGCCCGGCAGCCAGCACATATCCGCATCCGGTGCCGGGGGTTCATCAGCCAGCGGGGAGAAGGGCAGAATCTCTGCCCCCGCCGCGCGCCACCCAGCCAGCAGATGCGGGTAGATGAATGAAAACGCCTCATCCCGCGCCAAGGCGATGCGCTGGCCCGGCGGGCGGGCGGGCGGTGCCGCGCCCGGTAAGCCCTGCCCGGCGGCGGCTTCCCGCAACCCGCCCAGGTCGCAATGGCGTTCCACGAGGTCCGCCGCGTCCTCCAGCAGTTTTTCCAGTTTTGGCAGTTCCGCCGCCTGTACAAGGCCCAGATGCCGCTCCGGCACGGCCACCCCGTCCTGCCGTGGCAGCGCGCCGAATACGCGAATGCCAGCCTGCTCCATGCCCGCGCGCAGCAATGCCTCGTGCCGGGGGCTGGCCACGCGGTTCAGCACCACGCCCGCGATGTTCACGCCAGGCCGGAAGCCCGCGAACCCGGCCGCCACCGCCGCGGCACTTTGCGCCTGGCCCCGCGCATCCAGCACCAGCACCAC
>JAGXAO010000131.1 GCA_018971565.1 Rhodospirillales bacterium
TGCACGGCATGGGCGGCACCGGAGACTGCCACCAAGGCCCAGGCCCAGCCGCCCATGGAGCGGCTCATGGCCAAAGCCAGCCCCACATAAACGGCGGTGAAGGTAACATAGTCGCAAATGCCATCCAGCACTTTGCCGAGCTCGGAATAGGTTTTGGTGAGGCGGGCGAGCTGGCCGTCCGCCCCGTCCATCACATGCCAGGCGAGCATGAGCGCGAAGCCAAGCAGCGCGCACCAGGTGGCGGCATAGAAATGGTAGGAAACACCGGCGAGAATGCCGCAACCCATGCCTATGAACGACACGGTGTTGGGTTTGATGCCGTATCTGGCAAATAGCGGCACCAGCCGGGCGGAGATGGGATGAATGAAATAGAGGTTGGTTGGGTCCTCAATTTCATAAGTCCGGCGGATGGGGTCCGCCGCGCCAGAGGCGGCGCCGCTCATTTAAAGCCTGCCTTCGTCCAGCAATGCCTCGGCCTTGCCGAAGGCAATGGGGTCGTCAACATCCACCCATAGCCGGGCGCCGATATCATGCACGCGGGCTTTGCCCCACTCAGCCAGCACGTTCATCGCACCTGAGATGCTGTCATCGCCCCGCGCCTGGGAGGCTTCCAGCGCCTCGAACATCACCGGCGTGCAGCGGAACACGCCGGTATCGAAGCAATTATAGTCGCGGATGATTTTGCCGATATGTTTGAGGTGATCGCCCTCGCATTTCACGCGGGTGACGTCATCCGGGTCGTTCAATGGGGAATCGATGTTGAAATCGACACCCAGCATAACGGTGCCTGGTTCCTGCCTGGCCTCCACCAGCCCACGCAGAATTTCCGGGTCCACCAGATGGTCGCACATGGTCAGCAGAAACGGCTCATCGAGATATTGCTTGGCGGCGAGCACGGAAACACCGTTCGCCCGGTCCCACGCACGGTTGAAAATACGGGTAATGTGAATGCCCGAGCGGCTGGAAAACTCACCCAGATACGCCTGCAATTCGTCTGAGCGGTAGCCGGTGACGACGAGGAACTCGTCAATTCCGGCCTGGCTGCCATTGGCGATCACGCGCTCGATGAGCCTGACGCCGCGGATGGGGATGAGCGGCTTCAGCTCCCCTTTCTCCCGCAGGCGGGTCCCCTGCCCGGCGGCGACGATCAGGCATTTCATTCGGCGGCGGTGACAGCCAGCAGCGGACGGCAGGTGCGGATGAACTCTTCCGTCATCTCATGGGCGATATCGTCCGTGTACTGCACTGGCGGGTGCTTGCAGAAATAGGCCGAAGGCCCGGCCAGCACGCCGCCCAAGCCAGCTTCCAGCGCCAGCTTGCAGCACCGCACCATGTCGATAACAACACCGGCGGAGTTCGGGCTGTCCTGCACGGAGAGGCGCAGTTCCAAATCCATCGGCACGTCGCCAAACTGCAGGCCCTCCATGCGAATGAAGGCGATCTTGTTGTCGTTCTGCCAGGGCACATAGTCGGAGGGGCCGATATGGATATCCTCCTTCTCCATGCGCGTCTTGGTCACGGCCTGCACGGCTTCGGTCTTGGAGGTTTTCTTGGAAGCCAGGCGCTGCTGGTTCTTCATGTTCAGGAAGTCTGTGTTGCCGCCGGTGTTCAACTGGTACGTGTGCAGCAGTTTAACGCCGCGCTTGGCGAACAGGTCTGTCAGAACGCGGTGGGTAATGGTGGCGCCCACCTGGGATTTGATGTCATCCCCGATGATCGGCAGGTTGGCGGCCTCAAAGCGGGCCGCATAGGCTTTATCGCTGGCGATGAACACCGGCATGTTATTGACGAAGGCGCAGCCTGCTTCCAGCGCGCAATCGGCATAAAAGCGCGCGGCCTGCTCGGAGCCAACAGGCATGTAGTTCAGCAGCACATCCGTGCGGGTGGCCTTCAGCTCCGCCACGATCTCGGCCTTGGTGAGTTCTGGGGCAGCGGAGCGGATGAAGGTGCGGTCCTCATCGTAATTGGCCATATGCTCGGAAATGCCATCCAGCACCTGGCCCATTTTCACGGCAACGCCCATTTCGGGGATGTTCGGCTCGAACACTTTGGTGCAGTTGGGCTTGGCGAAGATAGCAGTGGCGACATCCTGGCCGACCTTGCGGGCATCCACGTCGAACGCGGCAACCACCTTAATGTCGTTCGGCTGATAGCCGCCGATCTCGGTGTGCATGAGGCCGACCACGCCCTCGGCGCAGCGTTCCGGCGTATAGTAATAAATGCCCTGGATCAGGGAACTCGCACAATTGCCTAAACCCGCGATCGCGATGCGGATGCCGCCGTTTTTCGCCATAATCAACCTCGTTTCTCGCTGAATTCTGGGATGCACAACGCCACGGTTAATCCTGGGCGAATCCGAACTTTGCGCGATAAGTAAGCCAGCCTCCTACCTTGTTCCGGGATGTGTCGCAAGTGTGACAACGAGGTAAGGCGGGTTACATAAGGCCGGATGACGCCGGCAAAGAAGCATCCACAAGGGCGCTGTAGAGCTGAACCTGACAGTGGGCGCGGATAAATTCTGGCGTGATAACCGCCACATGCGGCCTGGTGCGTACCGAACCATACCAGTGCGCCACCCTGGTCTGCGGGCTGAGCAGGCGCCCCAGTGCGGCGGGGGCATTGCGGCAGGGGCGGAACCAATGCTCCGAAATTTCCGGGCCCAGCGGGTAGAAACAGGCAGGCTCATGCACCACCAGCCCTGGCTGCGGCGTTGCCAGCAATGCCTGATAAAGGTCTGGCCCCAGGGCATAGGGCCCAGGCGTTTCGCCCTCCGGCAGCGCCGCCATGGCGCAAAGCGCCGCCGCGAACATGGGTGCACCCGCCATGCCGCCCATCACCGCGTTGTTAACGGCTTGCACATACCAGCCTTCCACGGCGCGGGCGGCCCGCCAGCCGCCAGGGGTGCGGCGCAGAACCTTGCGCAAGCCATCCAGCCCCAGATGCTTCGCCCAGACCAGCGGTGAGCGGGAGGCGCGGGCCCAGTGGGGCCAGACAATTCGCTCCGCGCCGATGAACTGCGGCACACCCAGCAATGGGGTGAGCGATGCGACCGTGACGGTATCGACATCCATATACGTGCCGCCATGGCTGTAGAGAATCGCGGCGCGCAGCAGGTCCGCCCGTTGCACGGGGCTTGAAAGACGAGCGTAAAGCCGGGTGAGCGCCTCGCCCAAGCCCAGCGCCGCCTGTGCCGGGGTCAGCAGCGCCGCCGGGACCAGCCGTTGAAGCCTTACCCCCGCAGCCGCCAAAGCACGCGGCACCGGGCCATCCGCCAAATCGTCAGTATGGTGCAGAATAATTTCGTCCATACCGCTCTGCGCCACGGCGGAAAGCAGCGCGAAGCCATGCGCCCAGGCGAGGTGAGGGCCGATCCAGCAAAAATGCAGTGTTTTGGGAATGGTCATGGCGGCTTCGCGGCGGAAGCCAGCTTGCTAGGCGGGCCGGGGCGGGGCTGTCAACTCACGCATGGCAAAGCCATTGCCAATTTCTTGCGACTCTGTTAGCGCCAACAGGATGGCATCCATGGCGTTTTCCAGGCGATATGACTGAGCCGACCCCGACTCTCCAGAATGGGCTGGCCATGCGTATCGCCGATTTCGGGACTCTCGCCGAAGCCCTGGATTATGCCGCGCGCGGCATAACCGGCCTTAATTTCTATTCCGGCAAAGGCGAGCTGACCGAGATATTGCCTTACGCCACACTGCGCAGCCAGGCTGTGGCTCTGGCCCGCCGGCTGCTCGGCATGGGGTTAAAGCCAGGTGAACGCGTGGGCCTGCTGGCTGAAAGCGACGGAGATTTCGCCCGTGCTTTCTTTGCCTGCCAATATGCCGGGCTGGTGCCCGCACCATTACCCTTGCCTGCCGCGTTTGGCGGCAAAGAAGGTTATATCTCCTTCCTGCGCCGGATGATCCAGGGTGCCGATGCCCATGCCGTTTTCGGCCCCGCCGTGCTGGCGGACTGGCTGGCCGAGGCGGTACAGGGGCTTAACCTGCGATGCTCGGGCACAATTTCTGAGCTGAATAACGCGCCGATGGTGGACGAGACCAGCCTGCCCGCGCCAGAATCACTCGCATACCTGCAATTCTCCTCCGGCAGCACCCGGTTTCCGCTCGGTGTTGCCATCACGCAGCCAGCCTTCATGGCCAATGCCCACTACATGGCCAAATACGGGTTGCAGGTGAACAGTAGCGACCGCTGCACCAGTTGGCTGCCTTTTTATCATGATATGGGGCTGGTCGGGTTCCTGCTGATGCCGATCGCCTGCCAGATTTCAGTTGATATTCTCCCCACCCGTGAATTTGCCCGCAGGCCATTGCTCTGGCTCTCGCTTATCGCCCGCAACAAGGCCAGCATCTCCTTCAGCCCCTCTTTCGGCTACGAGCTCTGCACCCGCCGGGCGCAGACGGCCACAACGGAGGGGATTGATCTTTCCTCCTGGCGGCGGGCCGGAATTGGCGGAGACATGATCCGCCC
>JAGXAO010000132.1 GCA_018971565.1 Rhodospirillales bacterium
GCGCAGCTTGCGGGCGGGGAGACGATTACCGGCTTTCAGGGCAATGACACGCTACTGCTGGAAGGGTTCACCGCCACCAGTGAAAGTTTCGTCTCTGGTGCCGGGCTGGTGCTGAGCGATGCCAGCGCCAGCGTGACGCTGAATATGCAGGCCAGCGCCCCGCTTATTGTTAACGATGTGGCGCAGGGCACGGAGATCGTCATCTGCTACCGGCGCGGCACAATGATACAGACCCTGCATGGCGAACACGACGTGGCGGCGCTGAAAATTGGTGACATGCTTCCCACGCGTTTCGGCGGGCTGCGCCGGATCAAATGGATTGGCCGCCAGAGCTTCAACCCGGCGGAGGTAGCGGGTAACCGGGCGAGAATTCCGGTCTGTATCCATCCCGGTGCGCTGGGCAACGGCCTGCCGCACGGGGCTTTGTTCGTTTCGCCAGGCCATTCAATGCTGGTGGGCAGCGTGCTGGTGCTGGCCCGCGCGCTGGTGAACGGGGTGACCATCACCCAGGGTTACAAAGGCGAGGCGGTTGAGTATTTTCTGCCAGAATTTGAGACGCATGACTGCCTGCTGGCCGAGGGGGCCTGGAGCGAGAGCTTTGCCGATGGCCCCGGCCTGCGCCGCCAATTTCACAACCGTGGTGAGTTCCACGCGCTGTTCAAGGCATATCGCGAGCCAAGAGAAATAACTCTTTGCGCCCCCCGGCCATTGCATGGCGTTGTGCTGGAGGCGGCTTTGCGCCCGATATTGGCACGCGCAGCGGCTGCACCTGGGGCATTAAGGGGCTGCGTGGATGTGGCGGATGGGTGGCGCGTAGAAGGTTGGGCGCAGGACATAACCTGGCCGGAATTCCCCCAGCATCTGGAATTTTATGCGGGCCGCCGCAAGCTGGGCGAGGCCCTGGCATGCCATTTCCGGGAAGACCTTGCCAAAGCGGGTATTGGCGGTGGGCGGGCCGCCTTCAGTTTTCTGGCCCCTCGCCGTTTCAAGCCTGAAAGCCTGCTGGTGCGCCGCGCGGGGGATGGCGCGGAGATTTACGCCGCAACCCGGCAGGCCGCGTGAGCTTCATCCTTTCACATCAGTCTCAGGGCGGTCGATCCCCAGGGTGTTTTCGGTGTGCCACACACCATCTTCGGTCTCGTACATGATAAGCCCCGTCTCGCCGGGCACGCGCTGTTCATGTGCCACCCGGCGGGCGGCTTTCAGTGCGGCCTCATGGGTGGGATAAGTTTCAGAATAGCTGCCATTCAGCGTGTAGGCGAAGCCGCCATCATGCGGAACGACCCTGTAATGTGCGGTGCTCATCTCGTCCTCCCGTGAAACGTCACAGTTAATATAAGGCGCTTAGCGCAGCCTTGCCATGGCCAAGGCATCTGGATACCGATCATGGCGCGGCGTCCTGTGCCTGCGCCGGGGCGCTGGCCTTGCCGCCCTGGATAACCACCGGGCGGAAGCCGCGCGGTGGTGGCGGCGCGGGGTGGCGGGTGTTGAACCGCGCCATTGCGGCGGCAACGCCGAAACCGGCGGCGGCGCAGAAAACCAGCAGCAGCAACAAGGCCAGCGGGGACATGCAAAAGGCTCCTCAGTGGTGGCGGGCGGGGAGCTTTTTGCAAAAACAAACCCCGCCGGAAGGATCGGGCGGGGTTGGCAGATCAGGTTTGAAAGCGAGTCTTCAACCTGTCCGCAACCCCGCGCGCAGCCATACCTTGCCAATAATCATGGCAAAGGCGCTGCGTGTCTGGGCTAGGCAGGTTTTCATAACGGGCGAGGCTAACCAGGAAAATATGTTTTGCCAACCACATATTTATGCATGGCACTTGTTTTGCGCGCGGATAAGCTTTTCTTTTCATGCAGTGCGGTAAGGAGTGGTGATGGCAATCAAGCGGGACAGAAAGCACATTCTTGTGGTGGGGGCGTCGCGCGGGTTGGGGCTTGGGCTCACCAGGGAGTTCCTGCGCCGGGATTATCATGTCACCGCCACCGTGCGCTCCGCCATTTCCGGCGGCGGGCTTGAGGATTATTACGAGCAGTTGACGCTGGACACGCTCGACATCAATAGCCCCAATCTTACGGAGGCTTTCCTGGCGCGGATGAAAAGCCAGATATTTGATCTGGTGGTGCTGAATGCCGGGATTTACGGCCCGCGCGAAAAATCCTTAAGCGAGATTACGCCAGAGGATATTGCCCACATGGTTATGACCAATGCCATCGCCCCCGTGCGGCTGGCGGAGCGGCTGGTGCCGATGCTGCGGCCGGAGACTGGCGTGCTGGCCTTCATGTCTTCGGCGCAAGGCAGCCTGGAGCTGAATGCTGATGATACAAACGAAATTTACAGTGCCAGCAAGGCCATGCTAAACCGGCTCACACGTTCCTTCGCCGCTGCGCATGATTATCTGAGCATACTGAACCTGCATCCCGGCTGGGTACGTACGGATATGGGCGGCCCAGACGCGCCGCTGGACGTGGAAACCAGCGCGCGCGGCATGGCCGATGTGCTGGAGGCCCGCGCCGGGGCGGGCGGGCATGAATTCCTGGATTACCGGGGCAAGATCGTCCCCTGGTAGGCCGGCCGGTTGGTTTCGGCGCGAAACCTTGCTAGAGCGCCGCGATGGACCAGGCCCTTCCCCAAAGCGAAACCGCGACCGGCATCCCGCCGCGCCGCACCTTCGCGATCATTTCCCACCCGGACGCCGGTAAAACGACGCTGACCGAGAAGCTGCTGCTCTTCGGCGGCGCCATCCGTGAGGCGGGCATGGTGAAGGCCCGGCAGGACCGGCGGAACACCCGCTCGGACTGGATGAAGATCGAGCGCCAGCGCGGCATTTCCGTGACGTCCTCGGTGATGACCTTCGAGTTCGGCGGCGCGGTGTTCAATTTGCTGGATACGCCAGGCCACGAGGATTTCTCCGAGGATACTTACCGCACGCTCACCGCCGTGGATTCAGCGGTGATGGTGATCGACGCCGCCAAGGGCATCGAGCTGCAAACCAGGAAGCTGTTCGAGGTTTGCCGCCTGCGTAACATTCCCATCACCACCTTCATCAACAAGATCGACCGCGAGGGCCAGAACCCCTTCGCCCTGCTGGACGAAATCGCCGATACGCTGGCGCTGGATATCTGCCCGATGGTCTGGCCCATCGGCTCGGGCGGCTTGTTCCGGGGCTGCTATAATCTGGGCAATGACCAGCTGGTTTCCGCCAAGAAGCCGGGCGAGGCGGCGGGGGTGCAGAATTTCGCCATCCCGGCGGACCAGCAGGCGCAGCTGGATGAGGATGTGGAGCTGATCCGCGCCGCTTACCCAGCGTTCGACCGGCAATCTTTCGAGGAGGGGCACTTGACCCCGGTCTATTTCGGCTCGGCGCTGAAGGATTATTCCGTGCGCGAATTGCTGGAAGGGCTGGTGGCCAACGCCCCGCCGCCACAACCCCGTGCGACCGATATGCGCGAGGTAGCGCCGGAGGAGACGCCAGTCTCCGGCTTCGTGTTCAAAGTGCAGGCGAATATGGACCCGCAGCACCGCGACCGCATCGCCTTCACCCGCATCTGCTCGGGCAAGTTCACCCGTGGCATGAAGCTGACGCATTCGCGCACCGGCAAGCCGATGGCGATCCAGGCGCCGATCTTTTTCTTCGCGCAGGACCGTTCCTTGGCGGAGGAGGCTTATCCGGGCGACATCATCGGCATTCCCAACCATGGCACGCTGCGGGTGGGGGATACGCTGACGGAAGGCGAGAAGCTGCGCTTTACCGGCATCCCGGATTTTGCGCCGGAGATTCTCCGACGGGTGCGCCTGGCGGACCCGATGAAGGCCAAGCAGATGCGTAAGGCGCTGGAGGATCTGGCCGAGGAAGGTGTCACCCAGGTGTTTCGCCCGATGACCGGGGCGGACTGGATCGTCGGCGTGGTCGGCATGCTGCAGCTCGATGTGCTGAGCAGCCGGATCGAGCAGGAATACAACGTGCCCATCGGCTTCGACCCCGCCCCGTTCGACACCGCCCGCTGGATATTCTCGGAGGACAGCGCGCGGCTGAAATTCTTCATCGAGGTGAACAAGAGCGCGATGAGCGAAGACCGCGATGGCGCGCCGGTCTATCTTGTCCGCAATACGTGGGAGCTGAACCGGATGAAGGAGAATTTCCCCGAACTCACCTTCTCGGCCACGCGTGAGCGCCAATAAGGTTCTGAAATGGGCGCTGCCGCTGCTGGTGGCGGCCATCCCGTTCTGGGCATTTTTCACGCTGGGGCTGCGTAGCTTCTACATTAACGGCGTCTGGTGGGCCGATGCCGGAATATTGGCTTCGCTGATCTGGCATAGCGGCTGGCTGTTGCGGACGCCGCTGGTCTCCGGCGGGCAAAGTTATCTTGCCACGCATCTGGCACTGGTGTTCTGGCTAACCTCGGGTCTCTCCTGGCTGTTGCCTTTCAGCC
>JAGXAO010000133.1 GCA_018971565.1 Rhodospirillales bacterium
TCCCGTGAGACAAAATTTTTACCCTGGGAGCCAGCGCCAGGGCATAATCACCCATATCCTATAAAATCTATCGGTTATTGGTTTTTATACCGCTTATCCGTTGGCGGGGGAATTTGGGTTTTAAGACGGTCTCGTCTATGCCGATGGCATGCGGAAGAAAACGACATGAAAGGCGCCCTTGTCACCGGTGGCGGCAAGCGGCTGGGAGCAATCATTGCCCGGCATCTGGGGGCTAAGGGGTGGCATGTATTCGTGCATCACCACGCCTCATCTGAAGGGGCGCACCAGGTGGCGGCGGAGATTACCGCCGCAGGTGGAAAGGCAACGCCTGTGCAGGCCGACCTTGGCGATGCCGGGGCGGTGGCGCGGCTGCAGGAGGAATGCGAGGCCATCTGCCCCTTGGGGCTGCTGGTAAACAACGCCTCAAGCTTTGGTTACGACACGGCCGCGAGCGTTACCGCCGAAACGTTGGAGGCGCAGATGCGGGTGAACCTGCTCGCCCCTGTGCTGCTGACGCAGAAACTGCACGCATCGCTTACCTCACGCGCCGCGCAGGGGGTGGCGATCAATATTGTGGACAACAAGGTGTTCGGGCTGAACCCGGATTATTTCTCCTACACATTAACCAAGGTGGCCTTGCAGGGGATGATCCAGATGCAGGCGATGGCGATGGCCCCCACCTTGCGCGTGGCGGGAATAGCACCGGGAATCACCCTGATCAGCGGATTGCAGACCGAGGCGGAGTTCGAGCGCAGCCGCCGCAACAACCCGATGGGCATGGGCTGCACGCCGGAGCAGATTCTGAACGCGGTCGATTTCATCCTGGCGAGCCCGGCCTATCATGGGCAAACCATGGTGATAGATGGCGGGCAGGTGCTGCAACGCCGCCCGCGCGATGTGGTGTTCCTGGAAAACCCCGCACCGCCGGGATGAGCCAGCGTTGCGGGCGCGGTGTTTCGCGGCTAATCAGGCCGGGTCAGTGTCTCAGGGGTTATTCAGCTTGCAGAACCGCCTATATCTCCTCGGTGCCCTCGCCTCGCTATCCCTGCTTGCCGGTTGCGGCACGGCCAATACAATCGGCCACCAGCTCTTTGGGCTGAACAGCGGCGGTAGCGACAGTTCCGGCACCGCGCCCTCCGTGTTCGGCTATGCCGTGGCGGACGAGCCCCAAGCCGCGCTGGTGGGGCAGGATATTCTGAACCATGGCGGCAATGCAGTGGATGCGGCAGCGGCCGAAGGCTTTGCCCAGGCGGTCACCCTGCCCTCCCGCGGCGGCCTGGGCGGCGGGGGCGCCTGCCTGATAAAAATGCCTGATGTCAGCGGCAAGATGCAGCCGCCCGTTATGCTGAGCTTCCCAGCCGGGGCGCCTGCCGGAAATGTCGGAGACCGCCCGGCCGCGGTGCCGCTGCTGGCGCGCGGGCTGCTGGCCATGCAGGCGCGTTACGGGCAGTTGCCGCAATCCGCCGTGATTGTGCCGGCTGAACGCCTGGCCGGCGAAGCGCAGGTCTCGCAGGCGCTGGAAGCTGATTTGGGCGTGGTGGGCAATGCCCTGCTGGCGGACCCGCAGGCTGCCGCCATTTTTGCCCCCGGCGGGCAGAGCCTGGCGGAGGGCGCGACCTTCCAGCAGCCAGACCTGGCATCCACACTTGAAAACCTGCGCGTCGGCGGCGTGAACGGGCTTTATGCCGGGACCAATGCCGCGCAATTCGCGGAAGCCGCCGATGCGGCGGGCGGCGGGCTGACGGCGCAGGATCTGCTGAATGCCGTGCCCAAATACGGCACACCGGATATCACCACCCAGAACGGCTACGAAGTGGCCAGCCTGCCGGTGGCAACAACCGGCGCGGGTGAGGCGCTGCCCGCTTCCGCCAGCTTCATGGCGCTGGATAAAACCGGCGGCGCGGTTATCTGCGTAACCTCAATGAACAATCTGTTCGGCACCGGGCGCCTTGCCCCGGGCACGGGCGTGCTACTGGCGGCCTCGCCGCGCACCAGCCCCGCGCCGGAGCTTGCCGCCGCCATGGCCTATACCACCGGCAGCTACGCCTTCCGCGCCAGTGTGTCTGGTACCGGGCAGAACGAAGCGGCGGAGGCAGCCCGGATCGGGCTTGAAAACGCGCTCGCCGGCCAGAATGTGCCGGTTCCGGAACCGGGGCGGGCGAATATCATCTCCTGCCCTGGCAATGTGCCGGGCGGCGAGGCAAGCTGCCGCGCCAACGCCGCACCGGGTGGAAACGGCCTGGCCATCGGCGGCCGGTAAGGCCGCGCCGTGAAGATCGGCGCCGGGCGGGTGGTGCCGCCCTTCCGGGTGATGGATGTGGCCAGGGCAGCAAACGAACGGGCCGCCACCCTGCCCCCCGGTGCGCCGAAAATCCTGCGCATGGAGGTAGGCCAGCCTGGCACCGGCCTGCCGCAAGGGGCGAAGCGCGCCGTGCAGGCGGCGCTGCAATCCGGCGATGCACTGGGCTATACCGAGGCGCTGGGCCGCCCACCCTTGCGCGCGCGCATCGCCAGGCACATGCAAGACTGGTACGGCGTTGAAATCCCCGCCGCGCGCATCGCCGTCACTCTCGGGGCCTCCGGCGCGTTTTCCCTGGCCTTTCTCGCGAGCTTCGATCAGGGCGACAAAGTGGCGCTGGCAGCGCCTTATTACCCGCCATACGTGAACACGCTCACCGCGCTGGGCATGCGGCCCGTGGTGCTGCCCTGCGGAATCGAGACCGGGTTTCAACCGACGATCGGGATGCTGGAAGCTTTGCCGGAAAGGCCCGCAGGGTTGATTCTCGCCAGCCCGGCCAACCCCACCGGCTCCATGCTCGCCCCGGAAGAGCTGGCAGCGCTGTGCCGCTATTGCGATGAGGCTGGCATAAGGCTGATCTCGGACGAGATTTATCACGGCCTCACCTACGGCAAGCCCCAGGCCAGCGCCACGCAGTTTTCGGCCAGTGCCGTGGTGGTGAATTCCTTCTCCAAATATTTCTCGATGACCGGCTGGCGCGTGGGCTGGATGGTGCTGCCGGAAGACCTGGCGCGGGTGACCGAGCGGCTGGCGCAGAACATGTTCATCTGCCCGCCGCATATCGCGCAGATCGCGGCGGAAGCGGCGTTTGCCTGCGGGGACGAGCTGGAAGCCAACCGCGCCACCTACCAGGCCGCGCGAGGCGTGCTTGTGGAGGGGTTGGGCGCGGCGGGCTATGCCACCTTTGCGCCGCCGGATGGCGCCTTTTACATCTACGCGGATATTTCCGGCCGCGCGGCGGACAGCGCTGCGTTCTGCGAGCAGCTTCTCGCCACCCATAACATTGCCGCCACCCCGGGGCTGGATTTCGACGCGGCGCGGGGTGGGAAGTTTGTGCGTTTCAGCTATTGCGCCCCCCTGGCTGACATTGAAGACGCGGTGGCGCGGCTTAAACAGCCTGGCTGAGTTTGGGCGGCGGGGGCTTTCCAGGGCGGGAAACATGCCATATCAAGGTTCACCCCTAATCCGGGGAATTTCAGAGGTATGCTACGATGAAATTGCTGGTCGCCGTGAAGCGGGTGGTCGATTATAACGTCAAGGTCCGCGTGAAACCGGACAATTCCGGCGTTGAGACTGCCGGCGTTAAAATGTCGATGAACCCGTTCGATGAAATCGCCGTCGAAGAAGCTGTCCGCCTGAAGGAAAAGGGTATCGCGAGCGAGATCATCGCCGTTTCCATCGGCGTGATGCAGGCGCAGGAAACCATCCGCACTGCACTCGCCATGGGGGCAGATCGTGGCATTCTGGTGGAAACCGATGTGGCGGTGGAACCGTTGGCTGTAGCCAAAATTTTAAAGGAAGTGGCGCTGAAGGAAGGCGTTAGCGCGGTTATCCTCGGCAAGCAGGCCATTGATGACGACATGAACGCCACCGGCCAGATGCTCGCCGCCCTGCTGGGCTGGCCGCAAGGCACGTTCGCCTCCAAGGTCGAAATCGCCGATGGCAGCGCCACCGTAACGCGCGAGGTGGATGGCGGGCTGGAGACGGTGAAGCTGACCCTGCCCGCGATCATCACCGCTGATCTGCGCTTGAACGAGCCACGCTATGCTTCGCTGCCCAATATCATGAAGGCACGCAAGAAAACCATCGACACGCTGAAGCCCGCTGATCTCAACGTGGATGTGACACCGCGTTTGAGCATTGTAAGCGTTTCGGAACCGCCGGTGCGCAAATCTGGCGTGAAGGTGGCAGATGTGGCCACACTTGTGGACAAGCTGCGCAACGAAGCGAAGGTGATCTGACCATGACTGCTCTGGTTGTTCTGGATTTCGACGCCGAAGGCATCAAGCAGCCGTCGCGTTCCGCCATCGCCGCCGCCGCGAAGCTGGGCGAGGTGCATGTGCTGGTGGCTGGTTCCGGCGTGGGCGCCGTGGCCGAGGCCGCCGCGAAACTTGCCGGCGTGGC
>JAGXAO010000002.1 GCA_018971565.1 Rhodospirillales bacterium
GTGCGCTGGATAGGCCGCCGTATTGTTTCGCCCCGTTTCGCCGACCCCCTGCGGGCTTTACCTGTACGTATTCGTGCCGGGGCACTGGGTAGCAACCTCCCCTCCCGCGATTTACTGATTTCGCCAGACCACGCCGTACTGATTGGCGATACGCTGGTGAATGCCGGGGCGCTGGTGAATGGCGTTACAATTCTGCATGAGACTGTCAGTGAGAGCTTCGTTTACTATCATGTCGAGGTAGACGAACACGATCTCATTCTGGCGGAAGGCGTTTCGGCGGAAACGTTCATCGACAATATAGACCGCATGGCTTTCGACAATTGGGCCGAGCACGCGAAGATGTTTGGCGATATGGGTGGAAAGCGGGAGATGGATTACCCGCGCGTGAAATCTGCCCGGCAATTGCCGTTGCCAATACGTGAGATACTGAAGGCCCAGATACCTGCCAGCCGCTCCGCCGCGTAGTTTTTGAATATACGGACTTAATGGCCCGGGATGTTCCGGGCCATTTTTATGCGCTGATCGTCATTCCGTCATAACCAGGTGCGATGCCTTGCGGCAATGTGCTGAGAAGCGTGTGGTAATCCATCGCCGGGCCCATATGGGTGAGGATGGTGCGCTGGGGGCGCAATGTTTCGGCCCAGCTTAACACCGTTGGCAGCCCCGCATGGGTCGGGTGGTCTCGCGCAGGGGTAAAACAATCCACGATGAAGGTTTCAACGCCTTGCAGCGCGGCCAGGGCTGTTTCGTCCAGCCGCACCACGTCCGTGCAATAAGCCACGCCGCCAAAGCGCAGGCCAAGGCTGCGGGAATAGCCGTGATCCTGGTCGATGGACAGGATGCTCAACCCGAAAACTTCGAAGCTGTGGCCAGGGATAATTTCATTTATCTCCATCACCGGCCGACCAAAAAAGCCGCCTTTCCAGGGCCTGAAGGCATAAGCGAAACGCGTTTTCAGCTCGTCCCACACCTCGGCGGTGGCATAGGCGGGAAGCGGCGCGCCGAGGATGCGGTTGAGGATGCGGATTTCATCCAGCCCGGCCACATGGTCCGCATGGGCGTGGGTAAAAATCACGGCGTCGATTTTGCCGATGCCGCAATCGGTGAGCTGGTAACGGATGTCAGGCGAGGTATCGACGAGAATGTTGCGCCCGTCATCGGTTTGGATGACGATGCTGGGGCGCGAGCGGCGGTTGCGCGGCTCGTTGGGGTCGGTATCACCCCAATCGCCGCGGCCATCCGCCCCGCCGATTTGTGGCAACCCGGCTGAGCCGCCGGTGCCCAGCAGGGTGATCTTCATCGCGCTGCTTTCTTAAACAAATTGCGGAAATTGCGGGTGGTGAGTTCGGCCAACGCGGCGGTGGAAAGCCCCCTCACCTCCGCCAGCCTGGCGGCGGTGAGGGAGGTATAGGCGGGTTCGTTGCGCTTTCCGCGATAAGGGGCTGGGGCAAGATAGGGGCTGTCCGTCTCCACCAGAATTCTATCCTCCGGCACGATGGCGGCAACTTCGCGCACGGTCTCGCCCTTCGGGAAGGTGAGGATGCCGGAGAAGGAGAAATATCCGCCCAGTTCCATTGCCTGCTCGGCCAGATCGCGGGTGGAGGAGAAGCAATGCAGCAGGAAATCGAAATGCCCCCCTGCCCGCTCCTCCCGCAGGATGTTGGCGATGTCGGCATCCGCGTCTCTGGCATGGATGCAGATGGGCAGGCCGGCGAGACGCGCAGCGCGGATATTGGCGCGGAAATTTTGTTCCTGAATGTCCTTCGGCGCTTTGTCATAGAAATAATCCAGGCCCGATTCGCCGATGCCGATGACTTTGGGGTGTTCAGCCAGCCTGGCCAGCACTTCCGGTTCCACCACCGGCAGAACATCCGCCGCATGGTTGGGGTGAATGCCGACACAGGCCCAGACATTTTCATGGGTTTCGGCGATGGCGATGGCTTCCCGGCTCTGCGCCAGCGTGACGCCGATGGTCACCATCTCGCCGACCCCGGCCGCAACGGCGCGGGCGACAATCTCCGCCTGCTCACCCGGTTTGTTGAAATAATCGAGATGGCAATGGGAATCGACGAGCATCAGGCGGCCTCGACCACGCGGGGGAACAGGCCGGAGGGCGTGGGTAGTGGCGTGCCTTCAACCAGTGGCGCGGCCAGTACAGAAAACGAACGGTCGTTGCCCAAGCCCAGATAATCCAGCAGCTTGCCCATAGTTTCCGGCATGAAAGGCTGCAACACTACCCCGAGCACGCGCAGCACCTCGCACAGCGTATAGAGCACGCTGTTCATCCGGTTCGTGTCGGTTTTGCGAAGGCTCCAGGGGGCCTGCGAGTCGATATAGCCATCGGCGGCGCGGATCACGCGCCAGGCTTCGTCCAGCGCCTCGTGGAAGGCGAGCTTTTCCATCGCGGCGCGCATTTTCTCCGGCAGCGCGTTGGCCATGGCGATCAACGCCTCGTCGGCCTCCTGCAAGGCACCTTTTGGCGGCACGGCGGCGCCGGCGTTTTTGCCGATGAAGGAGAGCGTGCGCTGCGCCAGATTGCCGATGCCGTTGGCGAGATCGGAATTGATGCGGCGCTTGAGCGCATCGCGGGAGAAATCGCCGTCATTGCCGAAGGGCACTTCGCGGAGCAGGAAATACCGCACCTGGTCCAGCCCGTATTCCTGCACCAGAGGCCGCACATCGATAAAATTGCCCAGGGATTTGGACATTTTTTCACCCTCGACCGTCCACCAGCCATGGGAGAACACTTTTCCCGGCAAAGGCAGGCCAGCGCCCATTAAAAAGGCGGGCCAATAGACGGAGTGGAAGCGGATGATCTCCTTGCCCACCAGATGCAGGCTGGCCGGCCAGTAACCCCAGCGGGAGGCGGCCTCATCCGGGTATCCGGCGGCGGTGAGGTAGTTCACCAGCGCATCCAGCCAGACATACATCACATGCTTCTCATCGCCCGGCACCGGAATACCCCAGGAGAAGCTGGTGCGGGAGATGGAGAGGTCGTTCAGGCCCCCGCGCACGAAGGAGAGGATTTCGTTGCGCTTGGCATTGGGGGCGATGAAGCCGGGATTTTCCTCGTAGAATGCGAGAAGCTTCTCCTGAAAGGCGCTTAATTTAAAGAAATAACTTGGCTCGACCACCCATTCCACCGCGGCGCCGGAGGCGATAGCGTAGCGGCTGCCATCCGGCTTCAGGGCGGTTTCGGATTCGTCGTAGAAGGCTTCGTCGCGCACCGCGTACCAGCCCTCATAGGCGCCAAGATAGATGAAGCCGTTTTCCTGCAGCTTCTTCCAGATGGCCTGGCAGGCCTGCTTGTGGCGCGGCATGGTGGTGCGGATGAAATCATCGTTGGAGATGTTCATCGCCTTCGCCATGTCCTCGAAATCGGCCGAAACACGATCCGCGAATTCCTGCGGTTCGATCCCGGCGGTGCGGGCGGCGGCTTCCACCTTCTGGCCATGCTCGTCCGTGCCGGTGAGGAAGAACACGTCATCCCCTTCCAGCCGGTGCCAGCGGGCGAGAACATCCGCCGCGGTGGAGGTGTAGGCATGGCCGAGATGCGGCGCGCCGTTTACATAGTAAATCGGCGTGGTGATATAAAACTTCGTCTTCTTCATGACCTGTGCAGTTGTTCCAGCGCCAGGACGATGGCGGCGCGCTTATCCAGGTTCAGTCCTAACACCTCGCGCTCCAGTTTTCCAAAATCCTGCCAGAGGGTGACATTATGGCTGAGATGTGCGGCCCTGGCGTGGCTTTGTTGCGCGCCTCCGGCGCGGGCCTGAGCGCGGGTGCGGGCGGCGAGGCGCGCGCGCAGCAGGGAAAAAAACAACTCGAACTTGTCCGCGCCCTCCACCGCGCGGGCCACGTTATCCGCGATGGCCTGGGCGCGGGCGGGCTTTACCGGGGCGTTCAGGGCTTCATCCACCAAGGCGGCGATGGCCACGCCGTCGCCTTCAGCGAGGTTGATGGCATTGCCGATGCTGCCCTCGGCGAGTTCGGTCAGGCGTTTCGCATCCGCCTCCGGTGCGTAATCGGCCAGCAAGGCGTGCATGGTGGGATCCGGCAGCGGAGACATGGGCAGCACGCGGCAACGGCTGCGGATGGTGGGCAGAAGCCGCCCAGGGGCGGCACTCACCAGCAGCAGAATGGCGCGGGGCGGCGGTTCCTCCAGCAGTTTCAGCAGCGCGTTGGCGGCGTTGGGGTTCATGTCTTCCGCGCCATCCACCACCACCACGCGCCAGCCACCCTCGGCGGGGGTAAGGCGCATGAAGGCGCTGGCCTGCTGCACGGTTTTAATGACGATCTCGCCTTGCAGCTTCTCGGTTTTTTCATTCACCCGGCGTTCGACGGTGAAGAAGTCCGGGTGTGTATTGGCGGCGACGCGGCGGAACACCCCATCGGTCTCCGGCACGGCGAGGCTTGGCGACTGCCCGCCCGCCAGCAGCCAGCGCCCGAAGCGGTAAGCCAAAGTGGCCTTGCCGATGCCGGGCGGCCCGGCGAGCAGCCAGCCATGATGCAACCGCCCGGAGATGGCGGCGTGATGCAGTGCGCCTACCGCTTCCTCATGGCCACGGAAATGCTGGTTGGCGCGAGGCTCGGGCGGCATCAGCGCCCTGCCCGCTCGCGCAACGCCGCGCGCATTGCCGCCACAACGGCCTGGGGTGCGGGGCTGGCGTCGATCTGAATGAAACGTGCCGGTTCCGCCTGGGCGATGGCGGCAAAACCGGCCTGCACGCGGGTGAAGAAGGCGCTATCCATCGCCTCGTATCTGTCCGTTCCGCTGGCGCGGGCGGCAAGGCGCTTTTTTGCTTTATCTTCAGATAATTTTAGAAGAAAGGTAATATTTGGCTTTAGCCTAACCAAGGTGATTAGGGCGCGGACATCCGCCAGCGCCACGCCTTGGCCGTATGATTGGTAGGCCATGGTGGAATCATAAAACCGGTCGCAGATGACGATGGCGCCGCGTGCCAGGGCCGGGCGGATGAGCTCTGCCACATGGTCAGCCCTTGCCGCGAAATGCAGCATGGTCTGGGCCAGAGCATCCAGCGGGATTTCCTGGTTCAAGAGCAAGGCGCGGATCGCCTCGGCCCCTTTGGTGCCGCCCGGTTCGCGGGTGAGCAGCACCTCCTGCCCTTCCGCGCGCAAAGCCGCGGCAAGACCGGCGGCGGCGGTAGATTTGCCAGCCCCTTCCCCGCCCTCCAGCGTGATGAACAACCCCGTGCCTGGCACAGCCTTACCGCACGACGATTTCAGGCCCGGCGATGCCGGCTTGCAGAACTTGTTGCAGGGCCTGGTCCGCTGCCTCCACTGAATGATACGGCCCGGTATTCACCGCCCAAAGGGTGCGGTCTCCGCCGAATACCGGTACAATCTGGGCTGGCATTCCGTAGAGTCTGGCCATTGTGCGCGCAGCATCGGCCTCGCCACCAAAACCCGCCACCTGCACCCAAAGCGGCCCCGGCGCAGGTTGCGTAACCGTGACCTGCCCGGTGAGCTGCAGCCCAGTGCTTTGCGGGCTGGGGGAGTTGGTGGTTACGAGCTGCTGGGCCGCCCCCGTGGCGCCGCCGGAGCCGGGAGCCGCAAGGCTTTGCGCGGTGATACCCGCCACGGGTGCCGCGGAAAGTTGTGGTCCGGCACCGAGAGTGCCTTGCAGGGCAGCGCTTGCCTGGCTGTCCAGCTTTACTTCAACCTCTACCACACCGCCGGAGGGAAAGTTCAACAGCTGGGCAACGTGCGGGGTAACGGCGATGACGCGGCCAGGGATATTGGGCCCGCGCTCGTTCACCCGCACCTGCATGGAATAGCCGTTTACCAGATTGGTGATTGTGACGATGCTGGGCAGCGGCAGCACGGGACTGGCGGCCATCAGTCCGGCCGGGTCGTAGAGCTCGTTATCAGCGGTGTAGGCATTGCCGCCATGCTGGATGATAACGCCCAGCCCGGTGGCATCATAACTGCCGAATTCACGCGGATACCGCCATTCCCCGCCCACCTGATACGGATTGCCTATGGTGTACGTAACAGGGCCGGGCGGTGGCGGTGGCGGGCCATGCGGCACGCAACCCGCCAAGGCGGCGCAAAGCCCCAGGATGAACCGGTTGATCATGCCAGGATCATCCGCCCCAGCGCGCCGACTGCCAGCGCGTAGTAATCAGACGGGTTATAACGGCGGATGGTGATGAAATTCTGGTAAACCAGAAAAGCCTGACCGCCAGCGCCATCCGGCAGCAGCAATGCTGCTGGCATATCGGGGGGCAGAGGTGCGGCACCCGGCAGGCGTTGCACGCCCAGCCGCTGCCAATAGCCGATGGTCTGCATATTCTCGCGCCCGGTCATCGCAATATTGATATTGGAAGATACGAGCACCGGCTCGGACGATGGTTGATCCGCCTGCCAGCCGTCTTTCGCCAGGTAATTCGCCATGGAGGCCAGGGCATCGGCGTCTGAGTTCCAAATATCCGGCGCGCCGCCGCCAGCAAAGCTTACAGCCGTGGTGAGGTAGGTGCTGGGCATGAATTGCGGCTGGCCCATTGCACCCGCATAGGAGCCAAGCAGATTGGCGACAGGTGCATCGCCGCGTGCCACAATGGTCATCGCCTTAATCACCTCGTTGCCGAAGTAATGGCTCTGCCGGTCCCAGGCGAGGGTGGTGAGCGCGTCAATCACGTTAAAGTTGCCCTGGTTGGCGCCGAAATTCGTCTCCAGCCCCCAGATGCCGAGCATGACATCCGCTGAGACGCCGTAGCGGCTGGTGATGGCGGCGAGCAGGTTTTGTGTTTGCTGGTATTTACCCTGGCCATTGGCAATGCGCGTTTGGCTGAGCACCCGGCTGGAGTATTGGGCCCAGGTTAGGGTGAATTCCGGCTGGTGATGGTCCAGCTTCAATACGTCCTGGTTGGGTACAAGGCCCGAAGTGCTGGCCTGGATGATCGATTCCGGAATGCCCGCGGCCCGCGCCCGCGCCTGCAACCTTGCCAGAAAGGACGCAAAATCCTGCGCCGCCCAGCTTGCCTTCGGTAAAGCCAGGGCGCCGCCCAGGCCTGCTAACATGATGCGTCTTAACATGCGGGCAGTGTGACACGCCAAAGCCTGCCATCGCAATCCGGCAAGCGCCATGGCGCGGCGAATAAAGCTCGGCTATGTTGCGAGCATGGGATTCTGGCGCACAAAAACATTGGCGCAGATGAGCCGTGCGGAGTGGGAATCGCTCTGCGACGGGTGTGGACGCTGCTGCTTGCACAAACTGCGGGACGACGATACCGGCGAGATCGAATTCACCAATGTTGCTTGCAGGTTGCTGGATATCTCGACCGCGCGCTGCCAGAATTACGCAAACCGCAAAAGCCTTGTGCCGGATTGCGTAAAATTAACGCCCAAGCGGCTGGAAAAAATTGATTGGCTGCCGCCAAGCTGCGCCTACAGGCTGGTGCATGAGGGCAAGGAGCTGCCGCCCTGGCACCCGCTGCGCAGTGGCAACACAGAGAGCGTGGCGCAGGCTGGAGCCTCGGTGGCGGGGCGCTGCATAGATGAGCGCCATGCGGGCCCGCTGGAGCACCATGTTACAGATTGGCCCGGCAAAATGCCCGGGCGGCGGCAGCGATGACCGCAGAGCTGCTGACCTCCGAAATGGTACCGGTGAAGGGCGCACTTATTACCGTCGCTTTCAGGCGTTCGGCGCGGGCACGGCGCGTTTCTCTGCGGGTGGACCCCGCCCAGGGGGTGGTGATTACCTTGCCCATTCGCGCCTCCCGCCGGGCGGGGTTGGCGCTTTTACGGGCGCATGAGGAATGGGTGAGCGAGCGGCTGGAGGCCCTGCCCCAGGCTTTGGTGCTGAAACCCGGTGCAATTGTGCCGGTGCATGGGTTGCCGCATGAGATTGTGCATGTTCCCACCGGGCGCGGCGGCGCCTGGGTGGAGGATGGAAAAATTTTTGTAACCGGCGAGCCTGAATTTCTTGCGCGCCGTGTGGCCGATTGCCTGAAACGCCTCGCCCGCCAGCGCCTGGCCGCCATGGCCGCGCTTACCGCCCAGCGTGCGGCGCTGCGGCCCAAAACGGTGCGGATAAAGGATACGCGATCTCGCTGGGGCAGCTGTGCGCCAGATGGGACATTGGCCTTCTGCTGGCGGCTGATCTGTGCGCCTGCTTTTGTGCAGGACTATGTGGTTGCGCATGAGGTGGCGCACCTTAAGCACATGAACCACGGCAAGCTGTTCTGGCAGCTTACCGATGAGCTGACACCGCACAGGCCAGCGGCCACCGCATGGCTGGCCAGCGACGGTGTAAGCCTGTTGCGTATCGGATGAATCAGGCCAAGAATATCATGGAGATAGCCGGCCAACCTAAGTGAGAATTACGCCATGAAAGCCGTTGCCTTTACCCATTCCCGCCCCGTTACCGCAATTGATGCGCTTGAGGATATTGAGCTTCCCGTGCCTGTGCCCCGGCACCACGACCTGCTGGTTGAAATTAAGGCGGTTTCGGTTAATCCGGTGGACACGAAAATTCGACAGGCCGCCGAACCGTTGGGTGAGCCGCGCGTGCTGGGCTTTGATGCCGCGGGAATTGTGCGGGCCATTGGCCCTGAGGTGCAGAATTTCTCGGTGGGGGATGAAGTGTTCTATGCGGGCGTACCGGACCGGCCGGGCACCAATGCTGAATTTCATCTGGTTGATGACCGGATTGCAGGACATAAGCCAAAATCGCTGAGCTTTGCCGAAGCCGCGGCGCTGCCGTTAACGGCGCTCACCGCCTGGGAAATGCTGTTTGAACGTTTCCGCATACCACGCGACCAGCCCCATGGCGGCACGCTGCTTATCGTGGGAGGGGCCGGTGGAGTGGGTTCAATGGCCATCCAGCTCGCGGCGCAACTAACCGACATGACCGTGATCGCCACCGCGTCCCGCCCGGAGACAGCGGAATGGTGCCGCTCGCTCGGCGCGCATCATGTGGTCAATCATCAACACGATCTTGGCGCTCAGATTCTGCAAGCGGGGCTTACACCACCCGGCTATATTTTCTGCGTTGCGCATGTGAAGCAGCATTTTCGCAAGCTTGTGGAATTGTTGGCGCCGGAAGGGGCAATTGGCATCATCGAATCCAACGCCGGGGAACTGAATGTATCGCCGCTGATTCGTAAAAGTGCCACGCTGCACACCGAATATGTGTTCACACGCGGCGTTCTGCACACACAGAGCATGGGCGTGCAGCACCGCACGTTGGAGGCGATTGCCCATATGATTGATAACGGCACGCTGAAAACCACGATGACGGAGAATCTTGGGCCTATCAATGCGCCTAATCTTATTCGTGCCCATGCGGCGATGGAGGCTGGCAGCACCATGGGCAAGCTTGTGCTGGAAGGGTTTTAAGCGCCCAGCCCGGGTGGCGGGTTTTGGCTTAACAAAGCCGCAAGCTCTCTGAACCGCGCCTCGCGCGGGTCTGAGGCACGCCATTTTAAAGTAAGCCAGCGCCCGGCTTCATCTTCCAGGGGGCGGGTTGCAATCCTCGCCCGTAAATCCGGCCGGGCGGCCAGCGCCAATGCCGGAAGCAGGGAAATTCCCTCGCCCGCCGCCACCATATGCCAGAGCGTTTCCAGGCTGGTTGAATGGCGCATCGCCCCTGGTTCGGCATCACAAAGTGCCAATGCCTGGTCACGCAGGCAATGGCCTTCCTCAAGCAGCAATAATTCGCCCGGCGGCAAATGTTGCAGGCTAACACATGTGGAGTTTGCAAGACTGTGCCGTGGAGGCACGGCCAGCACAAACGACTCGAAGAACAAAGGCTGCGCGCTGAGGCCGGGCTCCCCCGGTTCAGCGGTGATAATGAGATCGAGCACACCGCGGCGCAGTTTTTCTGTAAGTGCCACGGTGCGACCCTCGCTTAAATGCGGCTCAAGCCTGGGCATTTTTGCCTTTAACAAGCTCAGCAGAAACGGCAGATAATAGGGGCCGAGCGTTTCAATGGCGCCGATTTGCAATGCGCCAGTCAGCGCGTTGCTTTGCGCGCTTAATGCGAAGAGATCACGCGCGGCGCTCAGCACCTTGCCAATCTGGGCGACGATCTTTTCTCCACCCGGTGTTACGGCCACCTGGCGCCGCCCGCGCTCAAAAATCGTCACGCCAAGCCGGGCTTCAAATTTTTGAATCTGCTCTGAAAGGGCTGGCTGGCTGACATTGCAACGCGCCGCCGCCTTGCTAAAATGCTTGAGTTCCGCAACCGCCTCGACATATTCAAGGTCTCGCAAGGATGTTCCGGCCAGAGGTGTTTGAGCCATAAGACTATTTAATAGGTTTTGCCGCTCGAAACCATAACTAAAATCGACTATACCTATTTAACCTCCTGAGCCACACTATGCGTATAAAATGTGAGGAGCAGAGCCATGGCATATGAAAATGCGAGATCTCCGGGCAGTTTGTAAGAAAATTCAAGATCATTCGCATCCCTGCCAGCCACGGACGAATTAAGGATTAGGCGGCTGACGCAATGGCCGGGATTCACCTTTGAGTTAAAATTCAGGAGGTAACTTTGAACGGAAATGATTCAGTAGTGGTCGGCAAATGCCCCGTTATGCATGGCGGCAACACTCACACGAAGCCTGATTCCGTGACCGGCTGGTGGCCAGGCAGCCTCAATCTCGACATTCTGAGCCAGCACGATGCCAAAACCAATCCGCTTGGCAAAGATTTCAATTACCGCGAAGCGTTGAAGTCTCTCGATGTGGAAGCGCTTAAGCGTGATCTGCGAGCGCTGATGACTGATAGCCAGGAATGGTGGCCGGCCGATTGGGGCCATTATGGCGGCCTGATGATCCGCTTGTCCTGGCACGCTGCTGGCACATACCGCATTGCCGATGGGCGTGGCGGAGCCGGCACCGGCAACCAGCGCTTCGCGCCGCTAGATTCCTGGCCCGACAATGTAAGCCTGGACAAGGCCCGCCGCCTGCTTTGGCCGATTAAAAAGAAATACGGTAACAAGCTGAGCTGGGCGGATCTCATGGTTCTTGCAGGCACCATCGCCTATGAATCGATGGGATTGAAGACATTTGGCTTCAGCTTTGGACGAACGGATATCTGGCACCCCGAAAAGGATGTGTATTGGGGGCCTGAAACGACCTGGCTGGCGCCCAGTGATGAGCGCTACGCGGATGTAAGCACCCCGGCAACCATGGAAAACCCGCTGGCCGCCGTGCAGATGGGGTTGATCTACGTTAACCCGGAAGGCGTGAACGGCAAGCCGGACCCAGCCCGCACCGCCTTGCATGTGCGTGAGACCTTCGCCCGCATGGCGATGAATGATGAGGAAACTGCGGCTCTGACGGCCGGCGGCCATACGGTGGGCAAATGCCACGGGAATGGTGATGCCACGGCCCTGGGCCCCACACCGGAAGCTGCGGATGTTACCGCACAGGGCATGGGTTGGGCCAACCCGCACCAGCACGGCAAAGCCAATGAAGCTGTTTCCAGCGGCATTGAGGGCGCCTTCACCAAAAACCCAACGAAATGGGACGGCGGCTATTTTGAAATGCTGTTCGGCCATGAATGGGAGCTCCGCAAGAGCCCGGCAGGGGCTTGGCAATGGGAGCCGGTTGATATCAAGGAGGAAGACAAGCCGCTTGATGCGAGCGACCCGAGCAAACGCCAGAACCCGATCATGACAGACGCGGACATGGCGATGCGCGTAGACCCGATCTATCGCGAAATCTGCGAACGCTTCATGGCGGACCACGCATATTTCTCCGATACGTTCGCGCGCGCCTGGTTTAAGCTGACCCATCGCGACATGGGACCAAAGGCCCGCTATTTTGGCCCCGATGTGCCGGATGAAGAGCTGATCTGGCAGGACCCCGTGCCCGCTGGCAGTAAATCTTACGACATCGCGGCGGTGAAATCCCAGATCGCGCAGAGCGGCTTGAGCACCAGCGACCTCGTGGTTGTGGCATGGGATAGTGCGCGCACCTTCCGCGGCTCAGACATGCGCGGCGGCGCCAACGGCGCGCGCATCCGCCTGGCGCCGATGAAGGACTGGCCGGGTAACGAGCCCGCGCGCCTGGCCAGAACTCTCGCGGTGCTGGCGCCCATAGCACACCAGCATGGCGCCAGCCTGGCTGACGTTATCGTGCTCGCCGGCAATGTTGGCGTGGAACGCGCCGCCAAAGCCGCCGGCGTTGAGGTCACCGTGCCGTTTCTGCCCGGGCGGGGCGATGCAAGCGAAGCGCAGACGGACGAGCCTACTTTCACCGTGCTGGAGCCGGTGCATGATGGCTTTCGTAACTGGATGAAGCAGGATTTTGGCGTGAAGGCGGAAGAGCTGCTGCTCGACCGGGCGCAGCTGATGGGCCTTACCGCACCGGAAATGACTGTGCTGCTGGGCGGCCTGCGGGTGATCGGCGCCAACCATGCTGGTTCCAAGCATGGCGTTTTAACCAGCCGCGAGGGCGCGTTAACCACTGATTTTTTTGTTAACCTGACCGATATGGGCAATGTTTGGAAAGCGGTGGGCAAGGATGGCTATGAGATTCGCGACCGCAAGAGCAATGCTTTGAAATGGACTGCTACGCGCGTTGATCTTGTATTTGGCTCAAACTCCATCCTGCGTTCTTATGCCGAGCTTTATGCCCAGGATGACGCGCATGAAATTTTTGTACACGATTTTGTGAACGCCTGGAGCAAAATGATGAACGCTGACCGTTTCGACGCCACATAACCGGGAGATTATCGCTGGAACCCGGACAGCGACTGGCTGTATTGCCACCATACAACCCTGGCGAGCAAACGGAATGCCGAGTAACCGAGACCGATGGCGGTACCAGCCTGGGACAGCCATCGGATTACGTAATCACTAACAAATAATTAATTTGTCCTGGCTGGCGTTACCTTCAGTTTGTATACATCTTCCAGTTGAGCGTGATTCGGTAAATTAGCATGGATATGTCTTTTGATGGCGTTTTTGGGCTGGGAGAGGTTCAGCGTCTTAAGGACCTGCGCGAACTCGACCTGCTTTATACGCCCGCCGAGGAACGATTTGATCGTATAACCAGGCTTGCGGCCAGAGTTTTGCAGTCTCCCATGGCGATGATTACCCTTGTTACTGAAGAAGCTGAATGGATTAAATCCAGCTTCGGATGGGCTGAGAGTTCGGTGCCACGGCAGCATTCTTTCTGCAACCAGGCAATAAGGGAGCATCATGCGCTGGTTGTGGCGGACGCAACCGAAGATGAACGTTTTGCGACTAATCCACTGGTGACAGGCCGGCTCGGCATTCGTTTTTATGCGGGCCAGCTGTTGCACGCCGGGGCGGGCTCTGAGGTGGGTGCGCTGTGCGTGATGGATACGCTGCCACGGCAACTTGGCCATGGTGAGCTGGAAACATTACAGGATCTGGCGGTGATTGTGGAGCGTGAGCTGAGCCGCCGGAACCAAAGCTCCTTCCAGAACACGTTAATCCGTAATCATGATACGCAGGCGCGGCGCGGTTCAATTGATGAATTGACCCGCACCTGGAACCGTTCCGCGGTAATGGAGCTGGCACATCTTGAATGCGCTGCCGCCAGCATGGGCACACCGCTCAGCCTGTTGCTGATCGATATCGATAATCTTGGCATGGTGAACGAGAATTTTGGCGCGTTAATGGGCGACGTAGTGCTGCATGAGGTGTCGTCGTGGATCCGGCGTAACGTTCGCGAAAGCGACACTTGCGGCCGCTATGGCAATGGCACGTTCCTGGTAATGGTGCGCGCGGGCATTTTAGATGCGAGGCTGATTGCCGAACGGGTGCGCGATTCGGTGGAACGGCAGGCGGTTCCGGGAATGCCGATGCAAGTGACGGTGAGTATTGGCGTTGCCTGTGCGAGAACACGGTTTCCCTCGCCGGTTGCACTTATTGCCGCCGCTGACAAATCTATGCGCCAGGCCAAGGAGGCTGGGGGCAATAATGTTGAAACCGTGCTGCTGTAAGCCCCCGGCTTCAGAGGGTTTTTTTCAGCCTGTCCCTGAAATTTTTGCGTAGTTTGCTTATTTTGGGCACGATGACGGCCTGGCAATAGCCTGACCATGGGTTGCGCACGAAGTAATCCTCGTGTTCAGCCTCCGCTGGCCAGAAGACCCTGAGCGGCGCGATCTCGGTAACGATTTTGCCCCAGACCGGCGTGAATTCCGCGATGGCCTCTTCCGCCGCCGCTTTTTGTTCCGGTGTTTCATAGAAAATCGCGGAGCGGTATTGCGTGCCGATGTCGTTGCCCTGGCGGTTCAATGTTGTCGGGTCGTGGATGGTGAAGAACACCCGCAGCAAATCCTCATAGGAAATCACCGCGGGGTCGTAATCCACCTTCACCACCTCGGTATGGCCGGTGGTGCCCGTGCACACCTGCTTGTAGGTCGGGTGTTCCACATACCCGCCAGCATAGCCGGACTGTACGCGCGCAACACCCTCCAGCTCATCATAAGCTGCTTCCAGGCACCAGAAGCAACCACCGGCAAGAATTGCAGACTCGGTCATTTCACCCCTCCCATTTCACAGATCATCGCCCAATGCTCAGGGCTTACCGGGCCCACCGAAAGGCGGGAATATTTAAGCAAGGCAAGTTCCGTGAATCTTGGGTCGGCTTTAATCGCGGCAAGGGTGATTGGAGATTTCACCGGCCTCAACGCCTTCATGTCCACGCAAACCCAGTCCCCGGCCTCGGCCGTCGGGTCTGAGTAGGCCTCCCGCACCACCTCCACAATGCCAACAATCTCCTTGCCAACATTGGAGTGGTAGAAGAAAGCGCGGTCGCCTTTCCGCATTTCCTTTAGATGCCGCTTGGCGAGATGGTTACGCACGCCGGTCCATGGTTCAATGCCGTTCTTTACCTGGTTATCCCAGGAAAACGCGTCGGGTTCGGACTTAACCAGCCAATACTTCATGGGGAATAGTGTAACCAATTTTCACAACGCTTCAAATTTGGCGGCCAGTGGCATAAGAACCTGCGCATGACGCAAAGCGCCTTGTCCCGAACCAACCCCGCAAGCCATGGCGGTTGGTTTCACTATCTTGCCAATCCCGGGCGGTTTCAACGTGTTGCGCGCCCTGCTTTGCCGTGGCTCGTGGTGCTTTCGTTAATATTCACCGTCACCGGCATTATATGGGGCTATTGGTTCGCCCCGGCGGACTGGCAGCAGGGCGATGCCGCGCGCATCATGTATGTGCATGTACCGGCCGCCTGGGTGGCGATGGCGGGTTATGCGGCGCTGGCGTTTTGCTCCCTGCTCTCGCTGGTCTGGCGGCATCCGCTGGCGGATATCGCGGCGGAGGAAATTGGCCCGGTGGGGGCGGGCTTTACCGCCGTGTGTCTGGTCTCCGGCTCGCTCTGGGGCAAGCCGATGTGGGGCGCCTATTGGGTATGGGATGCACGGCTGACCTCCGTGCTGATTCTGTTCTTTCTCTATCTGGGCCATATCGCGCTTATTCGCGCGTTCGATAATAAGGCCCATGCGTATCGCGCCGCCGCCATTCTGGCGCTGGCAGGGGCGGTGAATTTGCCGATTATCGTGTTTTCCGTGCAGTGGTGGAACACGCTGCACCAGGGCAACACCATCTCGCTCACCGGGCCTTCAAAAATTTATATCACCATGCTCTATCCGCTGCTTATCGCATCGGTGGGGTTCTATCTGACTTTTGTCACGTTGGTGGTGGCGAGGATGTGCGCGGCGATTTCAGAACGCAAAACCATATCTCTGCTGCGCGCCATGGCGGAGCACGGCCAATAATGATACAGACCATAAACGTGTGGCCGTTCGTGAACGGCGCCTATGGCGCGACGGTTCTGTTTCTGCTGGGTGCAGCATGGTTAACCTTCATGCGCTACCGCCGTGCCAGGGCACGTTTGGCCCAGGCCGAGCAACTTTAAAATGCGGACACCGAAGAAGAAGCGGCTTTATTTGGTGCTGGCTTGTCTTGTCTGCCTGGGTGGGGCGGTGGCCCTCTCTCTCGCGGCGTTTTCATCCTCCCTCACCTATTTTCTCTCACCACGGCAGGTCGCGGCCCACGCGCCGCCGGCGGGGCAGAGCTTCCGGCTGGGCGGCATTGTGCAAATGGGAACTGTTTCCACCAGCGTTAGCAACGACACACCCACAACACGCTTCGCGGTGACGGACGGACGTGCGGCGGTAAACGTGGTGTTCACCGGCCTGCTGCCGGATTTGTTCCGTGAGGGCCAGGGCATTGTGGCCATCGGCTCCATGGGGCCGGGTGGGGTGTTTACGGCCGATGAGGTGCTGGCCAAGCATGGGGCGGATTACATGCCCAAAGATGTGGAGCAGGAACTGAAGGCAAGCGGTAAATGGGACCCGCGCTTTGGCCCGCCGCCCGATGCCAGCGCCTGGAACGACATGAAGGTGAAAGACGGCACATGATCCCTGAACTCGGGCATTTCTGCCTTGCGATGGCCGTTGCCATTGCCTGCGCGCAAGGGGTTGTTGGCATTGCCGGGCCCACGCTGAAGGACCCTCGCGCCCTGGCGGCGGCCCCAGTGCTTACGCTGCTGCATTTTACCGCCATACTGCTGGCGTTCCTTGCACTGGTCTGGGCGGGTGTGGTTTCGGATTTCACGGTTGAGAACATCGCGGATTTCTCCTCTTCCAGCACGCCCCTGCTCTACCGGATCACCGGTATCTGGGGAAACCATGACGGCTCGATCCTGCTCTGGTGCCTGATCCTCTCGCTTTGCGGGACCGCGGTGGCTTTGGGCGGGCGGCAGCTCCCCGCCAGTTTGCGCGCACGGGTGCTGGGCGTGCTGGGGTTGGTTTCCTGCGGGTTTCTGCTGTTTACCCTCTCGGTTTCCAACCCTTTTACCCGCATCTGGCCGCCGCCGCTGGATGGCGCCGGCATGAACCCGATTTTGCAGGACCCCGGCCTCGCCTTCCATCCGCCGGTTCTCTACACCGGCTATGTCGGGTTTTCCGTCGCCTTCGCCTTCGCCATCGCGGCGTTAATCGAAGGTCGGATCGACGCCGCCTGGGGGCGCTGGGTGCGGCCCTGGGCGCTGCTCTCCTGGTGCTTCCTCACCGCCGGCATCACGCTGGGCAGTTGGTGGTCTTATTACACACTCGGCTGGGGCGGATACTGGTTCTGGGACCCGGTGGAGAACGCCGCCCTGCTGCCCTGGCTCACCGGCACTGCCCTGCTGCATTGCTCCATTGTGGTGGAAAAACGCGAAAGCCTGAAAGCCTGGACGGTGCTGCTGGCCATCGCCACCTTCTCGCTCTCGCTCTCCGGCACGTTCCTGGTGCGTTCAGGCATTTTAAACTCCGTGCACAGCTTCGCCGCGGCACCAGACCAGGGGCTGTTCATCCTGGTGCTGCTGGCTATCACCATCGGCGGCTCGCTGCTGCTGTTTGCACTCAGGGCGCCCGTGTTGGCGGGTTCTGGTATATACGCACCCATAAGCCGGGAAAGCGCACTGATATTAAACAATATTTTTCTATGCGCCATTGCTGCGGTGGTGTTTGCCGGAACACTTTACCCGCCTTTCGTGGACCTTTTGTTCGGAATTCAGCTTTCCGTCGGCGCGCCGTTTTTTAACCAGACGGTTCTGCCGCTGGCGGGGCCGATTATTCTGGCAATGGGGGTGGGGCCGATGCTGCGCTGGAAACGGGCGGATTTGCTGCCGGTGCTGCAACGGTTGTGGCTGGCCGGGGCGGTGGCCGTGCTGGTGTTTATCATCCTCACCGCCACGAAGCACATCATCGCCGCACTGGGGCTGGCGGGCGGGGCCTGGGTGGTGTGCTCGGCGCTTACCGACCTTGCCGAGCGTACCCGCCTGTTCCGCGCGCCCTTGGGCACCGCGCTGGGGCGGTTTTTCGCATTGCCGCGCGCGGCGATCGGCGCCACGCTCGGGCATATCGGGTTCGGCGTTTCGGTTATCGGCATCGCGGCGATGACGCTGGCGGTGCAGAAAGTGGTGGTGCTGAAACCTGGTCAGTCCACGATGCTGGGCGGCTATGCCTGGACGTTGCGGGACATTCACGACGCGCCGGGCCCGGATTACACCCAGCGCGTGGCGGATGTGACGGTAAGCGATGACGGCAAAGCTTTTATGACGCTACACCCCAGCCGCCGGTTCTTTACCGCGCAGCACGTTATTACCAGCGACGCGGCCATCCGCACCAATGGCTTCCAGGATATTTACGTCGATTTTGCCGATGAGCAGGATGGTGGCGCGGAATTGCGGTTGAACCGCCACCCTGGCGCGCCGGAAATCTGGTTTGGCGGATTAATTATGGCGCTTGGTGGAGTGTTTTCGCTCTCAGACCGCCGGTTGCGCGTGGGCGCGCCTTTCCGCAAGCGCCTGCCGGGCGGGGCGGAGGCGTAATGTCTCCCTTGCGGCGGCGATTACTATTCGGGGTGCCGCTGGCCGTGGCCGTAGCGGGCGGCGGCGGGTTTTATACCATCCTGCGCCGTATGCAGACGGATGACTACGACCCGCATGCTTTACCATCGCCGCTTATCGGCAACCGCCCGCCCGCTTTTACCTTGCCTGGGGTGGGTGGCGCGCCGGGTTTTGCCAGCGCCGATCTTCTCGCCCCGCCGAAACCGATGCTGGTGAACTGGTTCGCCTCCTGGTGCGCGCCCTGCCAGGAGGAAGCGCCGATGCTGCAGAGCCTGGCGGGCCAGGGCATCACCATTTGGGGCATCGCCTATGAGGACCAGCCGGCTAATCTCGCCGCTTATCTGCAAAAATACGGAAACCCCTATGCGCGAATCGCCACCGACCAGTCGGGGCTCACCGCGATCAACTGGGGTGTGTATGGCGTGCCGGAGACCTACTTCATCGATAAATCCGGCATCGTGCGGCTGCGTTATGCCGGGGCGTTGACTGATGAGGTGGTGAAAACCCGGCTTATGCCGTTGTTCAGGCAATATTCATGAGGCTGCCCCGCTTTCTGCTGGCGCTGCTGCTGCTGCCGGGCCTGGCCTTGGCGCAGGATATGGTGATGCGCGACGGCATCACCCTGACCCAGGCGCAAGAAGCCCGCGCCGAGGCGATCGGCGGCCAGTTGCGCTGCCTTGTCTGCCAGAATGAGAGCATCGAGGAATCTTCAGCGAAGCTCGCCAAACAATTGCGGGTGATTATTCGCCAACAGGTGGTGCAAGGCGTGCCGGATAAGCAGATTATGCATTACATGGTGCGGCGTTACGGTATTTTTGTGCTGCTGAAGCCGCCCATCTTGCCGCTTACCTGGCTGCTTTATGCCTCCCCGGCGCTTGCCCTCACGGCCGGGTTTCTGGCCTTCTGGTTGGGGCGGCACAACCATGTGAAACCCGTTGCCCCGCTGAACCCGGCCGAGCAGGCCCGCCTGAATGAATTGCTGAAATGATGCTGATCCTTATGCTGGTGGTGTCACTGGCGCTCTCGTTGCCATTGCTGCTGGTGTTTTGCCGCAAGCAGAACCTGCCGGAACGCCGGGATGCCTCTGTTGCCCTGCATCGGGCACAGCTTGCTGAGCTTGAGCGGGATTTGGGCGATGGCCGGATTGGCCGGGATGAATATGCAGCCGCGAAGCTGGAGATTGAGCGCCGGATATTGGCGGCGGACGCACTGCCCGCCCAGCCCAGTGGTGGCAGCGCCAAACTGTTGCTGATGATGACGCTGATCGCCCTGCCCGTAGGTGGCTTCGCGCTGTATCTGCCCGGGGCAACGCCCGTGCCATCGGAGCCGCATGCGGCCTGGGCTGCGCAGCAGGCGGTGCAGCAGCAACAGCTTGATAAAATGATCGCCATGCTGCGCGCGCATCTGGCCATGGTAGCCCCAGGCTCCCCCGATGCAAGCGAAGGCGAGGCATACCTGGCCGAGGCGCTGAGCGAACAGGCCGGGACGATAACGCCCGAGGCGCTTGCGCTGTTTAAACAATCCTTCGCCAGCGCGCCGGTAAACTCCACCTGGCGGCAACTGGACCAGCAAAGACTGATGCAGGTGCAAGGGCAATAGCCAACCGCCCTTCCCTTGCCGTTTCATCGGCGTAGAGTGCCGCCATGGACGACAAAATACCCCCCGCCAAGCCGGACTGCCTTGCGACCACAAAGCCGGAGGCACCGAAACCGCCCAAGGAAATTGGGGGCCCAACCGGGCTGGAGCCGACACGCTACGGGGACTGGGAAAAAAACGGCCGCTGTTCTGATTTCTGATGGCGTACTTGCTCCTTGCCATCGCCATCATCAGCGAGGTTACCGCCACCTCCGCCCTGAAATCCTGCGCCGGGTTTACCCGCCTGCTGCCCTCTCTTATTGTGCTGACTGGCTATTGCGTAAGCTTTTTCTCGCTTTCACAGGTGGTGAAGGTTATCCCCCTTGGTTATGCCTATGCGCTCTGGTGCGGTTTTGGCATCGTGCTGATTGTGGGCGTGGGGTACTTCCATTACCGCCAGCCGGTGGATTTGCCGGGGTTGTTCGGAATCGGCCTGATAATGGCTGGCATTCTGGTCATTAACCTCTTTTCCCAGATGGCGGTTCGCTAAATATGTAACGGCGTATTTAAGCCGTTTTCATTTGTGAAACAGATTAATGCCCCCAAATCATCCAAGATGCCAGCGAAGCCAATCAGTTACGATGGTATCTTCACAAGTTTGGGGACAAGATCATGAAATCAGGGATTACGATCGTCGGGATTATTATCATCGCGATTGCGGTATTTTTCATCGTGCCGATGGCCGGTGGCGGCAGCGCCAATGTTTGCCAGGCGCTGGAAAAACATAATGTAAGCAATGCCGCCGCGAACATAACGGGCACTAATAACGGGCCGGTACATAATGTCATCAACTCCGTTGGCCAATCCATGGCGACAGGCAACGTCGCGGCACAGTCGGAAGCCGCCGCGCACCCGGATACGCCGACAGCGGTGAGTTGCGCGGCCTCGTACTGGAAGTCGCTGTAAGCCGCTCCTTCCCGGCAGATCATCAGGCCATCAGGCGGCCTGCTTGGCAATGCTGGCGAGGTTGCCGAGCAGATCCCGCGCGAAGGCCATGCGGGCGGCTACATCCATGTCCCGCACCAAGGACAGTTTCTGGTCTGGGCGAAGCTTAACAAGGCCACCTTTGGTGCCGATCCATTTTATCAACCCTGCGGGGTTGGCGAAGTCGTTCTTGCGGAAGCTTACCACCATGCCCTTCGGCCCGGCATCCAGCTTGTCGACATTCGCCTCCCGGCAGGCACGTTTGAGCGCCACGACGGAGAGGAGATTTTCCACCTCCTCGGGGATGGCGCCAAAACGGTCCACCAGTTCGGCGGCCAGCGCCTCGCTCTCGGCATCTGAGGCAAGCGCACTGATACGCCGGTAGAGGCCAAGCCGCACCGGAAGGTCCGCCACATAGGCCTCGGGGATGAGCACCGGCAGACCGAGATTGATGTTGGGTGTCCAGTCCCGCTCCACCTTCTGGGCCTGCTGGTTCTGGGCGCGCAGATCATTCACCGCGTCCTCCAGCATCTGCTGGTAAAGCTCGATGCCGACCTCGCGGATATGGCCGGATTGCTCGTTGCCGAGCAGGTTGCCCGCACCGCGCAGATCGAGATCGTGGCTGGCAAGGGTGAAGCCAGCCCCTAGTGTATCCAACGTGTTCATCACCTCCAGCCGTTTTTCGGATGCGGCGGAAAGCCGGTGATGCGGCGGCCATGTGAGATAGGCATAGCCGCGCTGCTTGCCGCGCCCCACGCGGCCGCGAAGCTGGTAGAGGCCCGCGAGGCCGAACATGTCCGCCCGGTAGATGATGAGCGTGTTCACCGCCGGCATATCCAGGCCGGATTCCACGATATTGGTGGCGAGCAGCACGTCGTATTTGCCCTCGCCGAACTCGGTCATCACCCGTTCCAGCTCGGTGGGGGCCAGGCGGCCATGGGCCATCACGGTGCGGATGTCCGGCACGATCTCGCGCAGGCGGGCGGCCATGGGATCGAGGTCTTCAATGCGCGGCACCACGCAGAAAATCTGTCCGCCACGGAATTTCTCGCGGGCGATCGCTTCTTTGATCACCAGGCTGTCGAACGGCATGATGAAGGTGCGTACCGCGAGGCGATCCACCGGCGGGGTGGTGATGAGGGAGAGGTCGCGTACGCCCGTTAACGCCAGTTGCAAGGTGCGGGGGATGGGTGTGGCGGTAAGGGTGAGCACGTGCACATCGGCTTTGAGCTCTTTCAGCCGCTCTTTATGCTTCACGCCGAAATGCTGCTCCTCATCCACGATCAGCAGGCTGAGATCAGAGAAGGAAATACCCTGCGCCATGATGGCATGGGTGCCGACGACGATACTCACCGAGCCGTCCGCGAGGCCAGCCTTTACCTGCGCCGCCTCCTTGGCGGTGACGAGGCGGGAGAGCTGTGCCACCTTCACCGGCAGCCCGGCGAAACGAGCAGAAAACACGCGGAAATGCTGGCGGGCCAGCAAGGTGGTGGGCACCACCACCGCCACCTGCGTGCCCGCCATGGCGGCAACGAAGGCGGCGCGCAAGGCCACCTCGGTTTTGCCGAAGCCGACATCGCCGCAGATGAGACGGTCCATCGGGCGGCCGGCGGCGAAATCCTCAATCACGTCGGCAATGGCCTTTGCCTGATCCTCGGTCTCGGTATAGGGGAAGCGGGCGCAGAATTCGGCGAAAGCACCGTCATCGGCGGCGAGCAGCGGGGCCTCGCGCATCTGGCGCTCAGCGGCCAGACGGATGAGACCGGCGGCCATGTCCTGAATGCGGTTTTTGGCCTTGGCCTTGCGGGCCTGCCAGGAGGCACCGCCCAATTTGTCCAGCGCTACGCCATCGCCTTCCTGGCCGAAGCGGGAAAGCAGATCGATATTCTCGACGGGGAGGAACAATTTGTCCCCGCCGTCATAGATCAGCTTCAGGCAGTCATGCGCGGCGCCGGTGACCGTCACGGTCTCCAGCCCTTCGTAACGGCCGATGCCATGGTCCTGATGCACGACCAGATCTCCCGCCTCGATCTCGGTGGCGTCGGCGATGAACTGGTCGGCCCGTTTTTTGCGCTTGGGCGGGCGAGCGATGCGAGAGCCGAGCAGATCCTGCTCCGCCACCACGGCCAGACGGTCGGTCAGGAAGCCACGCTCCAGCGGCAGCACGGCAAGTGCTATGGTGCCGGGGGGCAAGGCGCGGGCTTCATCCGCCGAGGCGATGGGCCGCGCGGGGGAAATGCCATGCTCCTTGAGCATCAAGGTCAGGCGCTCGCGGGAACCGAAGCTCCAGGCGGCGAGGATGATGGTGCGGCCGGAACTGGCCCATTTGCCTTTCAGCTCGCCGAAGGTCTCAAACGCGGCGATGCTCTGGCCGGTCAGGATCGGCGCCGGACGCCCGCCGATTTCGACGCCTTGCGCCGCTCCTTCAGGCTTGGTGAAGGGAGAGAAGCTGAAGCAGGGCCCTTTTGCCAGGGCGGCATCCCAGCCTTGCCGGTCAAGATACAGCATGCCGGGCGGGATCGGCCGGTAGACCGGCTCTCCGGCGCGGGGTGGCAGGCGGCGCTCGGCATAATGGTCGGCTATGAGTTCCAGCCGCGCCTCAATAGCGGCTTCAGCCTGATGGTCCAGGCTGATGGAGGCATTGGGCACGTAATCGAAAATCGTCTCCATGCTCTCGGTGAAGAGCGGCAGATAATGCTCAGCCCCAGGGTGGCGGCGGCCTTCGGAGATGGAGACGTAAAGCGGCTCCTCAACAGCTTTGGCGCCGAACAGCTCGCGCCAATTGGTGCGGAAACGGGCGGTGGAGGCTGTATCCAGAGGTAATTCCGAGGCCGGGTGAAAATCCAGCCGCGGCAGCGGTTCGCCGGAGCGCTGGGTCTCGGGGTTGAAATGGCGCAGACTCTCAATCTCGTCCCCAAACATGTCTATACGCACGGGCTGGCTGGCGCCGGCGGGGAAAACATCGAGGATGCCGCCACGCAAGCTGAACTCACCGGCATCCATCACGATGCCGGTGCGCCTGTAACCGTCGGCCTCCAGGAAGGCGGCGACATCCGGCAAAGACACACTCTCGCCCTTGGCGAGGCTCAGGCCCGCCCCGGCAAGGGCGGAACGCGGACCGACCTTCTGCAAGGCGGCGTTGACGGTGGTGAGGATGATGCGCTTCTTGCCTGGCTCCGCCTGCAGGCGGCTGAGTGCTGAGATACGTTCGGCTACCAGGGCCCCGTTGGGGGAAACACGGTCGTAGGGCAGGCAGTCCCAGGCGGGAAAAGAAATCACCTCGATCTCCGGGCCGAAGAAGGCGATTTCCTCAGCAAGTGCTGCGAGGCGCGTATCGTCCCGCGTAATGTGCAGCACCGGGCCGCCATGCTCGCCCAGGCGGCGCACCAGCACCAGCGCATCCACGCCCTCCGGCGCGCCGTAAATCGGGATCATATCTGGCCGCCGCTATGGCGTGCCAAAGCCGCCTCGCGGATGCGCCGCAGCATCCGGCTGTCAGCATAAGCGGGGATTGGCTTGCGGCCGGTCAGCCAATCCGCCAGCTCGGCGTCGGGGAATTCCATCACTGTTTCTATCTCGTCCAGTTCCTGTTCGGACATGGCAGCGAGTCGTTCCCGCACAAAGCCGCCGATCATAAGGTCATTCTCGTAAGTGCCGCGATGGTTCGCGCGGTAGAGCAGCCGTTTACGGCGCGTATCCAGGGGCGCGTTGTGATCTTCGGTCATAACGGGTTGCGGTATAGGTTGGGTTTGGCCAAGAGTTAAGCCCGTGACCGCTGAAATTTTACTGCCTTTGCGGGCCCCGCTTTCCACCCTGCCCGGCCTTGGTGCCAGGCTTTCCACGCTTATGGGCAAGTTGGTGGGCGGAGAGAGCGTGTGCGATGTGCTGTTTCATCTTCCCATCGAGTTCATCGACCGGCGGATGACGCCAAAACTTTCCGAGGCACGGCCCGGGCAGGTGGCAACATTGCGGGTGGAGGTGCTGCGCCACGAGGACCCCGCCCGGAAAGGCCAGCCTTGGCGGGTGGTGATTACCGATGGCTCCGGCTTTGCCGAGATTGTGCTGTTTCATGCCGCGCGGCTTTCGCAATTTTCGGTGGGGGCGCGGTTGATTATCGCGGGCAAGCTGGAGAGATTTCAGGACCGGCTGATGATGGCGCACCCGGACCAGGTGATGAGCATAGCGCAGGAAAAAGAATTTCCGTGGATAGAACCCATATGGCCGTTGGCGGCGGGCATTACGCCGCGCACCATGCGTAAGGCGGCCGTGGGAGCGCTTGCACGGCTGCCAGAATTTCCCGAGTGGCAGGATAGGAGCATTCTGGCCAAGCGCGGCTGGCCTGGCTTTGGCCCGGCTCTGCGGGCGTTGCACAAGCCAGCCGAAGTGCCAGATGAAAAACCCCGGGAACGGCTGGCCTATGATGAACTGCTGGCGCGGCAGATTGCCTTTGCCCTGGTGCGCGGGCGCAGGCGCCGCCAACCGGGCCGGGAAATGGCAGGCGACGGGCGGCTGCGGGCCGTGGCATTGAAAAAATTCGGGTTTGAACCGACCGCCGGGCAGTTGCGGGCGCTGGCGGAGATTGACGCGGACATGGCCGCCCCGCACCGCATGCGCCGGCTGCTGCAAGGGGATGTGGGCTCCGGCAAAACGCTGGTGGCGCTGATGGCCTGCCTGCGCGCGGTGGAAGCCGGGGCACAGGCGGCGGTGATGGCACCGACGGAGATTCTGGCGCAGCAGCATTTTGCCACTTTCAAGCGGCTTTCACCGGTGCCGGTGGCACTGCTGACCGGCGGCGTGAAGGGAACGGCACGGCGTGAGATTCTGGCAGGCACAAAAAATGGATCAATTTCGATTCTTATAGGAACCCACGCAATTTTTCAAAAAGACGTGGTATTTTTTGATTTAGGCCTGGCCGTAATTGACGAGCAGCATAAATTTGGGGTGGACCAGCGCCTGGCGCTAGGGGCAAAGGGCGAAATGCTGGATTTGCTGGTGATGACCGCCACCCCCATTCCACGCACGTTGCTGCTGACCCATTGGGCGGAGATGGATGTCTCCCGCATCACCGAAAAACCGAAGGGACGCCAGGCGGTTACCACGACGATGCATCGTGTTTCTGACCTGCCGAAGGTAGAGGAAGCGATTGCGCGGGCAATGGCGGCGGGCGGCAGAGTCTATTGGGTTTGCCCGCTGGTTTCTGAATCCGAGACGCTGGATATTACTGCCACGGAGGTACGCTTTGCCGAGTTGCAGCGCAAATTTGGCGCGGCAGTGACGATGGCGCATGGGCAAATGGAAGGTGCTGCGCGGGATGCCGCGCTTAGGGAGTTTGCAGCGGGGGGCAAGCAAATCCTTGTCGCCACCACCGTGATCGAGGTGGGGGTTGATGTGCCGGAAGCCAATGTGATGGTGATTGAACATGCGGAGCGGTTTGGGTTGGCGCAGTTGCACCAGCTACGCGGACGCGTGGGGCGGGGGGCGGCGAAGAGTTTCTGCCTGCTGCTGCATGATGACAAGCTAGGCCAAACAGCGCGCAAGCGGCTTTCTATTTTACGCGATACCGAAGACGGATTTCTGATTTCCGATGAGGATTTCCGGCTGCGCGGCGCGGGAGAATTTCTTGGCACGAAGCAATCCGGCCTGCCCGGCTACAGGCTGGCAGATGCGGAAAAGGACGAAGAGTTGCTGGTAATGGCGCGGCAGGATGCGGTGATGACATTGCAGCGCGACCCCAGGCTGGAACATGAGCGCGGGCAAGCTTTGAGAATTTTGCTCAATTTGTTCGAACAACGCGATGCGATCTCAACCGTGAATGCAGGATAAAGCCAGAATGTCTTCCTACCCCACTGCGCCGAAAGTTGGCATTGGCATTGTGCTGATCAGAAACGACGAGGTGTTGCTTGTACGCCGGGGCAAACCGCCGGGTGCGGGCACGTGGTCTTTGCCTGGCGGAAAACAGGAGCTTGGCGAAGCGGCGGAAGATACGGCGCGGCGGGAATTGCGGGAAGAAACCGGGCTGGAATGCGGAGAACTGGTGCTGGCCGGGCATGCTGATTCCATCCACCGCGATGTGGATGGAAAAATTGAGTTTCATTACACCATCCTGGATTTTGCGGCGCGCTATGTAGGTGGCGAAGCCATAGCGGGAGACGATGTGCGGGAGGTGGCATGGGCGAATAGGGCGGATTTCGACCATTATGCGCTCACCCCCGAAGCGCGGCGGATGATCGAAACCGCATTTCGACTTGTTTAAAGCAGTTTTTCGATGGCACGCAGCACCCGCGCGGCTTCGGGTTTGGTGGCGGAGATGAAGAAATCCTGCAACGCGCCATCCTTGCCGATAAGGTATTTGTAAAAATTCCAGCGCGGCCGCGCGAGAAAACCTTTTTCAGCCACCACCCAGCGGAAGAATGGATGCGCGCCCTCCCCTATGGCATGTTCCTTGGCCATCATCGGAAAGCCGACGCCGTAATTCATCTGGCAGAACTGGCCGATTTCTTCGGCGTTGCCGGGCTCCTGGCCACCAAAATCGTTACAAGGCACCCCCAACACCATCAGGCCGCGCGGGCTGTAAGTCTCCCAAAGCTTCTGCAATCCAGCATATTGCGGCGTGAAGCCGCATTTGCTCGCGGTATTTACCACTAGTACAGGTTTTCCGGCCAGGGCGCTGAGCGGATATGCCTCGCCGGACAAGGCTTTGAACGAAAATTCATGTACGCTGGCCATTTTCACTCCTGGTAACTAAAAACCTGTCATGCCGAATGAAACACCGATTCAGGGCCTCATCAACATTATGGCCGCGCTGCGCGACCCCGAGACGGGCTGCCCGTGGGACAAGGAGCAGGATTTCGCCAGCATAGCGCCTTACACCATTGAAGAAGCTTATGAAGTGCGCGCGGCGATTGCCAGCGGCGAGCCCTCTGTGCTGAAGGATGAGTTGGGGGATTTATTGTTTCAGGTTGTCTACCATGCCCGCATGGCCGAGGAGCGTGGCTGGTTTAAATTCGACGATGTGGCCGAGACGATAAAAGACAAGATGATCCGCCGCCACCCGCATGTATTTGGGGAGGAGGCATCCCGCACCGCTACCGCCCAAACCGCTGCATGGGAGGCGCAAAAGATGGCTGAACGTGCTGCCCAGGCCCAGCACGGCGCGTTGGACGGCGTGGCCGAGGCGCTACCAGCGCTGATGCGGGCGCAAAAGCTTACCAGCCGCGCCGCTCGCGTGAAATTCGACTGGCCGGATGCTATGGCGGTGCTGGAAAAACTGGACGAGGAGATTGCCGAGCTGAAGGCAGAGCTGGCCGGGGCAAAGCCGGAGCGCCTGGCAGATGAACTGGGGGATTTGCTGTTCGTGCTGGTGAACCTGGCCCGCAAACTGGGGCTGGACGCGGAAACCTGCCTGGAAGGGGCAAACACGAAATTCATCCGCCGCTTTGGGCGGGTGGAAGCAAAGCTTGCGGCACGCGGCAAAACCCCGCGAGACTCCACGCTTGAAGAAATGGAAGCATTATGGACCGAGGCCAAGAAGGAAGGACTATGAAAACACTGCTTGAAGGATATGAGCGGTTTCGCAGCGGCTATTGGCAGGACCATAAGGACCGTTACACCACCCTGGCGCGGGATGGGCAGGCGCCACCGGCGATGGTGATTGCCTGTGCGGATTCCCGCGTGGCGCCCGAGCTGATTTTCGATTGCGCGCCGGGCGAGATTTTCGTGGTGCGCAATGTGAGCGCCCTGGTGCCGCCCTATGCGCCAGACGGCAAGCAGCACGGCACCTCGGCCGCGGTGGAATTCGCGGTGAACGCTTTGCATGTGCGCAGCATCGTGGTGCTTGGCCATAGCCGCTGTGGCGGCGTGCGGGCATTGATGAAGGGGCCTGAGGGCGGGCGCGACTTCGTGGATTCCTGGATGAAAATTGCCAAGGCCGCCCGGCAGCGGGTCTGCGATTCGCCAGAGACCGCCAATGCGGATTTCGAAGCGCAATGCGCCGCTTGCGAACATGAGACGGTTCGCGTCTCGCTTGCCAACCTGCTCACCTTTCCCTGGATAAAAGAACGGGTAATGGATGGCAGGCTTACCCTCGCCGGGCTGCACTTCAACGTTGAAACCGGCCATCTGCAAATGGTGTGAACCGCCAGGGCTGCTTCGCGGGCTGTGGCGCTTGTAATAAATGTAGCCTTGGCTACATTTAGACAGGCGCGGCTGAAGCCTCGCGCTTTGGAGTGCCGCGCGGAAATGGACGCAGAGACACAGACTGGCCTGAGCAAACGGACAGAGGCTGAAATCCGCGCTGTTCTGGCGGGGCACAGGCATGGGCTGGGCACGCCTCTGTTGTTCGTGGGGCCCGCCGTCGTGGCCTCAATAGCCTACATGGACCCTGGCAATTTTGCGACCAACATTCAGGCGGGGGCGCGGTACAACTACCAGCTTTTGTGGGTCGTGCTGCTGGCCAATCTCATCGCCATGCTGTTCCAGGCGCTTTCCGCCAAGCTGGGCCTGGTTACCGGCCGCAACCTTGCGGAGCTATGCCGCACCCACCTGCCCCACCCGCTGGTATATGCGATGTGGGGTGTGAGCGAGGTGGCCGCCATGGCAACCGACCTTGCGGAATTTCTGGGCGGGGCGATCGGGCTTTCGCTGCTGTGCCATCTGCCGCTTTTGGCGGGCATGGTGGTAACGGGGTTTGTTACGTATTGCATGCTGCTGCTGGGCGGGCGGGGCTTCCGGCCGATGGAGCTGATGATCGGATTACTCGTTCTGGTTATCGCGGTTTGCTATGTGGCGGAGTTGTTTATTGCTCCGGTGGATTGGGCGGCCGCGGCCGCCGGCTCGGTGCTGCCGCGCCTGCCGGATAGCGAGGCACTGACGATTGCGGTCGGCATTATCGGCGCCACGGTAATGCCGCACGCGCTTTACCTGCATTCCAGCCTTACCCAGCACCGCGTGAGACCCCGCAACGATGAAGAACGCATTATGCTGCTGCGCTTTTCCAACCGGGAAGTGGTGGCTGCGTTGAGCGTGGCCGGGTTGGTGAATATCGCGATGGTTATGACGGCAGCAGGCGCATTCCATGCCGGGCATCGTGAGGTTGCGGACATCACCACCGCCTACCACACACTTTCACCCCTGCTGGGCCCCGCCGCTGCGGGTGTGTTTCTGGTTTCATTGATGGCATCTGGCATTTCATCATCAACCGTCGGCACTATGGCTGGCCAGACGATCATGCAGGGTTTCGCGGGCTTTAAAATTCCCGTTTGGGTGCGCCGGGTGGTAACCATGGTGCCTGCCTTCGTGGTGGTAGCCATGGGTGTGGATGCAACAAAGGCGTTGGTGATCAGCCAGGTGGTGCTTTCATTCGCGCTGCCAGTGCCGATGGTGGCACTGGTGATATTCACCCGCCGGCGGGACATAATGGGGCGCTTTACCAATACCCGGTTGATGAGCGGCACCGCAATTGGCGGCGCTGGCATTATTCTGGCGTTAAACGCGGTGCTGCTGGTGCAAACGCTCGGTTGATTTTTGAACCTTGGTTTACCTGGTCCGGTTGATTTTTAAAAAATTCAACAGAGCGGGCATGGTGAGCCCCTGCACCACCACCGAAAATACCACCACGCCAAATGTTGCAATGAGCACTTGGTTGCGCATTGGTAGGCTCTGCGGCAGCGAGAGCGCCAAGGCTAAGCCCAGCGCGCCGCGCAAGCCTCCCCACCAAAGCACATGTTGAAAGCGGAATGGAATACGCCTGGCCGTATGGTTGAACAAGCCGCAAAGCGGGTAGATGGTTAATGCCCGGCTGGCCAGCACAACAAGGATCACCACCGCCAGTGCATAATTGCCAAGCTCGAGAAACGATATTCCGGCAACGGTAAGGCCAATGAGCAGAAAGACAAAGGAATTGGCGATGAAGGCCAGGAAATCCCACAGCGCCAGGGTAAATTCACGACCTCTATCCGAAACAAAAACACCCCAGCGGCTGCCAGAGGCAAGGCCGAGATTGCCCATGAGCAGCCCGGCCGTAACCGTGGCGAGCACCCCGGAGCAGTTGAACCGCACCGCCAGCATGAAAGAGCCATAAGCCAGCACAGTGGTGACGGCACTTTCCACCAGATGGTCCGTGGTACGCCGCACCGACGCAATGGCAAGCCCGGCACAGACCGCGCCGGAAGCAACACCCCCCCCAACCGTAACGGCGAGCAGCCGGGCCGCCTGCCCCGAGCCCAGATGCACCTGGCCGGATGCCTGCACCCAGGCCAGCACCAGCGCGAAAAGCACCGCCGCCACACCGTCGTTAAGCAGGCTTTCGCTTTCCACCAGCAGACGAAGCCGGCCATGCACGCCGTTATCCTTGAACATTGCGATGACGGCGACAGGGTCTGTCGCCGCGATGAGTACGCCGAACATCAACGATGGCTGCAAGGGCCATTTCATCAACTCGTGGCAGGTGGCGGCGACGATTATCGCTGAGATGATCGTGCCCGGAATGGCGAGGGTGAGGACGGGCAGCGCATCCTGCCGGAGATCTTTCCACCGGATATTGATGGCGGCTTCAAACAGCAAAGGCGGCAGGATGATTTCGAAGATGACGTTTTGGGTGAGTGCCACGTCAAGGTGGATGGGACTGAAAGCCAGCACAATTCCCGCAACAACAAGACCGACCGTATAAGGCAGGCGCAGGCGGCGGGCGATGAGAGCAACAGCTATGGCGACGATCATCATGTCGATCATCGAGGTCATGAAATCGTTCATCCCGCAGCAATAGCCGCGCTGGAGCAATTTGTAATACTCAAATGAAGGGCACTAATGATGGATCAGCACCGGCAGATTGAAATTCCGCAGAATTTCGGTCGTGGCACCTCCGAAAATAAACTCTCGTAAGCGGCTATGCCCGTAGGCACCCATAACCAGCATATCCGCCCCGATTTGCCGGGCCTCGCTTAACAGCGCCTCCCCAATATGCCGCCGCGCCAGCGGAAAATGCCGGATGGCGGCCGGCCGCCCCCCCTCGCTCAACCGGTGCAGCAGCGCCGCGGGTGGAGATGATGAGCCTGGGCCATGTTCACCGATCAGGATTGTGGTGCGCTTTGCCCCGAGCAACAATCCGTTGAGAGCCTCAACGGCACGCTCGGCCGCAACGCATTCTTTCTGCCAGGCGATGGCGATATGTTGGCCAAAGTCGCGCGGCATGGTGCGTGGCACCAGTAAAACAGGCTTGTTTGCTTGAAACAGAAGCGTAGCGAGAATGGTATTGGCTTCTGAATCTCTATGCGGAGTACCCAAAACCACCAAATCGGCAGTGGCGGCAGCTTCATTCACGATGGTGCTGAGTTTGCCCCTCACCTGCCTTAAATCCGGCGGCCCGGCCCAGCCGGCTACTTTCTGGACGAGCTGCTGCACAAGCCGGTCCTGCGAGGCTTCAAATTTTTGGTGATGCGCCTCCGTGTAAATGTCCTCTGTGGGCAAGAAATCAGGATCAACCTCCGGGCGAGGGTAAAGAAGGCTGATTTCCGCCGGGGCGCAGCGGGCAGCAAGACAGGTAGTGGCTGAAAGCACCGAAACGGCAGTAAGCGGGTTGGTGAGCATTGCCAGGATACGCATGGCTTACGAAGCTTCTTCTTCGATAATGTTCTGGGTGGCACTCTGGCTGAGCTGCGTGGGCGCACCGCTGAAATGCGAGCCCAGCGCGTAACCTGCCGCCACCGCCAGCACGCAGAACACCACGGAAATGCTGATATTCAGCATGGCCCGGCCCACTGCGCCACCGCGCAGCAGGTCCAGCGTTTGCAGGCTGAAGGAGGAAAACGTGGTGAACCCGCCGCAGATGCCCACCATGAAGAAGATGCGGGCGGACTCGGGCAGCGGAAATCGGCCATGGCTTAGCGTGAGCGAACCAAAAAAACCGATCGCGAATGAGCCGAGAATGTTGATGATAATGGTACCGAGCGGCAGGTTACGGCTGATAGATACAGCGGCCATAGCCAGCCAGTATCGCCCAACGCTGCCGATGGCGCCGCCGAGGGCAACGAGCAAGGTTTGAAACATTCGCCGGTCTCCTTCCATTTGAAGCGGGGCCGAGGCGAACGACTCCCACAGCGCATGATGCCTGCAGGAGTCATCGGCTCCCCGAAGGAGCGGTTTTGGGGGACTCCATCCCCATGAGCCTTCTTAACCCATGGATGGGCGGATGTTCAAGCTTACTGGCCGGAGTCCCTGGCGGCGAGAGAGCCGATGGCCGACCAGTCCAACTTCTCACCTCCATTGGCCAGCAGAGTGAGAAAACGATCCCGCAGCAGGCTGGCGATTGGCAACGGCACGTTCAGCGCCTCGGCGGCGGCGAGCACCAGCCGGATGTCCTTCTGGCCGAGAGGGGCGGCGAACCCGGCAGGCTCGAACTTCCGGTCCACCAGCAATTGCCCATAGGTCTTATAGACAGGGGCGTTGAACAGGGTGGAGGTGAGCAGCTCCAAATAGGCTTTTTCGTCCACCCCACCCTTAGCCACCAGCGCCAGCGCCTCACCCAGCGCTTCGATGACCGAGGCGATAAGAAAATTACCGCTCAGCTTCACGAGGTTGGCGCGGGGGGGTGTAGTGCTGAGTACAAACACCCGTTGGCCGATGACCTCAAACAGCGGTTGCACGCGGGCGAGCTCCGCCTCCGCGCCTGCCGCGGCAATGAACAACTTGGCGGCGGCAGCGGCATCCGGCCGGCCAAACACGGGCGCAGACACAAATTTCTGCCCGGCCTTTTCATGTGCCGTTTGCAGCGCCTCAGCCGTGGCGACGCTGATGGTGCTGGAGGATACGTGGATGGCATCTTTTGGCAGATGCGCCAGAACACCGCTTTGCCCGTGCATCACCGCTTCAAGTGCCGCGTCGCTGGCGAGCATGGTGAACACCACCTCCTTACCCGCGGCAGCCTGACCGGGCGTGGCGGCAATTGGTGCGTCCAGCCCCACCGCCTTGTCCCGCGTGCGGTTATAGAGCGTCACTTCATGACCGGCCTTGATGAGATTCGCGGCCATGCTATGGCCCATCTGGCCGAGGCCAAGAAAACCGATCTTCATGACTTATTCTCCTGTTTTTGAATTCCAAGAGACGGTCAACGGCCTGGTTTGCTAACTCTATGCCGCCTTGCCGTGCGCGAAACGCACCTTGGAACGCGAGATGTGCTGACGAGATGGAATATGCCAAATTGGCTGAAATGGTCGGAGCGGCGGGATTCGAACCCACGACCCCCAGTCCCCCAGACTGATGCGCTACCAGGCTGCGCTACGCTCCGGCCGTGGGGCGAGGCTGTAGCAGCACAGCGCCGCCGCGCCAAGAGCCAGTGCGCATTCTTTGCACCGTGAAAAACAAAACCGCCGCGTATAAGCCGCGGCGGTTGGAAAATTTGCAGCAAAATACAAATATCAGTCGAGCGCCCGGCGAAGCTCCTCAAGTGCTGAAAGTGTTTCAGACAAAAGTGCGCGCAGGCGGGTTAATTCTTCTTCTCCCACGGCCGCGGCCGCCTGGGGCCGGGCAGGCTCTGGAATCGGCGCAAGGGCGTAGGCCGGTTCGTCCTCATCCGGTAAAAGCCGGTTGGTAAATTCTTCCAGCTCGGGTTGGGGAAGCGGGTTTGCCGGCGGGAGGCTCGGCGCCCGTTGCATCGAAGGCTCCGGCGGAATCAGGAAGTCCTGTGCGGGAGGCGGATTGCGTTCTGCCGGTGCATCAGGCGCCATGCCTCCATCCCGCAGCAAGCGCTGCACGCCTTTAATGGTGTAACCCTGCGTATAGAGCAGGTCCGCCACCCGGCGCAGCAAGCCAACATCTTCCGGCCGGTAATACCGCCGCCCGCCGCCGCGCTTAAGCGGCCGCACCTGGGGAAATTTTGTCTCCCAGAAGCGCAGCACATGCTGCGGCACGTGCAATTCGTCGGCAACCTCCGAGATGGTGCGAAACGCATCGGCGGCTTTGCGGACCCGGGGACGCCCTGCCTCGTTATTCAGGCCGGATGCGGAGCCGTCCTCCAGCTCCGCGTTATACTCTTCATCCACCATGCGATCCTTCGATTAGTCAGGCTTTGGGCGTGGCGTGGCCGGTTCGGCATTAACCGCATCCCGCAGCATTTGGCTGGGCCGGAATACCAGAACCCGGCGAGGCAGGATTGGTACTTCCACCCCGGTTTTTGGATTCCTGCCAACCCTGCGGCCCTTCTGCCTTACAGAAAAAGTTCCGAAACCGCTGATTTTAACGGATTTGCCAACTTCAAGCGCCTCCGCGATGCGGTTCAGTACATGTTCAAGAAGATCAGCAGATTCATGCCGCGACAAGCCAACGCTAGCGTAGATCGCCTCGGTGAGCTGTGCCCGGGTCAAAGTGTTCATTTTGCAAGATTAGCATGAGATGCTTAAGGGTCAACAAGTTACTTGACCGATTCGCAATGAATTACGTGCGACTCCTTAAGCCTCGTTGATCTTAAAGAGTTTTGTTCAAGCCTTCGTTTTATAGCCGCAACAGTGCTGAGCCCCATGTCAGGCCGCCGCCAAGGGCTTCCAGCAACAAAAGCTTCCCAGGCACCGCGCGGCCTTCCTGAATCGCATCTGCCAATGCGAGAGGGATGGAAGCGGCTGAGGTGTTGGCGTGCTTGTGCACCGTGATAACCACACGTTCCGCTGGTAAGCCAAGCTTCTTGCCCACGCCATCAATAATGCGCTTGTTCGCCTGGTGCGGCACCAGCAGGTCAATATCATCGGCAGAGAGCTTGTTCTCCGCCAGCGCGTCGTTTACCGCGCCCGCAAGCAGATTCACAGCGTGGCGGAACACCTCGCGCCCATGCATGACGAGATGACCGGGTTTACGGTTGTCATGGGTTCCACAATCCACATAGAGAATATCGCCCAGCGAACCATCTGCATAAAGATGCGTGGAGAGCAGGCCAGGGCCGCCCTGCTCTACATCACGCGCTTCCAGCAGCACTGCTCCCGCTCCATCGCCAAACAACACGCAGGTGGTACGGTCCTCGAAATTCAGGAGGCGTGAAAACACCTCTGTTCCGATAACCAGCACGCTTTTCACCTGCCCGGCCCTCAGCATCGCGTCCGCCACGGAAAGTCCGTAGATGAAACCCGAACAGGCGGCCGAAAGGTCGAACCCGAAGGCTTTTTTAGCCCCCAGGCTGGCTTGAATGCGCACAGCGGTCGCAGGAAAAGCCTGGTCGGGCGTGGAGGTGGCAACAATGATCGCACCCAGCGATTCAGGGTTTAAGCCAGCCTTCTCCAAGGCCTGGCGCCCGGCTTCGGCTCCCATATAGGCGGCAGTTTCATGCGGTGCGGCAAAATGGCGTTGCCTGATGCCTGTCCGCTCCACGATCCATTCATCGGAAGTGTCCACGCGTTTTGCCATATCCTCATTCGTAAGGATTTGTTCAGGCAAATAGGCGCCAGCACCGGTTAGCACAGCGCGTTTTAAAAGAGATTGGTCAGCCATTACTGTGTATCACCGGCTCGTCGGAAAGAATGGCGCGGTCCATTGCCGCCAGCGCATCGGCGATATGGCTATTGAAGTCATGGGCTACCATATCCAATGCAACATCCACAGCATGGGCAAAGCCCAATGCATCCGTGCCGCCATGGGATTTAACGACAACGCCGTTCAGCCCCAACAGTACGGCACCGTTATAACGCCGGGGGTCCAAAGTTTCTTTTAACCGCTTCAGAGCGCCCCTGGCAAAAATGTAACCCATTTTGGCAAGCGGGCCAGCGTTAAACACACGGCGCAGCAGGTCCCCCACCAATTTTAGGGCCCCCTCACCTGTTTTTAGCGCCACATTACCAGTAAAGCCGTCAGTTACCACTACATCCACGGTACCGGCGGCGATGTCGTGGCCTTCAACAAACCCATAAAATTGTTCACTAAACGGGCCTTCCCGAAGCGTGGCTGCGGCATTGCGCAATGTATCATCGCCCTTCCCTTCCTCGGAACCGATGTTGAGAAGGCCGAAGGTGGGGGTAGGCAACCCCAGCACGATCCGCGCAAAGATCATGCCCATCAGGGCGAATTCAACGAGGTTTCGGGCATCGTAGACCACGTTTAGCCCGAGATCGAGCATCACCACATCGCCTTTGGCGGAGGGCGCTGTGGCAGCCATGGCCGGGCGGTCTATGCCCTTCAGAGATTTAAGAACAATTTTGGAGAGGGCAAGCAAGGCGCCGGTATTACCGGCGGAGACGACGCCCTGCGCATCTCCGGCCAGCACGGCGTCTATGGCACGGCGCATCGAGGAATCCCGCAGGCGCAACGCCACGGTCGGCTTCATGTCGCCGGTCACAGCCTCGGTGCAATGGCGCAGTTCGTGGCGCCCGGCGAGATGTTTGGCCGATGCAAGCAACGGGATGAGGCGAGCCTCATCCCCGAATATAAGAAAAAAAGCGCGCGGCTGGCGTTCCGCGGCGATGTCGAGCCCGGCAATAATGGCGTCTGGCGCGTGGTCACCACCCATGGCATCCACTGCCAGTTTACTGCTCTGGCTCATTTTATCCCTATTTTGGGCTTTTTATCACCGCTTCCAACCATAGCTTAACGCGGGCTCAGACGCGGACGACGCCCTTAGCTTCCTTGCCGGCACCCACAACCTCACGGCCATCGTAATGGCCGCAATGGGCGCATACATGGTGCGGGCGCTTCAGCTCGCCGCAATTGGAGCACTCTGCGTGCGCCTCGGCGGAAAGTGCCTGGTGGCTGCGGCGCATGCCTGCGCGCGAAGGGGAGGTTTTTCTTTTAGGAACGGCCATGACAAAACGCCTTACAGAATCAGTCTAAGTATTGGAAAGCGCCGCGTAGCAGAGCCCGGCGTGGCTCGCAAGTCATGGCAGATAATTTCGCGGTCAGGCTGCGCCAGGTTTGTTAAACCTGGCGGCCAGGGCCGCAAAAGGATTAGCATTGCCGTCTGTCGCCGTATCCGGCAGGGCGGCAGAGGGTTTGCGGGGGTATGGGTCCAATATCAGGGCAAGTTGCTCAGCCAGGGCCGCGCCAAGATCCACAATATCGTTCGTGTAAGGGATTTCGTCGGGCGAATCGAGGGCATCCGGGGTAATATCCTCATCCAGCGCATCGTCCGCCGGGGCATGGCGCATCGCGGCCTCGGGCACAAAGCGTAAGGCTGCCGTATCCTGAATCGTGACTTCGAAAGGTTCGAGTGTGACCACGCAGATCTGAATGACAGAAGCGTTCATTATCAGCGTGGCGGCCAGTATGCCCGACCGCTCATGGTGGAGCGTGAAACGGCCTTCCAGCCGGGAAATTCCCGGAATGGCACAACGTGCCGCCAGAGCCGCCCTCTGCGCCTCGTTCGCGCTGACGGTGAATATCTGGCTGTTATCCTTGATTTGTGCGGCCTTGACCGGGTAACTGAGTTCTTCCTGCATTTGTGTAATATAGAGCTTGCGCATTGACACGTAAGCCCCTGCCGTGAGACCCAAAGGCGCGAGAGATCGCCTCGGTGCGATTGTTTCTACAAGCTTAAGGATTGAAGCGTGCGCCTGACCAAGCTGCCCCAAAGCCTGCTTCTGACCACTCTGCTGGGCGTTTCTGGCTGCGCCGTGTTCTCCGACACGCCACATTATCGCGGCATTTCGGTTTCACAGAACGAACTTAAGCAACTTACCCCTGGCGTTTCTCAGCAGGCCGATGTGCAGGCCCTGCTGGGACCGCCGACCTTCATTGAGCAATACGACCCGAACAATTGGGTTTACGTCTCGCAGATCACGAAAATGCGAATTGCCCGTACCGAGGGGGTAACGCACCAGACTGTTGTGGTTGTAACCTTTAATAACGACGGCTCCTTTGAATCCGCGACCCGTAAGACGCTGGGCGATGCCGTACCCGTTTCCATGGACAGCAAACAAACACCCGTGCCAGGCGGTACCCCGGGGTTCCTCCAGCAGCTTATTGGCGGTGTTGGCAGTTACAGCCCGTTGGGTAACGCGGCCGATACTTCAGGCGCCAATGGCGCCGCGGCGCTTGGCGGCAATGGCGCTTCCAGCGGCCTCGGCAGCGGTTTCTAAGCCGGTGCGCCGGCGGCCTGTTCTGCTCGGCGGCCTTGCCGCGCTTTCTGCGATAACTGCGCGCGCGCAAAGCGTGCTTGGCAACACAGCACAGCAAAATTTTCAGGCGGCGGCGCTGGACGACAAGACCGGCCCCGGATTTTCCAGGATTGTTATTGCCCGCTGGGGCGACATGCTCCAGCCGGACGCGCCGCCCTTCGACCCTGCGGCACTTACCGCCGAGCAGGCCAACAGCCAGTTTCCTTACGACGCGGTGATCGCGGCGCTGGTATCGCCGCCACCGGCGCAAGATGGCGTTCCGCGCCTGGTGCTGGTTACAGCCAACCCCACAGCGCCAGCGCGGATGCTTTTTAGCGGTGGTGTTGATAACCCCGAAGTTGCCGGGCGCGAGCAAGGCGTTACTGTGGTTAACCTACAATATCTTTCCGGGCGCTGGGTAACGGTTGTGGGTGGCTACCAGACCCGCCGCCTTGCCGATGCCACACTCTGCCAGCTTTCCGGACCCGCCGCGGCGCAAATTGGCGCGACCGTACAAGGTGTGCTGGCGGTAAATGGCGGCAGCGCCACGCCATGGGGCAGCGTGTTGCTGGCAGAAGGCGATGCAGGGCCATGGCTTACGCGGCTGGCAGGGCTTGGCCTTGGTTACAATAACCCTGCCGTGGCGGCGCGTTATGGCTGGGTGGTTGAATTCGACCCGCTTGACCCGCTTTCTATTCCCGTGAAGCGCACGGCACTTGGGCGGATTGCCCGGGCCGGGGTGCTGGCGACTGCTACCAAGGATGGCCGCCCAGTGGTGTTCTTCACGCAAGACGCAGCGGGGGGCATGCTGTTCCGGTTCGTTGCAGCCACGAACGCGGCGGATGGCACAGCGCTTGACACCGGCACGCTCTGCGTGGCGGTTTTGGGCGGAGGCGGAATTGATTGGGTGGTTCTGCCGGGTGGCGTGCCAACCTTGGCGGGGCTCGCGAATGCCGGAATCACGGCCGGGGGTGAGAGTTTTGACGCACCTGGCGGCCTGGCGATGAGCGCTGATGGCACCACTCTATATCTGGCCTGCGCCGGCAATGCGGCGCGCAGCGTTGCTGATACACTGAACCCAGGTGGCGAGGCCGGCCATATCGTGCAATTCACTCTGCCCGGCGCCGACGCCACTGCCCAGCATTTTCCTGCAAGCATCGCACTAATTGCAGGCAACCCAGCCACCGAAGAAGGCACCCAATATGGCCCCGGCAGCCAGGCTTGGCTGCGCAAGCCCCGCACACTTGCCATCGACCCCGCAGGGAACCTCTGGATTGGCACCGACCAGCGTGGCGATACGGCGCAAACGGCGGACGGGCTGTTTATCATGCAGACCACCGGCCCTGCCCAGGGCGCTGTAGCCTATGCCTACTTGGCACCCGTTGGCGCGGCAGCAGGGGGCGCTGCCTTTGACGCCGCCAGCAAAACGACATTTGGCGCGGTGCGCCACCCCGGTGCCACGCCGGGGGCGAGTTTCGCTAATCCCGCCACACGCTGGCCAACCCTGCAACCTGATATGCCGCCGCAAACCACTATCATCGGGCTGGTAACGCAGTGATCGAGATTGTCCGGGCTGAACATGGCTCGGTAGAACTTGAAGCTTGCTTTGCCATCCGCGTTGCCGTGTTTGTAGACGAACAAGGCGTGCCCCTGGAGGAAGAGCTGGACGAGCTGGACGATACGGCCATGCATTTTCTGGCACTGTGGAACGGCACACCGGCAGGCACAGCCCGCGCCGTAGAAAAAACGCCGGGCTTAAGAAAAATAGGCCGGGTAGCGGTAAGGGCGGCGTTCCGCAAATTCGGCATCGGTAAGGCACTGATGCAAGGCATCGAAGCTGAATGCCCTGGCAGCACTTTTATGCTGGACGCGCAGACCTATGCGATCGGGTTTTACCAGAGGTTGGGTTACACCGCTGAAGGGCCGGAGTTTCTGGATGCGGGCATTCCCCACCGGCTCATGCGTAAGGCGGGCTCTGCATCTGGCGGCTGAAGCCGGGAAAGTAGGATTTAAAAATCCAGATCCGCGTAATGGGGTGGAGGCGCCATGCCGTTCACACGGTCTGCCAAAACAGCACGGAAACATGGGCGAGACTTGATGCGTGCGTACCAGTCCTTCGCGGCGGGGGAAACCGACCAATCGACATCTCCCATGAAATCCAGCGTGGAGAGCATAGCGGCGGCGGCAAAATCCGCGACTGAAAGATTAGCCCCCGCCAGCCAGCGCCGGTGCTCTGCCAACCAGCCGATATAAAGCAGATGCTGCTTTAAGTTGGCATAGCCCGCGCGCAGGGCGTTGCCATCTGGCGCGCCTAGCTTGAGTGCCTGTTTGAGGTTTTTTTCCCAATAAAGATTGCGGACAACCTCATCGTAAAACTTCTCATCAAACCAGGCGGTGAGGCGGCGGGTTTCAACACGCTCAGGCTGGGCGCGGCTCAGCAGCGACGTGTCAGGGTAGGATTCTTCCAGATACTCACAAATCACCCGTGAGTCCGGGACAACGAGTCCGTTATCCTCAATGAGAGTCGGCACGGTGCAGGCGGGGTTCATTTCCAGATAGCTGGGTTGGCGGTCCCAGACTTTTTCGACCCGAAGCTCGAAAGGCAGACGTTTCTCTGCCAGAACCATTCGCACCTTGCGCGAATAGGGGGATAGCGGAAGGTGATAAAGGACTCGCATGGCCGGGATTATGGCACTCTAAAATGCTTACAAAAAGAGGCTGCCTTTTTAAAAAGCAGCCTCTTTTGCAACAACTATAGCTGGTCAGGCGGTTTTCAACGCCGGTGCGTCGTCCAGCGCCGCGGGTAGATATTTAATATACTCAGTTGGCACCACCTGCCAGAAATGCGGGGCCTCACGGTCCCAGTCATTCAGCAGCGTTGCGGCATAAACGCTTTCTGTTTCGGCCACATGGCGTTCCACCAGTTCGCGCAACACGCCGGCCCAATATGAGGCGTTAATGCGCTGCCAATGCAGTGTCTCCTTGTTCAGCCGCATCTCAAACTTATTCGCGCGGTCATAAACAAAAGCGATGCCACCGGTGAAGCCTGCGCCGAAATTGTCGCCAACCTCGCCCAAAATAACAACCGTGCCGCCGGTCATATATTCGCAAGCGTTGGAGCCGACACCTTCAACAACCGTTGTGGCGCCGGAATTGCGTACGGCGAAACGCTCGCCCGCCAGCCCCGCAGCAAACAGGCTGCCTGCGGTGGCGCCATAGAGCACCGTGTTGCCGATGATGGTGTTCTCGTTGGTTTTAAGCTTGGAAGAAGGGCCAGGCCGCACCACGATGCTACCGCCTGAAAGCCCCTTGCCGACATAATCATTCGCATCGCCAAACACTTCCAGCTTCAACCCGTTTACCGCGAAGGCGCCGAGAGACTGCCCGGCGGAACCGCGCAGCCGCACGGTTACGTGGCCCGGCTGCAGCTTCACCTTCCGGTATTTCGCAACAATCTGCGAGCTGAACTTGGTGCCGATGGCGCGGTGCGTGTTGCGGATGTTGTATTGCAACTGCATCTTCTCGCCGTTCTTGAAGAACGGCTCGGCATCCTCGATCATCTGGGCATCCAGCGTCTCTGGCACCTCGTTGCGGCCCTCGCGGGTGCAGTAGCGCGCATAGGGGCCGGGGTCTGCCTGGGCCAGAAGCGGGTTGAGATCAAGGTCGTCCAGATAATCCGCACCGCGTGAAACCTGGTGCAGCAGGTCTGTGCGGCCGATAACCTCAGCAAGCGAACGGAAGCCAAGCCCAGCCAGAATTTCACGCACTTCCTCGGCCACGAATGAGAAGAGGTTGATGACCTTCTCCGGCGTGCCGTCGAATTTCTGGCGCAGCGCCTCGTCCTGCGTGCACACGCCCACCGGGCAAGTGTTGGAATGGCACTGGCGGACCATGATGCAGCCCATGGCAACCAGGCTGGCTGTGCCGATGCCGAATTCCTCAGCGCCCAGCATGGCGGCGATGACCACATCGCGCCCGGTCTTCAGCCCGCCATCCGTCCGCAGCACCACCTGATGGCGCAGGCGGTTGAGCATGAGCACCTGATGCGCCTCGGAAAGCCCCATCTCCCACGGCATGCCGGCATATTTCACCGAGCTTTGCGGGGAAGCACCGGTGCCACCAACATGGCCGGAGATCAGGATCGCATCTGCCTTCGCCTTCGCCACACCAGCCGCGATGGTGCCAATGCCCGAGCGCGCCACCAGCTTCACGCACACTGTGGCGCGCGGGTTGATCTGCTTCAGGTCGTAGATGAGCTGCGCCAGATCCTCGATGGAATAGATATCGTGATGCGGCGGCGGGGAGATGAGCGTGACTCCCGGCGTGGAGTGACGCAACTTGGCGATGAGCTCCGTAACCTTGAAGCCCGGCAGTTGTCCGCCCTCACCCGGCTTGGCGCCTTGCGCAACCTTGATCTCGATTTCCTTACAATCGTTCAGGTATTCCGCCGTGACGCCGAAGCGCCCGGAGGCAATCTGTTTGATCGCCGAGGAGGCATTATCACCATTCGGGCGCGGCTCGGCGCGCGCCGGGTCTTCACCGCCTTCGCCGGAATCGGAGCGCGCCCCGATGCGGTTCATGGCGATGGAAAGCGTCTCATGCGCTTCCGGTGAAAGCGCGCCCAGCGAGATGCCGGGGGCAAGCAGCCGCTTGCGGATGGAGGTAATGCTCTCCACCTCGTCAGGCGAGATGGGGTTCAGCCCGTCGGTGCGGAAATCCAGCAAATCGCGCAGCGCCACCGGCTTCTGCTTGCGCACCATTTCCGAATAACGTTTGAACATCCTGTAGGAACCGCTGCCAACAGCAGTTTGCAGCAGGTGGATGGCGTTATTGTCGAAAGCATGGGCTTCGCCGGTGCGGCGCTGGCGGTATAGCCCGCCGGCATCCAGCGGCACGGCAACGCCGCCCCAGGCCTTTTCGTGCAGTTCCAGCACCTTATGCGCGATGCCAGGCAGGCCAATACCGGAAATGCGCGAAGCCATGCCGGGGAAGAACTCACCTACCAGCGCGCGGGAAAGCCCGATGGCCTCGAAATTATAGCCGCCGCGATAAGAAGAGATGACCGAGATGCCCATTTTGGACATCACCTTCAGCAACCCCTTATCAACAGCCTTCTTATAACGGGCGACGCATTCCTTCAGCGAGACATTGCCGAACAGCCCGCGCGCATGCCGGTCCGCGATGCATTCCTGTGCCAGATAGGCGTTTACCGTGGTGGCGCCCACGCCCACCAGCACCGCGAAATAATGTACGTCCAGACACTCGGAGGAGCGGACGTTCAAGCTGGTGAAGGTGCGCAGAGATTGCCGCACCAGATGCGTGTGCACAGCACCCGTGGCGAGGATCATCGGGATCGGCGCGCGCTCCGGGCTCGTCGCTTCGTCGGTGAGGATGACGTGCGTGCAACCGGCGCGCACGCCTTCCTCCGCCTCGCGCCGAATCCGCTCTATGGCGCGGCGCAAGCCGCCCTCCCCGTTTACAATTTTGAAAGTGGCATCCACCACGCAAGCCGAAGCGCCCATGGTGCGGCGCATGGCCTCAAACTCGGCGCTGGAAAGCACAGGGGATTCGAGCTGAAGCAGGTCGCACTGATCCTCAGTTTCGTCCAGCACATTGCCAAGATTACCAAGGCGCGTCTTCAGCGTCATCACCCTGGTCTCACGCAGGGAATCCATGGCCGGGTTCGTCACCTGGCTGAAGCTCTGGCGGAAATAATGGTGCAAGCCACGGTAACGGTCAGACAACACGGCAACCGGCGTGTCATCGCCCATCGAGCCTGTGGCCTCCTGCGCTGTTTCCACCATGGGGTGCAGGATCAGCTCCATATCCTCCAGCGAAAACCCAACCGCGAGCTGGCGGCGGCGCAATGCCTCGGCACTCAGCCGCACCGGCTCCGGCGCATCGGTTTTCACGATATGGTCGATGACGGTGATACGCTTGGTCCAGGCGGCAAAATCCTGGCGCGCCGCCAACATGTCCTTCAATTCACCATCATGGTAGAATTTCGATTCATCGAGATCCACGGCGATGGTCTGGCCGGGGCCGACCGCACCCTTCTCGATGATATCCTCCTCATCGAGCTTCACCATACCGGTTTCAGAACCAACGATGAGCATGTTTTGCCTGGTGATGGAGTAACGCAACGGCCGCAGGCCGTTACGGTCCAGCCCGGCAATAACAAACCTGCCATCAGTGGCGGCAACAGCGGCCGGGCCGTCCCACGGTTCCATCACGGCGTTGCAGTACAAGAACAAATCTTTATGCGCCTGCGGCATTGCCGCGTCGCTGGAGATAGATGGCGGGATCATCAATGTTTTTGCCATTGGCGCGTCGCGCCCGGCGCGCACCAGCAGTTCAAACACATTATCCAGCGCTGCCGTATCGGAGCCCGAGGCCTGCACAACGGGTTTTACATAATCCAAAAACTCGTCCAGCCCTTCGGCGCCCAGCCGCGTTTCGTGGCTCTGCATCCAGTTGATATTGCCGGCAACGGTGTTGATCTCGCCGTTATGGGCCAGCATGCGGAAGGGTTGTGCCAGCTTCCAGGTGGGAAATGTGTTAGTGGAATAACGCTGGTGGTAAATGGCAAAGCGCGAAACAAAACGCGCATCCAGCAGGTCCGGGTAAAAATCCGTCAGGCTTTCGGCCAGAAACATGCCCTTATAGACAATGGAGCGGCAGGAGAGCGAGCAGAGGTAAAGCTCTGGCACCTGCGCCTCGATGGCGGCCTTCTCGATCTTGCGGCGGATGATGTACAGCTCGCGCTCGAACTCATCCTCCGAGAGGCCGCGCGCGTTCCAGAGCATGATCTGCTCAATCTCGGGGCGGGTGGCGTTGGCCTTCTCACCGATGCAGGCGACATTGATGGGCACTTGGCGCCAGCCATAAATGCGATAACCGAAATTAAGGATCTCGGTTTCTACAATCTGGCGGCAACGCTCCTGCGCGCCGAGGTCGGTTTTTGGCAGAAACACCATGCCCACCGCGATGGCGCCTTCATGCAGCCTATCTCCACCGCGCTTGATCTCGGCCGCAAAGAAATCCTGCGGAATTTCGATATGAATGCCCGCACCATCACCGGTTTTGCCATCGGCATCCACGGCACCACGGTGCCAGACGGCTTTTAGTGCATCGATACCAGCCTGCACAATGTCCCGGCGCTTCTTACCATCCAGTGCCGCGACAAGACCGACGCCACAGGCATCATGCTCCTGCTCACGGCTATAGGTATGGCGCAGAGCCTCGGTATTAGCATCCCAGGCGGCGAGAAATTCGGGTGCGGTTTCGTGATTCATGGCGATTACTCCGCGGCCTGCGCCTGACGGGCGGCCTGAAATTGACGATGAATGGCGGCGGCGGCATCGCGCCCGTCGCGGATGGCCCAGACAACCAGCGAGGCGCCACGCACGATATCTCCGGCGGCGAACACGCCAGGCAGAGAGGTCTCGAAGCTGCGCGGATTCACCTTCAGCGTACCCCAGCCGGTAAGTTTCAATGCCGGTTCATTGAACGCGATGGGCAGTTCCTCGGGGTCAAAGCCCAGCGCCTTGATGACAACATCCGCCTTGATGGTGAAGGAAGAGCCTTCGATCGTCTCAACAGACTGCCTCCCTGACGCATCTGGCAAACCAAGATGCATACGCATAGCGCGTACGCCTGTTACCTTGTCATCGCCCAGGAACATTTCCGGCGCTGAGAGCCAGGCAAAATTTACGCCTTCCTCCTCTGCATTTTTCACTTCACGCAGAGAGCCTGGCATATTCTGCTTGTCGCGCCGGTAGAGGCAGGTGACCGATTTCGCATTCTGGCGAATTGCCGTGCGGACGCAATCCATTGCTGTGTCGCCGCCGCCAATTACCACCACATCCTTGCCGGCGGCATTCAGCAGGCCGGAATCATAGTCCGGCACCGCATCGCCCAGGCTTTTACGGTTGGAGGTGATGAGAAAGTCCAACGCCTTGACGATGCCGGGCAGGCCGGAACCAGGGCCGCCGATCTCGCGGGCTTTATAAACGCCGGTGGCGATCAACACCGCGTCGTGCTTTTCACGAAGTTCTGAGAATGGGAGCGCGCCACCGATATCTGCATTCAGCACGAACTTCACTCCGCCTTCCTCCAGCCATTTCCAGCGGCGGAGCACGATGTCTTTCTCCAGCTTGAAGCCGGGAATGCCATAAATCAGCAGGCCGCCTACACGGTCGTGCCGGTCGTAAACGGTAACCTGATAACCTTGGGCTCGCAGCCGCTCTGCCGCCGCCAGGCCCGCAGGGCCGGAGCCGACGATTCCGACAGTTTCAATACGCTCCGATAAGGGGGCGATCGGCTTCACCCAATTATTCTCGAAAGCGGTATCGGTAATATAGCGTTCAACCGCGCCTATCGTGACCGAGTCGAAGCCTTTTTCGATAACGCAATTGCCCTCACACAGCCGGTCCTGCGGGCAGATGCGCCCACAAATTTCAGGAAATGTGTTGGTTGCAGCGGAAAGCTCATACGCTTCCTCAAGCCGGCCCTCGGCTGTGAGCTTCAGCCAATCCGGGATGTTGTTGGAAAGCGGGCAATGCACCTGGCAGAACGGAATACCACATTGCGAGCAGCGGCTGGCTTGCTGTGCGGCCGCCTCCGGCTGGAAATCATCGTAAATTTCCTGAAAATCTCCACGGCGCGTTTCCGCCGGGCGTTTCTCAGGCGTCTGCTGGGGCAGGTTGATGAATTTCAGCATCCGTTCGGCCATTTATCTCGCTCGCAAACAAAGGTAGGACGCCGCAAGCAGCGCCCTGCAGGGTAATGCCCCGCTCTTAACGAGATTTCTGACGGAATGCCAAGGATTTTTTTAAATTAGTTACCTTATGCTGACACATTTTATCAAAGAATCACGCAAAGCAAGACTTCGATAAAGCAAATCCGATCGAATTTAGGTATTAAGTCGGTACTATTCATGATAAATGTCACCGCTACGGCGCCCGCCAATACGATAGCGCGCCAGGTACTGCGGCAGAATGAGGTCCATCGGCGTGGCGGCGATTCCAAGATCCGGCAGCCCCGGCATACCGTGCGACACCACATTATCCTCGGCCAGCAGGGTAATCTGATCAGCAGTCAGCCCGGAACCTGGGATCATCGCCGCCAGCCTGGCAAGGCCCAGAGGCATATCCCACAAGCAAGGTTTACGCTCGATAATCGCCAGCATGTGCTTGATGAGGGCGATGAAGGATTTTTGCTCGGGGCCACCCAGCTCGAACAATTTACCCACCCCTGATGGCCCGAGTGCTGCCAGCACAGCATCTGCGACGTTAGCGGCATAAACTGGCTGAAACTTGGTTTTGCCATGCACAACCGGCAGGATTGGAGACACCACTGCCATTTTTGCGAAACGGTTGAAAAAATTATCTTCCGGTCCAAAGATTATGGAAGGGCGAAGAATGGCGGCCTGCGGGTGCGCGTTTCTAACGGCTTCCTCCCCCTCCCCCTTGCTGCGGGCATAAACCGAAGGGCTGGCAGGGTTGGCGCCGATGGCCGAAACATGCACAAACCCAGCGCCCGCGGCGCGGGCCAGCCGTGCCACCCGGCCAGCCCCTTCAGCATGAGTGCTCTGAAAATCACCCTTGCGTGATTCCGAGAGAATGCCTGCGAGGTTGATAACCACATCAGCTCCCTCGATGGCGCGGGCCGCCAACGCCTCGTTGGATACGGGCGCATAGAGTGCGACAATCTGCCCCGCAGCACCCATTGGGCGAAGAATTTTCGCCGCTTCGGTATCGCGCACGGCGGCACGAACGACATAGCCGCGCGCGGCCAGCCGTTGCACAATATACCGTCCCAAAAATCCGGAAGCGCCAAAAACCGTGGCGATTTTGCGTTCAGACAGCATACAGGCCCCTTCTCTGTTTCTCGACACTTGTAGGCCGCGGCAAAAACACGCTCAAGCCATGTTGACGCCGGATTGAGGGAGAGTTAAACGCCGCTCCCACGGTGCTTCGGCACTGGTGGCGAACCGGGCAACCGGAACGCTTGAAAAAATGGTCAGGCCCAGGTGGCGGAATTGGTAGACGCACTAGCTTCAGGTGCTAGCGCTCGCAAGGGCGTGGAGGTTCGAGTCCTCTCCTGGGCACCATTTTTTACTTCCTTTCACAGCCAGGTGAAAAAATGAGCGGCATCACGCTCCATAAGCATGATCTGCCGGCGGGGCTCGATTTTGGGCCCGTTGTGGCCGTGGACACTGAGACCATGGGATTGAACCCGCACCGGGACAGGCTTTGCCTGGTGCAATTCTCCTCTGGAGACGGTACGGCTCATCTTGTACAGATTATCCCCAAATCTCTCGGCGGCCGGGGTGGGAATTGCCACAATCTCAAGGCATTGCTTGCAAACCCTGATGTAACAAAATTATTCCATTATGGCCGTTTCGATATTGCGGCCCTGTATAACGCCCTTGGCGTGCTTGCGGCCCCCGTAATCTGCACCAAAATCGCCTCCAAGCTCGTACGCACCTACACCGATCGGCATGGATTGAAGGATTTATGCAAGGATCTGGCGGGGGTTGATATTTCCAAGCAACAGCAGACCAGCAATTGGGGCGCGCTGGAACTAAGCCCCGAGCAGCTAACCTATGCGGCTTCGGATGTGCTGTATCTGCACAAAATCTGGGAGCAACTGAGCGCGATGCTGGTGAGAGAAAACCGGCTGGATATTGCCGAGGCAGCCTTCAACTTTCTGCCCACGCGCGCGCGGCTCGACCTGCTTGGTTATGTTGAGCCTGATATCTTCACACATTAAGGCAACGTTACACAGGGTTGCGTATATCGTGTTGACCGGCGCGGCCGGGCTAGCCATACCGTATCTTATGATTCGCCTCGCCCTACATCGTCGTAGACGTGGCTGCCCTGCTCCCGCCTTAATTCGCGGGCATGAGGATGCCATGACTACCGATCCGTCAGTTTCGGCGATGCCGGGTATGGTGTGCGCATGAATCACATCCATAATGTTCCCCGGCATTCTGTTCTGGATGAAATTCGCCGCCAACGGCAGCAAGCGCAAACAAACATCGCCAGGCGCAGCCTGCGCGTAACTCTGCTCAAGCGTGCATTGCCGGCGGCGGCACTGTTGTTACTGGCGGCATTGGCCCTCGCTCCTTCCTGGCAATCTGGCCCAGATGCGAACCGGGTTACGTATCACGTCTCGCAATCCACCGGCGCCACCACCTCGCGTATGCAAGGGGCAACTTATCACGGGCGCGACCAACAGGGGCAGCCCTATACCGTAACAGCCGCAAGCGCCGTGCAAAAAGGGCAGAACAACGTAGCCCTTACCACGCCTGAAGGCGATATCACGCTCAAATCTGGCGCTTGGCTGATGCTCAGATCCGCAACCGGCGATTATAACCAGCAAAGTGACACGCTCAACCTGAATGGCGGTGTAACGCTTTACCGTAACGACGGCACGATTGTGACGACAAAGGACAGCGCCATTGATCTGCGCCAGGGCGGTGCACACAGCACCAGCCCCGTGCAGGTAACGGGGCCGTTTGGTACTCTCAATGCCCAGAACGGATTTAGCCTGACCGGAAAGGGTGATAAAATAACTTTCCATGGCCCAGCCACACTGACGCTTTCCCAGGCACGATGAAGCAGTTTTATCTTCTATCGGTCATGGCCTGCGCGGCCTCGCCGGCTTTTGCGCAAGACCTTAATCTGGGCGGCGCGCCAAACGCAGCCCCTGTACCAATCCAGATCACAGCTTCCCAAGGCATAACCTGGTCGCAAGATGCCCAGACCGTGACGGCATCCGGCAATGCCAAGGCCGTGCGGGGCAATGTTACCGTGACGGCGGATGAACTGGTGGCGCATTATGTTAAAAAGCCCGGCACCGCCAGCCAGCCGGAAGACGCCAACGCAAATGCCGCCAGCCCGCTTGACCAAGGCAGCTCTCAGTTGACCGAACTGGACGCGATTGGCCATGTGCATGTTTATAGCACGACTGATAATGCCTGGGGCGACCGTGCGGTTTATTCGGTTGGGCAGCAGGTGCTGGTTTTAGTTGGGCAAAACCTGAAATTGACCACACCGCAGGATGTAGTTACCGCCAGAGATTCAATTGAATATTACGCGGGTGAGCATAAGGCCATTGCGCGTGGCGATGCGTTGATTGTGGCGAGTGATGGGCGCTCCATCGCGGCGGATGTTATAACTGGTTATTTTGACAGCCAGGCAAGCAGCGGCAAAACACAGCCGGCCGCACAGAATACCGATGCGCTGAGCCAGAGCGGAAACCTCAAGCGTGTGGAAGCGGTTGGCCATGTGGTTATCAAAACACAGAGCGACACCGCCACGGGCGACAGCGGCGTTTATCTGCCCCCCACCGGCCAAGCGCGGTTAGGCGGAAATGTGCATATCATCCATGGCCAGAATGAGCTCGCGGGCTCTGACGCGCTGGTGAACATGAAAACCGGCATTGCCACACTTCTGGCCGGGCCAGGCGGCCAGGTTTCCGGCGTAATCCTCCCGGGATCGGGGAAGTGAGATGACCAGCTCCGTAATAAGCAGCGAGCAGACCAGCCGCGTATCTGTTCCCGGTGGTGACACAGGGCTGGTGGCCAGCGGGCTTGGCAAACGGTTTAAAAAACGCCCCGTGGTGCGCAATGTTTCGCTTTCCGTACGGCGGGGGGAAGCTGTGGGCCTGCTTGGGCCAAATGGCGCGGGTAAAACCACAACATTTTACATGATCGTCGGGTTGATCGGGTCAGATTCCGGCACCATCGCATTGGATGGCATGGAAATTTCAAATCTGCCCATGTACCGGCGCGCCCGGCTGGGCATTGGCTATCTGCCGCAGGAGGCCAGCGTTTTCCGTGGCCTGAATGTCGAGCAGAACATCATGGCGGCCCTGGACATGGTGGAACCTGACGCGAGCAGGCGCGAGGAAATGCTTACCGAACTTCTGGCGGAATTTGGCATTTCACATCTGCGCCGTACCCCTGCCCTCGCCCTTTCCGGCGGTGAGCGCCGGCGTGTGGAGATCGCGCGGGCGTTGGCAACAGGCCCCAACTACATCCTGCTGGATGAGCCGCTGGCCGGTATCGACCCCATAGCGGTTGGTGAAATCCGTGATCTTGTGGCGCATTTGAAGCATCGGGGCCTCGGCGTGCTCATCACCGACCATAACGTACGCGAGACGCTGGAAATCATCGACCGGGCCTATATTCTTTACGATGGCCAGGTGCTGATGGAAGGTAACCCGGAAGAAGTGGTGGCGCATGAGGATGTACGCCGGGTTTATTTGGGTGAGAAGTTTAGCCTTTAATCGTTGATTCGCGTGCTTACGGCGGCCAAGCATTTTTCGCGCCAAAAGCCATTGGAAAAAACTTAAAACCGCGTTAGCATCTTGGCATGGCTTTTGCTCCATCCTACGCGCCGCGCTTGGATCTTCGCCAGTCCCAGTCCCTGGTAATGACCCCGCAGCTGCGCCAGGCGATTCAGCTGTTGCAGTTTTCCAATTTGGAAGCCAGTGCGTTCATCGAAGATGAATTGCTTAAAAATCCGTTGCTTGAATGTGAAACCGGAGGCGAAACCGCAACCGCTATTGAAACGCGGACGGAAGCATCAGCCAAGATTCCGGATGATCCGGCGAGCATCGCCGCCGCTGGAATGTTACCGGATTCCACTACGACTTCGCTCGATCTGGATACCAGCAATGTGTACGACGCAGGAACAAATGCCGATGGCTATGGCGCGGCGGAGTTTTCTGGTGATGGGGACGATTGGAATCCACTTGAAGCATTGGGGGCGGAACGGCCTTGCTTGCGCGAACATCTGGAGCAGCAGGCCCGCCTTGCTTTTTCCGGGCGCGAGGATTTGACCATCGCCAGGGCTATGATCGTGGCACTGGACCCGGCAGGACGATTGGGAGACACGCCGGAGGCAATGGCCTTGGCCCTCGGTGTGGAGCTTTCGCGTTTTGAGGCCGTGCGCGGCATCATGATGCGTTTTGACCCGGTGGGCGTATTTGCCACAAACCTGGCCGAATGCCTGGCTGTACAATTGGCAGACCAGAATCGGCTGGACCCGGCGATGCAGGCGCTGCTGGACAATCTGGAGATGCTGGCCCGCCGCGAAATGCGGGCTTTGCTGGATATTTGTGGCGTGGATGCGGCTGACCTGGCCGACATGGTGGCTGAGCTGAAGCGGCTGGACCCGAAACCTGGCGCGAAATTCGATTCCGAACCACTGCGCCCGCTTATCCCGGACGTATTGATGCGCCCCGCCCCGGTGGCGGAGGATGGGGCGCCAGATTGGCTGCTCGAGATAAACCCTGAAACCATGCCGCGGCTGCTTATCCGGCGCGGGTTTCATGCCAGGCTGGCGGCTTCGGCCAATAAGGAAACAAAAAGCTTCCTTTCTGAGCAGCTACAAGGCGCGAACTGGCTCGTGAAAGCGCTGGAATCCCGTGCACAGACCATTTTACGGGTCTCGGCCGAGATTGTGCGCCGGCAGGACGGTTTTTTCCGCCACGGCATCTCGCATCTGCGGCCATTAACCCTGCGGGACATCGCCGCCGAGGTGGAGCTGCATGAGAGTACCGTGAGCCGTGTGACCTCCAACAAATCCATCGCAACGCCACGGGGCATTTTCGAGCTGAAATTCTTCTTTACCACCGCCCTTGCGGGGGCGAATGGGGAAACGCACTCAGCCGAAACCGTGCGTCATCGTGTAGCGCAGATAATCAATGCCGAAAAACCAAAAAATATTTTGTCGGATGACGCTGTGGCAGCCATATTACAGAAAGAAGGCATAGACATAGCACGGCGTACCGTGGCCAAATACAGAGAAGCGCTGCGCATCCCCGGCTCGGCGCAGCGCAGGCGGGAAAAAATGCCCGCATAGCAAGGCTTAAGGAAGGAGTAGCCTTGCGAAACCAAGATTACGAGCCGGTTTGTTCGGGAGAAGACCATGCAACTAACGGTCTCAGGTAAACAAGTCGATCTGTCCGACGCCCTGCGCGTACATGTGGACAAGCAACTCGGTACAATCACGGCGAAATATTTCGATCAGGCCCTTGAGGCCCAGGTTACTTTCAGCCGTGCCCGCAGTTTTTTCACCTGCGACATTAATCTGCACGCCGGCCGCGGCATTACCGTACGCGGCGAAGGCGAGGCGGCGGATGCCCGCGCGGCGTTTGAAGACGCGGCCGAACATATCGCCAAGCGGCTTCGCCGTTACCGCAGGCGCGTCTCCGCGCATCAGCGTGACCTGAACAAGATAAAACCCGAAATGGCCCGCGCCTATGTGTTGGCGCCGGAGGATGAGGAGGAAGACGAACGAGAGGCCAAGAACGGACATGCTGACGGCATGAAAGCACTCTCGGACGAATTGCACGCCACAATCGTCGCTGAGGACACGACTGCGATTGAAACGCTTACCGTACGCGATGCGGTTATGAAAATGGATTTGGCTTTCCAGCCATTAATGATGTTTCGCAATTCCAAAACCGGAGGCCTGAACGTTATCTACCGCCGGCCGGACGGGCATGTGGGCTGGATTGACCCCAAAGCCTGATCAACAGGAGGTGGCTGGGCATAAAAACCCAGCCGCCTCCGCAACTATTCGTAAGGTGGCTGGGTATAGCCCTTTGGTGAAACCGTGAAGATTTCAGCCCCTGTATCGGTCACCGCGATCATATGCTCAAACTGAGCGGAAAGAGACCGGTCGCGGGTTACGGCTGTCCAGCCGTCATCCAGAACTTTCACATCCGGCTTGCCTGCATTCACCATTGGCTCGATAGTGAAAAACATGCCCGGCTTCAGCATCGCACCTTCACCGCGCCGCCCAAAATGCAGCACGTTGGGCGGTTCGTGAAACCGCTGGCCGATGCCATGGCCACAAAAATCCCGCACCACGGTAAAACGCTGCGCTTCTACATATTGCTGGATGGCAAAACCGATATCGCCAAAGGTTGCCCCTGGCTTTACCGCGGCGATGCCACGCATCAACGCCTCATAAGTCACCTCGATTAGCCGCCGCGCCCGGGTATTGGCGTTGCCCGCCACATACATGCGGCTGGAATCGCCGAACCAGCCATCCAGCGTCACCGTTACGTCGATGTTCAGAATATCGCCATCCAGCAGCTTCCTGTCCCCAGGAATACCATGGCACACAACATGATTGATGGAGGTGCAGATGGATTTTGGAAACCCGCGATAATTCAACGGCGAGGGCACGGCGCCATGCGCTAAAATAAAATCGTGGCAAAGCTGGTTCAGCCGCTCCGTGGTTACCCCCGGTTTTACATGCTCTGCGATCATATCCAATGTTTCGGCGGCGAGACGCCCTGCCGCGCGCATCGGCGCGAAGTCTTCCGGTTTGTAAATAACGATCCGGCGAGAATCGGCACCGCCATCCATCTTCAATCTTCCTCAGGTAACTCTGCCGGGCAACCTAGCACGACCGAAAGCCCCGCCGCAAAGCAAGGCAGTTAAATAACCAGCGGCGCGGTCATGGCTCTGGGGTTAACCCATTCATCGAATTGGGCCTCCGTCAGCGCGCCGCTGGTAAGTGCTGCCTCACGCAGGCTTAATCCCTCGCGATGCGCTCTCAAGGCAATCTCGGCTGATTTGGAGTAGCCGATATGCGGATTAAGTGCCGTTACAAGCATGAGGTTGCGGGCAAGATTTTCTTCAATCCTGCTTAACGCCGGCTCAATCCCCTCGGCGCAATGGATGCGGAAACTATCCAGCGCATCCGTCAGAATATGAGCTGAGTCCAGGTAGTTACTCAGCATCACCGGCTTGAACACGTTAAGCTGGAAATTGCCCTGGGAGCCGCCAAAGGCCACTGCATGGTCGTTGCCGAAAACCTGCACGGCCACCATTGTCAGTGCCTCGCACTGGGTGGGGTTGATCTTGCCGGGCATGATTGAGGAACCGGGCTCGTTTTCAGGAATCAGCAACTCGCCAATGCCGGTGCGCGGGCCGGAGGCATACCAGCGCACATCATTGGCGATTTTCATGGCCGCCCCGGCCAGCACGCGCAAGGCGCCGGAGGCTGAAACCAGCGCATCATGCGCCGAAAGGGCAGCGAATTTGTTGGGTGCGGAGATGAAAGGATACCCCGTTTCTTCGGCCACGAAGGCGGCGACGGTGGCGCCAAAATTTGGGTGCGCATTCAGCCCCGTGCCCACCGCCGTGCCGCCGATGGCAAGTTCATACAGCCCCTCCAACGAGGATGTAACGAGGGAAGCCGCCTGCTCAAGCTGCGCCTGCCAGCCGGAAATCACCTGCCCCAGCGTAACCGGCGTCGCATCCTGCAAATGGGTGCGTCCGGTCATCACCACATCGCCATAGGCAAGGCTTTTGGCTTTTAAAACATCGGCAAGGCGCTTCACGGCAGGCAGCAGCCTGCCCGCCGCCACCTCCACCGCGGCGATGTGCATCACGGTGGGGAAGGTATCGTTGGAGGATTGGCTGTGGTTAACATCGTCGTTCGGGTTGACCGGCTTTTTGCTGCCGATAATCCCGCCCGCCATCTGGATGGCACGGTTAGAGATAACCTCGTTGGCGTTCATGTTGCTCTGCGTGCCAGAGCCGGTCTGAAACACCACCAGCGGAAATTCATCGTCCCATTTGCCGTCGATCACCTCCTGCGCCGCGGCGATGATGAACCGCGCTTTTTCCCCCGGCAACTGGCCCAGCGCGTCATTGGCGAGCGCGCAGGCTTTCTTCAGAATACCAAAGCCCCGCACAACATCCCGGCCCCAGACATAGCGGGACCGCCCAATGCGGAAATTCTCCAGGCTGCGTTCTGTCTGCGCGCCCCAGAGGCGATTGGCCGGAACCTCTACATCGCCCAGCGCGTCATGCTCGATCCGTTTGTCTATCATCACCAATTCCCGCGCAAAAACCCAAGGGCCGGCAAAGGCTTCCACCGGCGGGGCAGATCCGTCCGGCGTATCGGCCTTATCATGTAACGTGGGGCTGGTTGCTCGGTTCTTTCAAGAAAGGTTGCATAAGCGCGCACCTGGGTTTCACGCCATGCCTGGTCGTTCAGCGCCAAGGCGCGGCTGGGAAACACTTCCGCGATGCGGATTACACGGCCGATAACCGCGACAACGGCCCAGAGGGAATCTTCGCCTCCCCGGCGGCGTTCAGGCGCCACAAAATCCAAATTCCGTCTCCGAGTGATACAGAGGCTCTTGGTACTTTATTGGTTTGATCCTGCCCGAAAACCAGAGGGCCGCGCCAGCAATAAAACCATAACGCGGGGGGCACGGAGCAGGTAGCGGGAGCCAAGGCGGCGGGGCTCGGCTGCCAGGCGGTGCAGCCATTCCAGCCCGGCACGTTGCATCCAAAAGGGCGCGCGGCGGCGTGTGCCCGCCTGGAATTCCAGCGCCGCGCCAATGCACAGCCCCAACCCGGCCGCCTGGCCCTGGCGCAAAACCTCATGGGCCAGAAGCTCCTGCACTGGTGAACCCAAGGCGAAAAAGGTAAAGCGCGCCTTGGCCATGGCCACGAAATGCGCGGCCTCGGCAAAGGCTTCAGGCTTGGCCAGCAGGTTCATGGGCGGGTTGTGGTGGATGAAGCCGATAAGCGGAAAACGCTGCTGCAACATGGCAAAGGCGGCAGGTTGCATGCCAACCACCGCCACACGGCTTGCTCCCAGCTCCGGCAGCAAGGCGGCAATAAGGTCCGCCCCGGTGATCACGGGCGGTGGCTCTTGCCCCAACAGTCTGACGAAATGTGCCAGAAACCGCGAATCAAACAACCGCAGCAGGGCCTCATCGTAAATCGGCCGAAGTGCCGGGTTGCGGTGCAGCCGGTCCAGGTGGTCGGCATTGGGGGTAACAACATAGGCGAAAGCCTCGCCCTCCGCGCGCGCGAGCAGCCCGGCGCACACCTGCGCCAAAGGCTCCTCGTTGAAGGAGCGGCCGAGGAAGTTCATGGCGCCCAGCTCACCCCCAGGGTCAGCACATGTTCGTTGGCGGCGCCCAACTGGCCGGATTGCCGGTCGTTGAACACATAACGCCCTTCCACCGCCAAAGCCGGGCTCATATGCCATTTCAACCCGGCGCTGCCGGTGAATAATGTTTCCCGCAACGGGGCATGGATGTAAGCGGCGTTTGAGATATCCACCGTGGCAATGGCGGTTAAATCGCGCAAACCCGTGCGAGTGAAGCTGAATTTTGCTTCCGTGAGCGTATAGGGGGTAGCACTCAGCCGGCCCGGGTCGTCAATCTCCCGGGCAAGATTGAGGTGCAGCTCGTCCAGCTGGTCCGGCGACCAGTCCAGCCGTGCTTCCATTACCGGCGCTGCCAGCCCCTGCCCCACTCGTAGCACGCGCCAGGCATCCCCCGCGAGGGCCGAAACCGTCCAGAGGCCATCCGCCTTTTCCTGCAAACCAGCCAAAACGGCGTAATCATTTGCGCTCTGGCTCGTCTCCGCTCCGCTATCAAAGCCAGCGCGAAGCTCCGTCACGTAGGATAACGGCGCGCCATCATCGTAATGCAGCCTCAGGCTTGTCCGTAAATCTCGCCAGTTTTGCGAAGCCATGCCAGGGAAGTTGTAGACACTGGCGGAAAGCCGAGGCGAAACCGTGAGGCAGCCTGCGGCGATATCATCACGCGCGCGGATGTCCTTCAACGTAAAGGCAATGGGCCTGGTGATCGTGAAAGAGCTGAGCGCGAAGCCGCTCTCCGCCGATTTAAGAAAGGCAGCGGAAAGCGTTAGCATTTCACCGGGCAATTGCGCCCGCTCGCCCGCCGCCAACGCGGCGCCGGTGACATTCTGCGCACTGTTTTGCGGGTAGGCGGTGGCCTCAACCTCGGCATAAGCGCCAAACCCGGCCACCGGGTCCGCCACCAAAAGGCTAGGAATTAGGCCTAAAACGGAGGAGGAGGCGCTACCGTTTGGGGCTGAATCATAACCGGTACGCGTGGCAAGGCTGGGGTTAAGGTTAAGCCCGGCAAGGCCCCAGCCTGTGGCACCCGGCGCTGCTGCCCGCCGCGCCGCCAGCCAGGATATTTCCTGCGCATAGCCAGGAATGGCGCTCGGCAGCAGCTCGTCCAGCATCTGCGCGCGCGCTGAAAGTGGCGCTGCCAAGGAAAACAGAAAAAGAGCACGGCGAAAAAACACGCCACCCCGTTATCAGATTTAATGGATTTATGTTAATGAATAAACAACTTTAGGTTTATTTTATGCGTAACCGGCGCCTGGATATCGACATCGCCAAGGGGTTCGCCATTTTGCTCGTTGTCTTCGGGCATCTGGTGGCGCGGCAAGACCCGCAGGGGGTGCATTGGTACGAACCATTGCGCCGGGCGGTCTATGCCTTCCACATGCCGTTTTTCCTGTATCTCAGCGGGCTGGTCGCGGGCATGTCCGGCTTTCTGGCCAACGGACGGGCGGCCTTGCGGCCGGCCTTCAGGGCGCGTGCGCGCCGCCTGCTGTTGCCGTTTTTTGGGCTGGGGCTACTGGTGCTGGCTGGTAAAATGGCTGCCGCACGGTTCATGTTCGTAGACCACGTGCCTGTATCCATCGCGGCGGGAATAAACGGGCTGTTCTGGCACACCGCCGCCAGCCCAGCCCTTTCCGTATGGTATTTATTTGTATTGTTCGTGCTTTCCATGGCGACGCTCTGGCTGCTGAATGGGCGGCGGAAAAGGCTGCCCTGGCTGCTGGCGGCCTCGCTGCTGCTGTACTGGCTTCCGGTGCCTGCCTATGCCTATGCCGACCGTGTGTTTGCCTACGCGCCCTTCTTTTTGATGGGGACCGCTGCCGGGTTTGCCGAGCCGCGCTGGAACCAGGCGATGGACCGCTTCTGGCCATGGGCGCTGGTAGCATTACTGGCGGGGTTGGTTTGCGTGGCACTCTGGGGCCAGGGCGTTGAACAAAAGGCGGTGATGCTGCCGCTGGGCGCGCTTTCCATGCCCGCCTTGCATGGGGCGATGCGGCGCATCCCCCCCAGCCGGGTGCAGACAATGCTACTGTTTTTCGGGCGTTACAGCTTCATCATCTATCTAGGCAACACCATCTTCATTGGCTTGGCGAAGGGCGTGATGCTGCATTTCCTCTCCTGGGACGGCATGCATTTTCTATTGTTCGCGCCGGTTCTGATGATCTCCGGGCTGTTTGGGCCGGTTGCGCTCAAATATTACGGATTCGCCCGGATGCCGGCGCTAAACCGGCTCACGAATTAACCTTCCTTCGAGAAATACCCGCCATAGCGCGGCGCGTAGAACTCCGCGTCGGCATGGCCGGAGCGGCCATGCGCTTTGGCGTCCACTCGCGTCAGCACCGCCCCCGCGATGCTCGCCCCCGCCTCGTGCAGCAGGGTAATGGCGCCGCGCACCACATGGCGCGGTGTGTTACCCCAACGCACACAAAGCAACGCGGCATCGGCCAGGCGGGCAAGCACACGGCCTTCCGCCAAGGCAAAAGCGGGTGGAGCATCGAGCAGAATGAGGTCGTAATCTTCACGCAGCGCGCGAAGCAAGGCAGGTAACGCTGTAGACAGAAGCAGATTTAGCGCCGCCCGGCTCTGGGTGCCGGCGGGCAGCACGCTGAGCGGCGTCAGGCGGTCTTGCACCACGCAATCGGCCAGGGCCGCCTGCCCCGCCAAATGGTCCGCAAGCCCCGGCTTGCCCCGGATGCCAAAAATTGCATTGAAGCTCGGCTGGCGCAGATCACCATCAATCGCCAGCACCTTCACACCTGCGGCCGCCAGAGTGCGGGCAAGGGCAACGCAAAGCGTGGTCTTACCCTCGCCCGGCCGCGCCGCCGTTACCGCCAGAATGCGGCTTTGCCCCTGCCCCAACCCCAGCCCGGTATGCAGCGCGCGCAATTGCTCGGCATACAGCGAGAACGGGGCGATAAGCGCTGCTTCCGCCGGGTTTGGCGTTTCCGGCAATAATGCGTGGCAGACGAGCCCGAATTCGTTCCGCAGCGCAGTGCCTGACCGCAAGGAAGTATCCAACGCATCCAGCAACCCGGCCAGCAGCACGCCCAGGCACAGTCCTAGCATCAAAGAGGCGCCTAGAACCAGCGGCGCATGGCGGGAGATTGGGTGTGCGGGCATGGCGGCGGCGGAAAGAATCCGTGCATCCGGCCTGGTCAGCGAGGCATCCTGCGCCAATTGCCCGGCCTGGATGGTCATTGCGCGCAGCATGTCCCGTCCGGCTTCGGCCCGCTGCTCCAGCGCGCGCACCGGGGCGGCTTCCTCGTCCTCCGTCTGGCTTTGGGTGCGCGCCTGGGCGAGCGCCGTTTGAAGCGTGGCAACCTCCGCCGCATCCGCCGCCATTTCGGCGCGGGCGGCGTCCATCTCACGGGCGGTCTCAGCGTTGATCTGCCCGGTGAGGGCGGCAAGCTGCGAGCGGGCGGTGACCAGAGGAGGATAATCGGCGCCATATTCGTTGGCCAAAGACCGCACCTGTGCCGCCAGCTCCGCCTGCTGTGTACGCAGCGGCAACAGATTAGGCGCGATGGCGGCGTTGGCCGCGGCGGCGTCTCCCCCGGCATGGGCGGCGGCATTCAGCCGCGCTTGGGCCATGGCCAAACCAGCTTGCGCCTCTACCAGCGAGGCCGCGAGGCGGCTCGCGGTTTCCGTGGTGAGGGTGGCCTGCGTGCCCTGCACCATTCCGGCCCCGGCTCGCGCCTTGGCCAGCGCGGTTTCGGTATCGTCAAGCTGACGCTGGACGGCCTCGGAATGGTTTTCAAGCCAGTCTTGTGCGTCTGTCAGCGCCTGGAACGAGGTTTCCCGCTCATGGTCCAGGTAGAGCCGCATCGCCATATTTGCCGCATTGGCGGCAAGCGCGGGGGATGGGGCGGTGAAGGAAACACTGAGCACGCGCGAACCGGGCAATACCGAGACACTGAGGCGGCTCTGCACATTGCTGGCAAGGTCGGCGCTGGTGGGGGCGGCCCCGCGCGGCAGCAAGGTGAAGGGAAAGTGGCGGCGGCGTAAGGCCGGGTTGAAGGCAGGGGCCTGCGCCAGCCCAAGCTGCTGCGCGATGGCGGCCGCGGCGGGCAGCGAGGCGATGATGGCGCCCTGGCTGACGGTGACCGCATCTTCATCCAGGCTGTTTTGCACCACGCTTGAGGGGTTGCCTGGCAAGGCCGCGCCAGCCGGGTCGTACAACACAATACCCGTTGCGCTGTAGCTGGCGGGCAGCATGACCAAGGCCAGAGCTGCCAGAGCCAGGCTGGCGGCGGTGCAGGCCAGCACAAGCCGCCAATGCCGCCTTAAAGTTGCCCAATGCGCCGCTGGTGGTTGCAGGGCTGGCAAGGCGAGGTTCGGAAGCGCGATGCTCATGGCTAAATTATTAACAAAATTTTGGTAACTTAACAATCTAAAGTTGTGGATATGGCACCACCCAGGGGCGATTGCCTTGGGCCATTCGGTCAGTCCGCACCAATACGCCTGATGTTTTCAGCCAGGCGGCGGCAGCGCCCGCGCGTTGGGTGAAGGCCGGATCTAGAATTATAACGCCTGGGCACCCCATCTGCGGTACGGGCGAGAGCAGCAAAGCCGCGCCGAGACAATTTGAAACTGGCGTGGTGGCGTATAAAACCCGGCCCAGCAGGCAAGCTGCACTGCTGCACTGCGCCGGAATGAGCGGACGCCCGCCCCAGACGCTCTGCCATTGTTCCAGGGTGAATTTGCCGGCCTTCGGCTCTTCAGCCAACAAAATCTGGGTGCCAGAGCGGATGGCGATAAGCCTTGCATCCGGTGAAATAAGTAAATCAGGCGGGCGAGCCAGCAATGCCACGGCTAAGCCCATGGCCATGAGCGCCACCCCCCCCAGCCGTACGCGCGAACGCCAGATGCAAAGCCAGGCGAGGCCAGCCGCGATCAATAAAATAGCTGCATTGGGCATCGGCGCAACGGGCATGAGCGCCTTGGGCCAGGTGGCGATGTGCTGCGTCATCCACACAATAACGGCAATACCCCAGCCCATTGGCCGAAAAGCCAGCCAGGCCAGATGCAGCTTTAACAAGGTCAGCCCCAAAAGCCCCCATGGCATAATCCAGAACGCGGTGAGCGGCACGGCGACCAGATTGGCGGGAATCCAATAGGGTTCAATCTGCTGGAACTGATAAGCCGAGAACGGCATGGAAGCGCCACCCGCCAGCAGGCTGGTGAAAGCCAGCTCCGCCACGTGCATAAGCAAGGCACCCCCGGTGCCGCGCGAAGCATGAAAACGCGACCAAACAGGATGCACCGCCGCATACCCCGCGATAAGCGCCGCCACAGCGGAAAAACTCATCTGAAAACTGGCGGAGAGAATGGCCTCGGGCATTGCCAGCAGCAGCACCATCGCGGCGATGGCAAGGCCGCGCATGGAAACCGCCTTGCGGCCGATGAGCACACCCAGCGTAGCCAGACTGGCCATAGCCAAGCTGCGCAGAATCGGCAGATGCGCACCAGTAAGCAGCGCGTACCCCCCACCGCCCGCCAGCGCCAGCACGGCGGCTATGGGTTTACCCGGCAAGTGCAGCGCCATCCATATGCTTCGAGAGAGCGCCCAGCGTGCCGCGAAAAACACCAGCCCCATGACAATGCCTACATGCAGACCGGCGACCGCGAGAATATGAGCCAGACCCGAGAGCACGAATGCCTTGCGTTCATCCGGCGGAATAATCTGCTCATCGCCAGTGAGCAATGTAACCGCGATTGAACCGGTGGAGATCGGCAAGGCGTGCAGAATGGTGGCGGAAATGCCCGCCCGCAGGGCTTGCAGGCTATCCGCCAGCCGGTTTGCTGGCGCAGGGCGGATGATTTTCAGCGGCGTTAATGCCGCGCCCACGGCGGCGATATTCGCGAAATAATAGTCGCGGCCCTGGTCCCACCCTCCGGGATAGGCCGGGCGGTCCGGCGCGAACAACAGGGCATAGCATTTCACCAGCGCGCCTGGGCGCGGCGGTATATCCCCGGGCTTCAGCTTGATACGCACGGTCCGGCGCAGCGTGGGGCCGTAATCAATGCGCGGCGCCCGTAGCAGCACCCGCGCGCCGCCGGGCAGAGGCTCCACGCGCGCCACAAAACCCGAAAGGCTGGCCACACCATCCGGCACGTTCACCAGGGGTGGCATGGCGGCGGTGCGCCACTCAGCCCTGGCAAAACCGAGCGATGCCGCCAGAACCATGAAGGCGGCAAAACGCCAATAAGGATGCCGCCACCCCGCCGCGAGCACCGCACCGGAGGCCGCAAGCGCCAAAACACCAAGCCACAATGGTGGCTCCACGGGCAATGCGAAATAAGCAAGGATCGCCGCCGCCATCGCGACGGGTGAGAGCAGGAAGAAACGCCCTTGTTCCGCCTCTACCCAGCGCGCGAACCAGCCTGCCAACAACACTACCTCCAGTTGTTTCCGAACGTTAACCTGTTCCCCCCGCTGGCACAACGCGGCGCAACAAGGTAACAGGCGGAGCATGAAAGTTCGCACACGTTTTGCCCCCTCGCCCACCGGGCTGCTGCATGTTGGCGGCGCCCGCACCGCGCTCTTTAACTATCTTTTTGCCCGGCATCATGGCGGCGAGTTCGTGCTGCGGATTGAGGATACGGACCGCGCGCGATCAACCCAGGAAGCCGTGCAAGTGATTCTGGACGGGCTGGACTGGCTGGGCCTGAAAGCCGACGAACCGCCGGTGTACCAGACCACCCGCGAGGCGCGGCACGCGGAGGTGGCGATGCAGCTTCTGGCAGAAGGCAAGGCTTACAAATGCTATTGCACGCCGGAGGAGCTGACCGAGATGCGCGAACAGGCGATCGCCGAAAAGCGCCCGCCCCGTTACGATGGGCGCTGGCGCGACCGCGACCCTGCCGAAGCGCCGCAAGGCGTGAAACCCGCCATCCGCCTGCGTGCCCCGCGCGAGGGCGAGGTGGTGCTGAACGACCTCGTGCAGGGCGAGGTACGGGTAAAAAACGCCGAGATGGACGACATGATCATCCTGCGCTCGGATGGTACGCCGACCTATCTGCATGCCGTGGTGGTGGATGACCATGACATGGCCATCACCCATGTTATCCGCGGTGACGACCATCTTACCAACACATTCCGGCAAATTCAGATTTACGATGCCATGGGCTGGAAAAAACCGGAATTCGCGCATATTCCGCTGATCCACGGCGCGGATGGCGCCAAGCTTTCCAAACGCCATGGCGCGGTGAGCGTTCTGGAATTCCGCGAGCAGGGCTTTCTGCCGGAGGCGCTCTGCAATTATCTGCTGCGCCTCGGCTGGGGCCATGGCGATGCGGAATTCCTGAGCCGGGACGAGCAGATTCAGCTTTTCACGTTGGAAGGCGTGGGCCGCGCCGCCAGCCGCATGGATTATGCGAAACTGACCCACCTGAACGGCATGTGGCTGCGCCAGGCCGATGACACGCGGCTGCGGGACAATGTGGTGGAGCGCCTGGCGAAAGCGGACGTAACCGTGGGTACGGCAGCGATGCAACGTATTCTGCACCTCATGCCGGGGTTGAAGGAGCGCGCGAAAACTCTGGAGGAGCTTGCAGCATCTTCCGCATTTCTGGCGCGTGAGATGCCGCTGCCCTTCGAGCCGAAGGCCGAGGCGTTGCTGACGCATGAGAACAAGGAAATGCTGACTCGGCTGGCGAGCGTGCTGGAGAACGTGACATTCAACAACGAAGCGATTGACGCGGCGTTGCGGGCTTTTGCCGAAGCCGAGGGGCGCAAACTGGGCCAGGTGGCGCAGCCGCTTCGCGCCGCGCTAACCGGCAGCACAACGAGCCCCGGCATTGACGCAACGCTGATGGCGCTTGGAAAGAATGAAGCATTGCAGCGGATCCGCGCTGTTACCACTTGATTGAAATGGGCGGGCGCCAGCGTCCGTCCCAATGTTCAGGTTCTCGTCATGCAACGCCCGGCACCAACCCCCATATCCCTGTGAACCGGCGTTACCGGTTATCCAAAACAATGGAGATTACAGGATGAAGCGCATTATCACAGCCACGGCCTGCATTTTGGCAATCGGCGCCTACGCGCCTGCTTTCGCCCAGTCTGCGGGCAACACGTCCGCCAGCGTTGGCACCAGCGGCACAAGTTCGACAGGCATCACAAGCGGTAATGCGAACGGCATGAACTCCACAAGCAACACAGCGAATGGTGGCACAAATGCTACAGGATCCATGGGGTCTGCCAGCACTGGCACGATGGGTACAGGCACACCGGGCTCCACGCCGATGATGGCTGCTCCGCCTAGCGGGATGGGCAACGGCGCCAATTCCAGCCCCGGCAAGCCCACCGCCGGCACACCCACCGGGGGCGGTAGCTAACACAAATTCTCGTCAGGCTCCGCTGTTGCTGGTGGAGCCTGATATTTTTAAAAATTCGCGACGGTGCAGGCATAGCCTGCGGCGGAGACTTCCCCACAGAACCGCGCGGCATCCACATTTGACGAGAAGCCGTTCGTGCGCAGACGGTAATATGTCTGCCCCTTAACCTCTGCCTCACGAATATCCGGGGATTTTCCTTGAAAAAGAGTCGGGGCGGCAGTCGACATTTTATTCCATTGGTCTTTTGCCTCGTCCGAACTATTCAAAGCGCCCAGCTGGACGGCGATGGAGCCGACCACGCTTGAAGACGCCGGAACTGGCGCTGCGATCGATGCGGTTGGCCCCGGAGGGTGCGCTGAAGTAGAGGGTACAGGTGGCGGCGCAACCGGCCCCGGCGTTGAGGACGACACTGCGCCAGGAATAGGAGATGGGCCGGTATAGGCCGCATCAGGATCGTTATTCACCGGAACCGGGGCCACCACCTGGGCTGGCACAGCAGCAGGTGCAGGAACCGGTGTTGGTGCCGTGGCTGGCGGCGGCGCCAAAGATACAGGCGGGTTTGTTGCCGACGGCGCTGGGATGGTGCTTACTGGAGGCGTGGCAACTACCGGCTGAGTGGGCGCAGGCGCGGGCGGTGGCGCGGGGTTTGCAATGGAGTTGGCGATCAATGCCGAAAACCCGTCCATTGCCTGCTGAACTTGATCAGGCGGCAAATCGATCGCCAGAACCGTTCTTGCCTTCTCATCATCGCCTACGGCAATGAGTGCCGCGGCGTAATCCTCCCGGATTTTTGGCGTAGCCCCTTGGCCTGTGGCAAGCGGGCCGAGATATTGCAACGCCTCAGCCCCATGGCCGGAAAGCGCCAGTGAAAGTCCCAGATTTACGACAGTCGCAACACTGCCAGGGTTGATAAGGATCGATTGCTGGTATGGCTGCACGGCACCTTGGAAATTGCCCTGCAAATCCCGCGCGACGCCAATATCGCTCCAGGCGGCGGCATTGCCCGGGTCTGCGGCCACAGCCGCGAGAAATGCCTGCTCGGCACCGGCTGGGTCCGATTTTAAAAGGCAGCGTCCCACGCCGGTTTCCGCGGGGCTGGATTTTGCATCGTACCGCAACGCCGTTTGGTAAGCGGCCTGCGCCGGCAGGCAACGGTCGAGCGCGTAATAAGCGTCTCCTTCGTGCACCAGCGCGTCAACATTGTCTGGATCTTCCTTAAGCACCGATTGGGAAATGGAAAGGGCCATGTTGGGGTCCCCCCCTGAGATCGCCGCATCAGCCACGTTTAGCGTGTTGGGGCCAACACTTCCCGATGCGGCAGTGTCAGCCGCGTTGGGCTGCGTGCAAGCCGCAAGCGCAAGCGCCAAAATGGCCGGCGCGGCTTGGCGCAGAGCCTTGTGGCGGAAACATCCTGAACTTGCAAAAATTGAAGGATTCATAAACTCTTCTTCTATTGATTGTTATTCAACGGTGCAGGGTGGCCATAACATTTATGATGGCGGGACCGCCAACAATAAGGAACACACAGGGAAGAATAAAAATGATCATGGGCAGCGTCATCAGTGTCGGCAGTTTTCCAGCTCTGTCTTCAAACTTGATAAGCGCCTCGGCGCGTAGCTCCGCCGACAGGGTACGCAATGCCTGCGTCAAGGGTGTACCAAATTGCAGTGATTGAGCCAATGTCGTCGCCAAGCGCTTAAGCACTTCCAGGCCTGTGCGCTGCCCTAGCCCAGTCATGACGCTGCGCATATCCGCACCAATCTGCAACTCTCTGGATGTCTGTATCAACTCCTGGGCGAGGTCAGGGTTCAGGGTCTGAATTTCTTGTGAAACGCGTGCGATTCCTGCCTCCAGCGCCAAACCGGCATCCGCGCAAATCACCAGCATGTCCAAAGCGTCTGGAACGCCACGCTCAACATTCTCCAGATGGCGCGTACGAATATTCGTCGCAAGCATTTCCGGCAGCAGCATTCCGCCAACGGCACCACCGCCTATCTTCAGGCACAACCCGAGCAATCCCGGCATAAAATTCTTGAGCGAAAAATATAAAACAGTGGGTATGAGAAAAAAGAGCAAAATTTTGGCGCCAATGAACAGGCCAAGCCCCTTGCCCCCGCGAAACCCTGCTCCTTCCAATGTCGCCCTCATTTCCTGCAAAGTTTTGCGGGAAAGCAGGCCCGAGCGAGCTATGAACAACCCAAACGACGATACCAGCCTGAGTAGAAAAGATCCTTCGGGCTTCACTTCCTCAACAACAACTTGGTTGCGGCCGTTAATTGCCAGATCGAGTCGTCTGTTTAATTTCTGTGAGCGCGCTACCTCCTTCGCCAAGGCCGCGCCCGCCACAGCGAGAAGCACCAGGCATCCAGCCAAGGCTAGCAAAACATAGATTATCTGAGTTTGATTATTTAAGAACATTGCTGATCATAAATTGAATAACGCCCATGCCTGCGCCCATAAGCAGAGCCGCGGCGCCCAGCACCGCCTCCCCGCTTGATGTCGTGAACAAAATCTTGATGTATGACGGCTGAAGCCAGAACAGCACTCCGCCCGCAAAAAACGGCAGCACAGTAAGCACCATTGAACCCATCCGCGCTTCAGCGGTAAGCGCATAGCCGCGGGCTTTCAATGCCACGCGCTTGCGAATTACATCTGCCAGCGTTTCCAGTGTTTGGGTAATGCCGCCGCCTGAGCGTGACTGCAACGTGATCGCGGTCGCAAAAAACTGGTATTCGGTGAGCTTTATCCGCTCCGACAATTCGCGCAGCGCGACATCAAGCGGGATGCCGATGCTTACCTTATCGGCCAAAATGGTAAATTCCCGTTTTGTCGGCTCCAAAGCGTCGCCGCCCACGGTACGCAATGCTTCACCCATGGGAATGCCAACGCGCACGCAACGAACAATCGTATTCAACGCATCAGGGAATTGCTCTATCAGCTTTGCGTTGCGGCGATTTTTGAACCAGTTGAAAATAAAACGATCCAGCATATACCAGAGCAATGGAGAGCCAAAATATTTGACGGGCAGCCAGATTTTTTGGTGATGCCCAAGCGGGTGCGAAGCCAGCCACATAATGGCGGCTGTTGCCAGCAAGGCCAGGGGCGGCACCAGCCACCATTTGATCGGGTAGGTTTCGGCTTGCTGCAGATCCACCCCAATCCACCCGGCGGCACGCTCCTTCAGCTGTTCTATCCGCGATGTTGTACGAACCAGGCTAAGTTCTTCATCAACCGTGGATATCGGCTGCGCCTCAGACATTGTTGCGTGCTTGATTCTGCTTTGCAGCCTCGTCTCGCGTTCATGCCCTAAGACGGTCCAAATTGTCACCCCTACCGCCGCTGCGGCCAGCAATACAACCAAAGCAAGCAGAACGAATAGCTGGTGCAGCAGCATTACACCTCCTCCAGTGCCGCAAGCCAGGCGCGATCCAATCCGAAATATTGCAGCCGTTCGGTAAAGGATGAGCGGATACGGCTGACCTCATAGTGACCAACCAGACGCCCGTTCGGCGTCTCACCAGTAATTTCCAACTTGAAAATATCGTTCAGAAGCTGCGTCTCGCCTTCGATTCCGGCAATTTCGGTTACCTGTATAACGCGGCGGCCGCCGTCTCGCTGGCGCTCGACCTGGATGATGATGTTAACAGCGGCACATATCTGCTGGCGAATAGCGCGCGGTGTAAGGCCCATCGCTGACATCTGCACCATGTTCTCAATACGGGAGAGTGCATCGCGGGTATTATTGGCGTGGATGGTCGACATGGAACCATCATGGCCAGTGTTCATGGCTTGCAGCATGTCAAACGCTTCGCCACCGCGGGTTTCACCGATGATGATCCGGTCTGGACGCATACGCAACGCGTTCTTGACAAGATCCCGGGCGGTAACCTCGCCCTTGCCTTCCAGGCTTGGCGGTCTTGTTTCCAACCGCACCACATGAGGTTGCTGCAATTGCAGTTCGGCAGCATCCTCAACCGTCACTATACGTTCGGTGGAATCGATAAACCGCGAAAGCGCATTCATCATTGTCGTTTTGCCCGAACCAGTACCACCAGAAACGATGATGTTGAGGCGGCAACGGGCAGCAATTTCAAGCACGCGCGCAATCGGCGGCGTCATAGCGCCAAATTCGATGAGCTTTTTAAAATCGATCGGCTTTTTAGCAAATTTGCGGATGGAGATGGATGGCCCGTCAATCGCCAAAGGCGGCAGCACAATGTTAACGCGGGAGCCATCTTTAAGACGCGCGTCGCACATTGGGCTCGATTCATCCACCCGCCGCCCGATGGAAGCCGCGATACGCTGACAGATGTTTGTCAGATGCGTCCAGTCTCTGAAACGAACCGGAACCTGGAGAAGCTTGCCGGAGCGTTCGATGAAAACATGATCTGGCCCGTTCACCATTATATCGTTGATCGACTCATCAAGCAGCAGCGGCTCAAGCGGCCCGAGCCCCAACATGTCATCAACCAGTTCCGTCGCCAGAGCGCGTTGTTCACGGCCGTTCAACTGTACGCGTTTGTCGGTGGCGAGGTCAGAAATTAACCGTTCTACTTCGATTAATAAGCGCTCGGGGGCAAGCGCCGCCACGGCGGTCGCATCCATCCTGGTTAAGCAGAGATTGCGCAGATCAGCGATCTCGGCACGGACGGTTGCCCCCGTGTCTAGCGGGATCCGTACAACTTCGTTCTGTTGCAGCAGGGGCGCTGGCGCTGACGTGGCGGGTGAAGCAACCGGCGCGATTTCCTCGCGTTGCCGCCGCCCAAAGACCGGAACACTCTCCGACATCGCAGCTACCCCCTCTGCAAGCCTAACATCTTAAACATGCCATTAACGGAGCCGCCGGCACGAACTGTCGCTCCTCCGTCCTCGTCCCGCCCCGCCACAAAACCTATCTCTCTGGACAAGTCCCAGATCGCCTGCCGAAACGGCCCTTTGGTCGCAACGGCTGGTTCACCAAAGCTGGCGCTTTCGTTCAACTGTTTTGGAATATCTGGAATCGAAACGTCAATCTTAACCTTCAACGCTTCCTCAATCTGCTTGCGGGTTAGGCCGCCCGGGCGGCCTTGGCGGTTTAGCACCACGGTGGGGCTTTGCGGCTGCCAAGGGCCATTGGGCAGGCTAAGCAGGCGCAACGTATCCCGTACGGAGGCAAGCGAAGGGTCCATGACGATCACGCGATGATGCGCAAACTCAATTAATTCTCGGTTACATGCCATCGGCAGAAACGGCACATCCATGACGATGAAGTTGTAGCGCACACGCAAAGCCTCAATCAGCCGGCGCGCAGCACCCGGCGCGTACTCCATGGGCTCGGTCAACTTCTCTTCCGAAGCAAGCGCGTGCAGGCGTTCCGCCACAGGCTGGGCAGCACGCTCGATGAACAGCGGATCAATCCGGTCCGGTGTTTCCAATGCCATGCGCAGACCAGGCCCGGTTTTGCCGCCAAGCAGCAAAGCCCCGGAACCCATATGAATGTCTGATTCAACAAATACCGTATGCCGCTTTGCCGTGACACCAAGCATCCAGGCAAGGTTTCCGGCTACCGTTGTCGCCCCGACCCCTCCACGAGCACCGACGATGACCACCACACGCCCACCCCGCGCTGCATCCTGGCCCAATGCCTTACGAGTGATAAGTGGTGAGAAATGCCGTGCCACCGCTTCCCGCGTAAGAGGTTTGAAGAGATACTCCATAACCCCCATGCCACGGGTGATATGACGGTAAAAATCCACCTCCGCGCTGTCACCAACCACCAGAACCCGCACGCCAGGCTCCACCACGTCCGACAATTCTCCCAGCGCCTGTAATGGCTGCTCTTCTCCTGCAATGTCGACGATCAAGACTTCAGGCGTTTGCAGCTTGGCCATAGCGGCAATGGCGGTGCGTACGGTGCCACGCCGGATATCCATGCCGCCGGTGGTTGCCTCGCTCAGACTATCGCGCAAAACCTGTTCACTGGCAGGGTCGCTTACGAAGGCGAGAACCGTCAGCCGGTCTGGCCGGCCGG
>JAGXAO010000025.1 GCA_018971565.1 Rhodospirillales bacterium
CCCATCGCCAGAAATTTCTCCCGGCGCTTTACCTTCAACGCCTCGGGCCGCTGGCCCAGCAAGGGTTGCAGCGCCGCTTCCACCGCATCGCCCAGCGCCGCCAAAGCCACCTCGGGGTCGCGGTGCGCCCCGCCCATCGGCTCGGGCACAATCTCGTCGATCAGCCCCAGCTTCTTCAAATCCTGCGCGGTGATCCGCATCGCCTCCGCCGCCACGGCGGCCTGCGCGGAGTCACGCCACAAGATGGAGGCACAGCCCTCCGGCGAGATCACCGAGTAAATCGCGTGCTCATACATCAGCACCGCATTGCCCGCGGCCAGCGCAATAGCCCCGCCGGAGCCGCCTTCGCCGATAATGGTGGCAACAAATGGCACCGGCGCATCCAGGCAAGCCTCAATCCCGCGTGCGATGGCTTCCGCCTGGCCACGCGCCTCGGCCTCTATGCCCGGAAACGCGCCGGACGTATCCACAAAGGTAAGAATCGGCAGGTTGAACCTTCCCGCCAACTCCATCAGGCGGCGGGCCTTGCGGTAGCCCTCGGGCTTGGCCATGCCGAAATTATGCTTCAGGCGGCTTTCAGTATCCGTGCCCTTCTCGGTGCCGATCACCATCACCGCCTTACCCCGGAAACGCCCCATGCCGCCTACAATGGCGGCATCGTCCGCATAGGCACGGTCGCCTGCCAGGGGGGTAAAATCTTCGATCAGCGCGGCGATAACACCCAGCGCCTTCGGCCGCTCCGCATGGCGGGCCACCTGGGTCTTTTGCCAAGGGCTCAGCTTGGCGTAAATGGCTTTCAGCTGCGCATCAGCCTTGGCGGAAAGCTTGGCCACCTCCTCGGCGATGTTGATCTCGCCGGGGGCGGCCGTCATCTGCCGCAAATCCTCGATCTTGCTCTCAAGCTCGGCGACGGGCTTCTCGAATTCCAGGTACTGACGCATGGACCGGGGAATTAGCACATATCAGGCCGGAGGGAAGCCTGGCCTCACGCGGGCGGCTGCTCCGTTTTCAGCAGGTCGCGTATTTCGGTCAGCAACGCCTCGGTTGGCGTGGGGCCAGCCGGGGCGGGCTTGGGCGCCTTGTAGATTTTTTCGATCAACCGGACCATCCAGAAAATAGCCGCCGCGACGATGAGAAAATTGATGATGGCATTGATAAACAGGCCATAATTAATTGTTACGTCTCCGGCCTTTTGGGCGTCCGCCAAAGTGAGCGCCGGTGTCCCCCGCAGGATGGCAAAATGATTGGAAAAATCCACCCCGCCGGTGATCAGCCCAATGATGGGGTTGATGATATCCTTCACCAGCGAGCCGACAATACCGGTGAAAGCCGCGCCGATAACGACACCCACCGCCAGATCGACCACATTGCCCCGCATGATGAAGGCTTTGAAGTCGTCCACCCAGCCTGGTTTCTTGAGCTGCACGGAAAATTTCGACGTATCGGACATCTGTGCCTCCGCGTTATTTTCACCCCACCATGTACGGCATGGGGGGTTATTCGCAACTCTTTTTTAACCAGGGCAGCACGCGGAATCAGGGGTTTAAAGGGCGGTGAGCGCCCGCGAGAACCAATTGTGCCCTAATTGAACATTTCGAAACTTGCGCGGCGCGGCGCGGGTCTGAAACAAGCATCGCACCTTGCAGGAGATTAGAATGTTCAAAAAATGCCTGATGTTCGCCGCGGCACTTTCCCTTGCGGGATGCGGCCATGGCACGGGCCGCACCTCCGGCACCGCCGCCGGGGGCGCCGCCACGGGTGCGCTCATCGGAATCGTCGGCGGGCCTATCGGCGTGGTGGTGGGGGCTGGCATCGGCGCCGGGGCGGGCGCATTGGCCGGGTCCAACACCACGCCCAAGCAGGTTAATCTCGGCCAGGCGCCGTGGGATAAGAAAGGCTCTTAGAGCTCGCTTTCAGGCGGCCAGGGCCGCCTCCACCGGGCGCAGCGCCAGCCCCAGCGCTGCCGCCACGGCGGGGTGAGTAATCGCCCCGCCTTGCACGTTCAAGCCATCGCGCAGATGCCTGTCATCGCTCAGCGCCTGCTTCCAGCCCTTATCCGCCAAAGCAAGAATAAAGGGCAGTGTCGCGTTGTTCAGCGCGAAGGTGGAGGTGCGCGCCACCCCGCCCGGCATGTTCGCCACGCAATAATGGGTCACACCATCCACCACATAAACCGGCTCTGAATGCGTGGTGGCGCGGGAGGTTTCCGTGCAGCCGCCCTGGTCGATCGCCACATCCACAATTACCGAGCCCGGGCGCATGGTCTTCAGCATGTCACGCGTCACCAGTTTCGGCGCCGCCGCACCAGGGATCAGCACGGTGCCGATGACGAGATCCGACTGCGCCACCAGCTTGCCCACCATATCCTTGGTGGAGAAGGCGGTTTTCACGCGGGTGCCGAAGGTGGCGATAATCCGCCGCAGCACATCCGGCGAGCGGTCCACCACCGTCACATCCGCCCCCAGCCCCACGGCCATCAGCGTGGCGTTGGTGCCGGAAACACCACCGCCCAGAATCACCACATTGGCAGGGGCCACGCCCGCTACGCCGCCCAGCAGCATGCCGGGCCCGCCATAAGCGTTTTCAAGATACTGCGCCCCCACCTGAACGGACATCCGCCCCGCCACCTCGGACATTGGCTGCAACAGCGGCAGCGTACCCGCCGCGCTGGTCACGGTTTCATAAGCAATGCAGGTGGCATTTGAGGCGATAAGGTCCTTCGCCTGCTCCGGGTCTGGCGCCAGATGCAGGTAAGTGAACAGCAATTGGCTGGCGCGCAGCTTCTTGCGCTCCACGGCCAGCGGCTCCTTCACCTTCACAATCATATCCGCCTGGGCCCACACGGCATCCGCATCCGGGGCTATTTTCGCACCCGCCGCCACATAATCCTCATCCGTCAGGCCGATATTCTTGCCCGCATTATGCTGCACCAGCACCTCATGGCCGTGCGCCACCAGCTCGTGCACCGCCCCCGGCACCATGCCGACGCGGTCTTCATGATCCTTGATCTCCTTGGGTACACCGATGCGCATTTGCTTTCTCCCGAAAGGCCGGAGCAGTCCCGGCCGAATTATCTTCGAACATTACGGCGAATCAGGCGCCATTTTGCTCGTATTTTTGGGTTTTCATGGATGATTATCGGTGATAAATTCTACAAATTAAAAATTTGTGCGAATAAAACTGCATGATCAATCTGGACGAGACAGACCGTAAAATTCTCAATGCCCTGCAACAAGACGGGCGGCTTTCGAATATCGAGCTGGCGGAGAAGGTAAATCTCTCCCCTTCCGCCTGCCTGCGCCGGCTGCATCTGCTACTGCAGAGCGACATCGTGGCCGGCACGCATCTGGTGCTGGACCAAAAAGCCGCCGGTTTTCCCGGCACGGCCTATGTGTTCATCACGCTGGAAGGCCAGGACCGTAAATTGCTGGATGGGTTCGAGGCCCGCGTAAAGCTGATCCCCCAGGTGCAGGAATGTTACCTGCTGGCGGGCCAGGCGGATTATCTGCTGCGCGTGGTTTATAACGGCGCTGAGGATCTGGAGCGCCTGCATTCCGAGGAGCTGACCCGCCTGCCAGGCATAAGGCGGGTGCAATCCACGCTCACCCTGCGCATGGTGAAGCGTACAGCCCGGCTGCCTTTGTAACAGATTAGAGAAGTGTCAGAAATTATTAAGTTTTTCTTTACTCTGGGCGCAGTAGAGATTCCATGCAGCATGGGCCGTGGCCTCCACCTCCAGGACGCGCTGTCGGATGGCGGGCCGTGGTGGCCCGCCACCCGCATCACACAGCTTACGCTCCCGCCAGGGTCATGCCTTCAATTCGCAGCGTCGGCGCATCGGTGCCGCGTTTAAATTCCAGGTCGCTCGCCGGGGTGAGGTTCAGGAACATGTCCTTCAGGTTCCCGGCAATGGTGAATTCCGCCACCGGCTCGGCAATCCGCCCGCCCCTTATCATGAACCCCGCCGCCCCGCGCGAATAATCGCCGGTGAGGCCGTTGATGCTGGAGCCCATCATCTCGGTCACATACAGGCCATCGGCAATATCGGCCATCAGCTCCTCGGGCGTCATCCGCCCCGGCTCCATGTAGAAATTGCTCAGCCCCCCGGCATGGCCATTGGTTTTCAGGCCCAACTGGTTGGCGGAGCGTGTGTCCAGCACCCACTCAGTCAGCCTGCCACCATCGATAAACTTCATCCGCTTCACGCTCTGGCCTTCGCGGTCGAACGGGCGGGAGCGGAGGCCGCGCACCCGCAACGGATCATCGACGATATGAATACCCGCCGCGAAAATTTGGCTTCCCAGCGCATCTTTCAGAAACGAAGTGCCGCGCGCGATGGCGGCGCCGGAAATGGCGCTGGAGAGATGGCCCAGAATGGAGCCCGCCACGCGCGGGCTGAACAGCACCGGCAGCCTGGCCGTGGCCGGGCGGCGTGGGTTGAGGCGCGCCAGCGCGCGGGCGGCGGCATTGCGGCCAAGCAAGGCGGCATCGCCCAGATCCGCACCGTGGATCACGCTGTCATAATCGTAATCGCGCTGCATATCCGTACCCGTGCCCGCGATGGCGGTAACGGAGACGCCATGCGAGGAACGCGCATATTCCCCCAGAAACCCATGGCTGGTGGCCAGCACGGAGATGGAGCGGGACCAGGACGCCGAAGCCCCTTCCGAATTGGTAACGCCCGGCACGGCCAAAGCCGCTTCCTCCGCTGCGCTGGCACGTTGAATCAAGAGGTCCGCACTCGGCTCCACCGGGTCATTCAGCTCCAGAAACCCAGCATCCTGGGCGGGCGGGGCGAAGGGAATTTCCGCATACGGGTCTTCCGGCACCACTTTCGCCATCGCCACGGCCTGCTCGGCCATCCGGGCAAACGCCCCATGGTCGATAGAGCTGGCGGAAACACTGGCCGAGCATCGCCCCAGAAACACGCGCAGGCCCAACTCGGTGGTCTCCGCACGCTCGGTTTCCTCAATCTTGCCCAGGCGGCGCTGGATACCTACGGAAGCACCTTCATAAAGCCCCACCTCCGCCACATCGGCACCTGCCCGCTTCGCTGCCTCCAGCAGCGCGGCCGCGGCATCTGCAAGGTGGCTCATGCCGCCAGCCGGTCGATGATCGAGGAGAATTTCGGCACCTGCCCCACCGGGCCGATGGTGGCCAAAGTGGGCTTCTGCCGGAAAATCTTAATGCCCGCCGCGCAGATATCCTCCACCGTCACGGCGTTGATCCTCGCCACGGTTTCAGAAACCGGGATAATCCGCCCGAATACCTGCCATTGGCGGGCCAGCTGCTCGCAGCGGCTGCCGGTGGACTCCAAGCTCATCAACAGCCCGGCCTTCAGCTGTGCGCGGGCGCGGTTCAGCTCCACCTCGCTCACCGCGCGCTGCACCTTCTCCAGCTCCTCCAGCGTCACCGGAATCAGCTCCGCCGCCTCGGATTCACCAGTGCCCGCGTAAATGCCGAACAGCCCGCCATCCTCCGCCGGGGCGGTGAAGCTGTAGATGGAATAAACCAGCCCGCGCTTCTCGCGGATTTCCTGGAACAGGCGGGAGGACATGCCGCCCCCCAGCAGCGTGGAAAGCAGCATGGCCGGGTAATAATCCGCCTCGCCATAGCTGGGCGAGTTGAAGCCCAGCACGATATGCGCCTGGTCCAAATCCCGCAGCTCCCGGTACTCGCCGCCCATGTAATCGGCGGCCATCGGGGCGTGGCGCTCGGCATGGGGCAGATCGGCGAAATGCTTCGCCGCCAGCTCCACCACCTGCTCGTGATACAGATTACCGCTGGCGGCGATCACCATATTATCCGGCGTGTAATGCTGGCTCATAAAGCCGGGCAGCGCCTCGCGCTTCATGGTGCGGATAATCTGCTCCGTGCCCAGCACCGGGCGGCCCATCGGCTGGCTGGGGTAGGCGGCAGACTGGAAATGGTCGAAAATGATATCATCCGGCGTGTCGTTCGCCTGGCCGATCTCCTGCAAAATCACCCCGCGCTCACGCTCCAGCTCCTCCGGCTCAAAGCTGGAATGGCAGAGGATATCGCCGATGATATCCGCCCCCAGCGCCAGATCCTCCTTCAGCAGCTTGACGTAATAGGCCGTCTGCTCGCGGGAGGTATAGGCGTTGATATGCCCGCCGACATTCTCGATCGCCTCGGCGATATCCGCGGCAGAGCGCCGCTCGGTGCCCTTGAAGGCCATATGTTCGAGGAAATGCGCCACCCCGTTCTCGGCAGCAGTTTCGTGCCGCGTCCCGGCGGCCACATAGGCGCCGAAGGAGACAGTCTCCACACGCTCCATCCGCTCAGTCAGCACGGTTAGGCCAGAGGGCAGTGTGGTGATGGAAACCTGTTCAGGCATTTCTGTTCCTGTTCGCAAAATTCCGCACCAGCGTCTCGATGGCGTTGAGATCCGCCGGGGCGCGGGTGAAGATCTCTTTCCTGTCATATAGGTCGGAAAGATGCGGCGGTAGGGGCGGGCGGCTGCCCACCGCTTTTTCGATGGCATCCGGAAATTTCGCCGGGTGCGCGGTGGCGGCGGCGATCACCGGCATCCCCACCAGCCCGCAATCCCGCCCGGCGGCCAGGCCGATAACACTATGCGGGTCCGCCAGATACGCGCTTTCCTTCCAGAACCTGGCGATCTCGGCCAGCGTCGCCGCATCGTCCAGCCGGTAGCCCCGGAATTGCTGGCGGATGGATTGCCAGACCGGCTCCGCCACCACCATCTTCCCGGTGCCGCGGAAATCCGCCATCGTCTTGGCGGTCAGCCCCGCGTCCCGGCCCAGAAACTCGAACAAAAGCCGCTCGAAATTGGAACTCACGCCGATATCCATGGATGGCGAGAGGCTCGGTTCCACGGCCTTCACGCTCATATCATTCGCGTCCAGAAAGCGGCTCAGAATATCGTTGCGGTTGCTCGCCACGATGAATTTGGCAATCGGCAGGCCCATCTGCTTCGCCGCCCAGGCCGCCAGGATGTTGCCGAAATTCCCCGTCGGCACAGCCACCGCCACTTCCCGCTCAGGTGCGCCCAGATTCAACGCGGCGTACACGTAATAGGGAATCTGCGCCGCGATGCGGGCGAAATTGATGGAATTCACCGCCGAGAGGTTCATCTCCGCCCGGAACGGCGTATCCGCGAACATCGCCTTCACCAGGTCCTGGCAATCGTCAAAATTGCCCGCCACTGCGATATTCAGCACGTTATCGGCCTGCACCGTCGTCATCTGGCGGCGCTGCACTTCGGAGGTCTTGCCCTCGGGGTGGAGAATGGTGATGTCGATATTCTTCCGGTTGGCCACGGCCTCGATGGCCGCCGAGCCGGTATCGCCGGAGGTCGCGCCGACAATCCGCACCGTCTCACCGCGCTCAGCCAGCACATGCTCGAACAAGTGCCCCACCAGTTGCAGCGCCATATCCTTAAACGCCAGCGTGGGGCCGTGGAACAGCTCCAGCGCGTAGAGGTTGGTGTCCACCTGCACCAGCGGGGTGGTGGCCTTATGCACAAAGCCCGCATAGGCGCGGTGGCACATCTCCAGCAGTTCCGCCTCGCCGATGCTGCCAGCCGCGAAGGGCGCGATGATCTTCGCCGCCAGCTCCGGGTAAGGCAGGCCGCGCAGGGCTTTCATCTCAGCGGCGGAAAAGCGCGGCCAGGCGGCAGGCATATAAAGCCCGCCATCGGCAGCCAAGCCAGCCAGCAGCACACCGGCGAAATCCAGCTCCGGGGCCTGCCCCCGCGTCGAAACATAGCGCATCGAAAATCCCTTATTCCGGGGGTGCCTATACTATCGGCAAAGGGCCGGCAGCAATGCGTCCAGCCGTTTGGTCCCCTGCGCGGTGGCGGCCAGCCGCTCGCCCGAGAACGTAAGATACCCCTCGACGATGCATTCCTCCAGAATATCAGGCTCCACCGCATCTATCAGGGCCATGCCAGTGCGCGCGGCGAAATAAGAGGCGGAGATGCCCTCCCGCAGCCGCAAACCCATAATCAGCGCCTCTCGCGCCCGGTCCCCGGCTGGAATCTCCTCCTCCAGCGTGGTGCCGTGGCCGTGGGCGGCCACGCGCTCCATCCAGATTTCCGGGGCGCGGTGGCGGGTGGTGGCGAGCAGCTTGCCACCCAGCGAAACCCGCCCATGCGCGCCGGGGCCAATGCCCGCATAATCCCCATAACGCCAATAGGTGAGATTATGGCGGCTCTCCCCGCCCGGCTTGGCGTAGTTGGAAACCTCATAGCGTTGCAGCCCATAGCGCGCGGCTTCCTCCGCCGTGATGTCATAGAGCGCCTCGGCCTCGTCCTCATCCGGCAGCACAAATTCCCCGCGCGCGTGCAGCGTGGCGAATTTGGTGCCGTCCTCGATGGTGAGCTGGTAGAGGGAGAGATGGTCCGCCGCCAGACCCAGCGCCCGGCGCAGCTCCGCCCGCCACGCTGCCTGGGTTTGGCCCGGCAAAGCATAAATTAAATCGAACGAAATGCGCGGAAAGATAGATGCCCCTAATTCAATGGCGGCGATGGCCTGGGCGGCATTGTGCTGGCGGCCCAGAAACCGCAATGCCTGCTCGTCGAAACTCTGCACGCCAATGGAAACGCGGCTCACGCCCGCCGCGCGGTAGGCGGAGAATTTGGCAGCCTCGACGCTGGTGGGGTTGGCTTCCAGCGTGATCTCTGCCTCCGGCGCCAGGGTGAACAGCCGGCCGGATTCAGCGATCAACTCCGCCACACTTTCCGGGTCCATCAGGCTTGGCGTGCCGCCGCCGAAGAAGATGGAACCCACCCGCCGCTTGCCCAGCCTTGCCGCCTCGAACGCCAGCTCGGTTTTCAGCGCCGTCAGCATTTCCGCCTGCGGCAGGCGCTCGCGCACATGGGAGTTGAAGTCGCAATACGGGCATTTGGCCAGGCAGAAGGGCCAGTGAAAATAAAGCGCCAGGGTATCCATGCACTTGGCATAAACCGGTTGCCTCCCATGCGCGACCCCCCTTGGCATGGCCTACCCCGCCGCTTATCCCCAAGCCATGCAAGCCATCCGCGCGGAAAGCCTGACCAAGCGTTACCCTGAGACGCTGGCGGTGGATAATCTCTCCTTCACGCTGGAGCGCGGGAAGATTCTGGGGCTGCTCGGCGGCAATGGCGCTGGCAAAACCACCACCATCTCCATGCTGCTGGGGCTTTTGGTGCCAACCTCCGGGCGGATTACCGTGCTGGGACACGACATGGCGAAAAACCGCTTCGCCGCCCTGGCGCGGATGAATTTTTCCTCGCCCTACATCTCCCTACCCGCCCGGCTCACGGTGTGGGAAAATTTGGAAGTGTACGGGCATCTCTACAACGTGCCGAAACTGCAATCCCGCATCGGCCAGCTTGCCGAACAATTCCGGCTGACCGGGTTGCTGAACCGCCGCGCGGGCGAGCTTTCCGCCGGGCAGAAAACCCGTGTCGCGCTGGCCAAATCCTTCCTTAATCAGCCTGAGCTTTTATTGCTGGACGAGCCAACCGCCAGCCTGGACCCCGATACCGGCGATTATGTCCGCACCGCGCTGGAGGAATATCGGGCCGAGACGGGTGCGGCCATTCTGCTGGCCTCCCACAACATGGCGGAGGTGGAGCGGCTGTGCGACGAAGTGGTGATGATGAAGCAGGGCCGGGTTGCGGACCGTGGCACACCGGCGGAGCTGATTGCACGTTACGGGCGGGAGGACATGGAAGAAGTGTTTCTCCACATCGCCCGCAGCGAGGCGCTATGAAGAGTGCCGCGCGGCGCATCTGGGGCCTGGTGTACCGGCATGTGTGCATGTACCGGCGCTCCTGGCCGCGTTTGGCGGAGATTGCCTATTGGCCGACGCTGGAGCTGCTGATCTGGGGTTTCACCGCGAATTTCTTCTCCCGCGATATTCACGCCGGCTCACCCATTCTGGCCGGGGCGGCGCTTATCGCCGGGGTGCTGCTGTGGGAGATCGTGCTGCGCGCGCAGATTGGCGTGACGCTGAGCTTCATGGAGGAAATCTGGTCCCGCAATCTTGGCCATCTGTTCGTCAGCCCGCTGCGCCCGGCGGAGCTGGTGCTGGCGCTGCTGGCGGTCTCCGCGATTCGGACATGTATCGGCCTGCTTCCCGCCACAATCATCGCCTTTTTGCTGTACCATTATGATCTGTTCGCACCTGGCCCGGTGATGGTGCTGTTTTTCTTCAACCTGCTTTTCATGGGCTGGTGGGTGGCGCTGGGCATTGTGGCTTTATTATTCCGCTATGGCGCCGGGGCGGAGGCGCTGGCCTGGACCATTGCGTTTGGAATTACCCCAGTGGCTTGCGTGTTCTATCCTCTTGCCTCTTTGCCAGCTTGGTTGCAGCCGGTGGCGCAGGCCCTGCCCGCCGCGCATATTTTCGAGGGGTTGCGCGCCCTGCTGCTGAACGGCCATACAGATTGGGGCCAGTTGGCCATGGCGGCCTGGCTGAACATGTTGTGGATGCTGGCCGCCATTGCCGTATTTGGGGCGGAATTCCGCCGCGCGCGAATCCTGGGCGCGTTGATATCGATCGGAGAGTGATCATGCATCAATTCTGGCTCGTCCGCCATGCTTTGGTCCACCGGGACAGCCTGGCTTTTCTGTACGGCACGGATGATGTGCCCGTATGCGACGAAACCATGGCGGCGCAATGCAATGCGTATTCCGCCCTCGCGGCCCGGCTGCCGCGCCCGGCACGAATGGTGTGCACGCCGCTCAGCCGCACGCAGCTTACCGCCGATGCGCTGGTGCGCGCGGGATACCCGGACCATGACAGATTGATAGACCCGGCCTTCATTGAACAGGATTTTGGGGATTGGCAGGGTGTGCCGATCTCCCAGTTCGAGGAACGGGGCCACGACGAACGGCACCCGTTCTGGCCTATTAACGCCGCCGAAACCCCACCGGGCGGAGAGAGCTTCTCGCATCTCATCACGCGCGTGGGCGCCGGGCTGGAGGCGCTTTGCAAAACCGCCGCCAATGGGCAGAACACCATCATTGTAAGCCATGGCGGGGCCATTCGCGCGGCCTGTGCCTATGCGATGGAGCTTAGCCCGCATCAGGCGCTGTGCCTGCAGATCGATAATATCTCTCTCACCCGGCTGGAACATGGCCCGCGCGGGTGGCGGGTTTTATCGGTTAATGAACATTCATCCACCCCGCCTTGCCAGCCTCCGGCCGAACACCCACCTGCCATACCAAGACAACAAAAAGCGACCCCAACCGAAGGAGTTCTCTCATGAAGCGCCTGCTGCTCGCGGCTGCCTTCTCCGCCGCCTTCACCGCTCCGGCCTTGGCCGATACGCCTCAGCATCTGATCGACAGTTCCACCCTGGCGCTGGAAGATTTGATGGACGGCGCCCAAGGTAACCAGGCGCAGGAATTTTTGCGCAAAGCCCGCGCCGTGGTTGTCTGCCCCAACGTGTTCCGCGCCGGGTTTATCTTCGGCGGCGAGGGTGGCGGCTGCGTGATGAGTGCGCGCACGCCGGATGGCAGTTGGTCCAACCCGGCCATCTATTCAATGGGCTCCGGCAGCTTCGGGCTGCAGGCCGGGGTGCAGAGCGCTGAGGTGATGATGATTATCATGACCAATGGCGGGCTGAACGCGCTGCTGAACTCGCAGTTCAAGCTTGGCGCGGATGCCGGGGTTACCTTTGCCACCCTGGGTGCTGGCGTGAGCGGGGGTATGTCCACCGCCGTGGATGCCGATATTATCGGCTTCTCGAAAGCCCAGGGGCTTTACGGCGGCGTTTCGCTCTCGGGTTCGGTATTTTCCAACAATGCCGGGGCGGAACAGCAATATTACGGCCAGACCCTGGATGCGCGGCAGATTGTGGTGAATGGGCAGGGCAACAACCCCGGGGCCAACCCGCTGCGCGAAACCCTTGCCCGCTATGCGGCACCCGCCGGGCTTACCCCGGCGCCAATGGCGCCGCCGCAGCAGCAGATGCAGCCGATGCAACAGCAAATGCAGCAAATGCAACCCATGCAGTCAGCCCCGATTCAGCAGGCGCCGCTGCAACAGCCGTAAGAATCCAAAAAACCCGCCTTTTACAGCGGGTTTTTTTACATCAGTACACCACGACCGAACGGATGCTCTCGCCCCTGCGCATCAGCTCGAAACCTTCATTAATCTGCTCGAAGGGCAGCACATGGGTGATGAGGCTGTCGATGTCGATCTTGCCATCCATGTACCAATCCACGATCTTCGGCACATCCGTGCGGCCCCTGGCGCCGCCGAAGGCCGTGCCCTTCCAGCTGCGGCCCGTAACAAGCTGGAACGGCCGGGTGGAAATCTCCTGCCCGGCACCGGCCACGCCGATGATGATGGAGGTGCCCCAGCCGCGATGGGTGCATTCCAGCGCCTGGCGCATGACATTCACATTGCCGATGCACTCGAAGGAATAATCCGCCCCGCCATCGGTGAGGTTAACGAGATAGGGCACCAGATCCTGGCCGATCTCGCTGGGATTCACGAAATGCGTCATCCCGAATTTCTCAGCCATTTCCTTGCGGCCATTGTTCAAATCAACGCCGACGATCTTATCCGCCCCGGCAATGCGCGCACCCTGGATCACGTTAAGCCCGATGCCGCCCAGGCCGAACACCACGACATTATCGCCAGGCCGCACCTTGGCGGTGTTGAACACAGCGCCAATGCCCGTGGTAACACCGCAGCCGATATAACAAATCTTCTCAAACGGCGCGTCCTCCCGCACCTTCGCCAGCGCGATCTCGGGCAGCACGGTGAAATTCGCGAAGGTGGAGCAGCCCATGTAATGCATCACCGGCGCGCCATCGCAGGAGAAGCGGGAGGTGCCGTCCGGCATCACGCCCTTGCCTTGCGTGGCGCGGATGGAGGTGCAGAGATTGCTCTTCTGCGAGAGGCAGGTTTTGCACTGCCGGCATTCGGGCGTGTAGAGCGGGATAACATGGTCGCCCTTTTTCAAGGACGTCACGCCGGGGCCGACATCCACCACCACGCCTGCCCCCTCATGCCCCAGAATGGCGGGGAAGATGCCTTCAGGGTCCGCGCCGGAGAGAGTGTATTCATCCGTATGGCAGATGCCGGTGGCTTTGATTTCCACCAGCACCTCGCCCCATTTCGGGCCTTCGATCTCCACCGTTTCCAGCGACAGGATTTTGCCCGGAGCCCGGGCCACGGCGGCGCGCGTTTTCATCTCAATCTCCTTTGAAAGCCGATGCCGGATACCCTTGCGCAAATAGCAGGGAGGTCAAGTCTGTATGCTCAACACAGTTGATAACTTCCGCCGCCACAACCGGCTTCGCACGGTAAGCTACGCCCAGCCCGGCGGCTTTCAGCATCGGCAGATCATTGGCGCCGTCGCCCACGGTGAGGGTGGCGGTGAGCTTCACGCCGCGCGCCGAGGCGAGTTCTTCCAGCGCGGCAAGCTTTGCCTCCTTGTCCAGAATCGGCTCGCCCACCTCACCGGTCAGCGCCACACCATCATCCAGCAGAATATTGGCGCGGTGGGTGGCAAAGCCCAGCTCCGCCGCCACGCGGGCGGTGAAGAAGCTGAACCCGCCGGAGACCAGCGCCGTGGTGGCGCCGAACGCATTCATGGTGGCCACGAGGGTGCGGGCACCGGGGCAGTATTTTATCTCTTTCCAGGTTTCCTCCAGCGCGCTCAGCTTCAGGCCCTTCAACAGCGCCACGCGCTCACGCAGGGCAGCGGTAAAATCCAGCTCGCCGTTCATCGCCCGGGCGGTGATGGCGGCGACCTGCTCCTTCACCCCAGCAAACGCCGCCAGCTCGTCCAGCGTTTCGGCGGTGACGATGGTGCTGTCCATATCCGCCACCAGCACCGCCTTGCGGCGGCCGCGCGGGCGGGTGAGGAAAATATCCACCGCCTTATGGGTCATCACCGCAGCCAAAGCCGAACGGTCCGGTGCCCGGCGCACCGGGAATTCCACGGCACGGCCTTCCTCAAGCCATGTCACGGTGCGGCCCTCGGCATAGGCCAAAGCGCGGGCGACGTCCTGCTGGGTGAGAGGGCCGGCTTTGCTGCTGGCCACGAGGGTAACGATGTGAGAATGAGCGGCTGTCATGGGCGCGACCGATAGGGCAGAGACAGGGTTTGGGCAACGGAGCGGGCTGATCATCGCCGGGCCGACGGCGAGCGGCAAATCCGCCCTGGCTTTGGCCTTGGCCAAGGAATACGGCGGCACCATCATCAACGCCGATGCCATGCAATGTTACCGGGAGCTGCGCGTGCTCACCGCCCGGCCCAGCCCGGAGGACGAGGCGGAGGCGCCGCATTGCCTCTACGGTGTGCGCGCCGCCGCCGAACCTGCCAATGCCGCCTGGTGGCGAGGGGCGGCGAAAGTGGAGATGGACACCGCCAGCTTCCCCATTCTGTGCGGCGGCACGGGCATGTATTTTTCATCCCTGGTGAACGGCATCGCCGAAATCCCCCATCCTGGCGAGCCCGCCCGGGCCGAGGCCCGCCGCCTGCTCGCGGAAATCGGCCCGGAAGCTTTGCACGCGAAGCTGGACCCGCAAACCGCCGCGAAGCTGAACCCGGCGGACAGCCAGCGCGTCGCCCGCGCCTATGAGGTGCTGCTAGGTACCGGCAAAGGCATTGCCCATTGGCAGGCCCAGCCCACCGAGAGGCTGGAAGGCTGGCGGCTGAAAATGATTCTGCTGGACCCGCCCCGGCCGGATTTGCGCGAGGCGATAGAAACCCGGTTTTCCGCGATGCTGGAGGCAGGCGCGTTGGAGGAAGCCCGCGCTTTGCTGACCCAAAACCTGCCCCCGGAGCTGCCGCTTCTGCGCGCCCATGGCATGCCGGAGCTGGCGGCTTATCTGCGCGGGGAGATCACCCTGGCCGAGGCGAAGGCCCGCGCCACCCTCGCCACCTTCCAGTACACCAAGCGGCAGATGACATGGTTCCGGCATCAGGAACTGGTGAGCAAGACAGACATGCAAATAATTCATTCAAGAATTGGCCATGATACGCAACTTTTGAAAAGAATTATCGATGATTTAAGAAACTTTGTGAAAAGCTCGGGTTGACCTCCCTGCCCCGGCACTGTACCGGAGCATGGATATTTGGACGCGAACGGCAGGATTATATGGACGGCACGATTGCATCACCTGAACTGATGAATTCCGGCGCGGAAGCAGTGCTCCGGGCTCTCAAGGCGCAGGGCGTGGATGTCATTTTCGGCTATCCCGGCGGCGCCGTGCTGCCGCTTTACGACGCGCTGTTTCAGCAGAACGAGATCAAGCACATTCTGGTGCGGCACGAGCAGGCGGCGGTGCACGCGGCGGAGGGCTATGCCCGCTCCACCGGCAAGGTTGGCGTCGTGCTTGTCACCTCCGGCCCCGGCGCCACCAACGCCGTCACCGGTCTGGTGGACGCGCTGATGGATTCCATTCCGCTCGTGTGCCTCTGCGGCCAGGTGCCCACGCATCTCATCGGCAACGATGCCTTCCAGGAGGCAGACACCACCGGCATCACCCGCCCGGCCACCAAGCATAACTACCTCGTCAAGAAATCCGAGGATCTGGTGCGGGTGATGCACGAGGCGTTTCTGGTGGCGCGCACCGGCCGCCCCGGCCCGGTGCTGGTGGACCTGCCGAAAGACATTCTCATCAGCCCCGCCCCATACCGCGAGCCGGGCAGTGCGCCGCACCGCTCCTACCGCCCCCGTACCGAGCCGGACCCGCGCCGGATTGAGGAAGCGGTGGCCATGCTGAAGCGCGCCGAACGCCCGGTAATCTATGCGGGCGGCGGCGTTATCAATGCCGGGCCGGAAGCCGCGCGCCTGCTCACCGAGTTTACCCGCCTCACCGGCTTTCCCATCACCAACACGCTGATGGGCCTTGGCGCGTTTCCGGCTTCCGATCCGCTGTTTGTCGGCATGTTGGGTATGCACGGCACTTACGAGGCGAACCTCGCCATGCATGGCTGCGACGTGATGCTGAATATCGGCGCGCGGTTTGATGACCGTGTGACCGGGCGGCTGAACGCCTTCTCCCCCGGCTCCAAGAAAATCCACGCGGATATCGACCCCTCCAACATGAACAAGACGGTGACGGTGGATGTGCAGATCGCCGGAGATGCGCTGGCGACGCTGAAGGCGCTGATCGCGGCTTGGAAAAAGGACGCCACCCAGCCCAACCGCGCTGCCCTGGCGCAATGGTGGGGGCAGATCGACGTGTGGCGCGCGAAGGATTCGCTGCGCTACAGCCAGAACCGCGAGCCCGGCAGCATCATCAAGCCGCAATACGCCGTCGAGCAGCTTTATAAAGCCACGCGCGGGCGCGAAACCTTTATCACCACCGAGGTTGGCCAGCACCAGATGTGGGCGGCGCAGTACTTCAAGTTCGAGAAGCCGAACCGTTGGATGACCTCCGGCGGCCTCGGCACCATGGGCTATGGCCTGCCCGCCGCCATGGGCGCGCAGGTGGCGCACCCGGATGCGCTGGTGATAGACATTGCAGGCGAGGCCAGCATCCTGATGAACATTCAGGAGATGGGCACGCTGGCGCAATACCGCCTGCCGGTGAAAATCTTCATCCTCAACAACCAGTATATGGGCATGGTGCGCCAGTGGCAGGAGCTGCTGCATGGCGGGCGCTATTCCAGCTCATACTCCGAGGCGCTGCCGGATTTCGTGAAGCTGGCGGAAAGCTTCCATGCGGTGGGCCTGCGGGCGGAAAAGGTCGAGGATCTGGACCGTGTGATCGCCGAGATGATCGCGGTGGACAGGCCGGTGATCGCGGATATCTGGGTGGATCAGAAGGAAAATGTGTTCCCGATGATCCCTTCCGGCGCCGCGCATAACGAAATGCTGCTGGGGCCCGAGCATAAAGGCGCTTCCGGCCCGGCTGTTACCAATGAAGGAATGGCGCTGGTCTGATGTCTGACACCACTTTACGCTCCGCGACCATTTCGGTTCTGGTCGAGAATGAATCCGGCGTGCTGGCGCGCGTCATCGGGCTTTTCTCAGGCCGTGGCTATAACATCGACAATCTCACCGTCGCCCCGGTGGAGCGCGACGGCTCGAAAAGCCGTATCACTCTGGTAACCAGCGGCACGGCGATGGTGATCGAGCAGATCAAGGCGCAGCTCGACCGGCTGATACCGGTTTACAAGGTGCTGGACCTTTCCGAAGGCCCGCATCTGGCCCGCGAACTGGCCCTGATAAAGGTTCTGGGCACCGGCGATAAACGCGCCGAGGCGCTGCGCCTGGCGGATGCCTTCCGCGCCCGCGTGGTGGACGCAACAACCGAGAGTTTCACGTTTGAACTCACCGGCGCCACCGACAAGCTGGACGCCTTCCTGGACCTCATGCGCCCGCTCGGCCTCGCGGAAGTCTCACGCACCGGTGTGGCCGCCATCGCGCGGGGCGTGAATACGATTTCCTGAGGCAGCCGCTTAAACTTGCGGCACGCTGCCTGAAGGCGGCGGGGTGAAGGGCCGTGGCGCCGGTGCGGGTTTTGCCGTGGCGGCGGTTTGTTGCTGTGCCGCGCTCAGCGCCAGCACATTGCCCAGCGCCTCGGTCATCGTCGTGGGCACCAATATCGTAGCACCTCGATCCTTGTTCATGTCGTAGATCAGCCCCATCTGCCGGATTTGCAAAGCCACAGGGTTTTCCTGGTAGATTTGCGCGGCGTCAACAATCTGCTGGGCGATGGCGATCTCGGCACTCGCCAATGTCACCCGCGCCTGCTTCTCCTTCTCCGCCTGGGCGTTGCGGCTCATCGCGTCGTTCAGCTCCGGCGGAATTTTAACGTCCCTGATCTCCACGGCAATGTCGCCAATGCCCCAGCCATCGGATTTGCGGCGGATGAGTGTTTGCAGCGTCTCATCCATCGCCTCGCGGTTGGAAAGAATATCCGTCAGCGAGGTCGCGGAAATCACCTCCCGCAGCGAGGTTTGCGCCACCTGGGCGATCATGTTGCGGTAATCGGTCAGCTCCGTGGCGGCGCGTTTCACATCCATCACGCGCCAGAACAGAATGGAATCCATGGTCACGGAAACCGCATCGGCGGTCAGCGTATCCTCAGCGGAGATGCGCGTGCTCTGCCGGCGCGTATCCACCGTGGCGTAGACGATCTCGATTGCCGGAATGAGGAAATACAGCCCCGGCCCGCGCACGCCCGCGAAGCGGCCCAGCCGCAGCACCACCGCGCGCTCCCATTCCGCCGCCGTGCGCAGGGTGAGTGCGAGAATAACCCCCACCAGCACCACCACGGCGCCAATGACCGGGGAGACGGCATAGCCAAGGGCCACGCCAAGAAGAACGATAATTGCGGCGATAAGGGTGACGGCACTGTTCATGACTGCCTCCGGTTTGTTGCACTTATAGCAGAATACTGGCCTGCGGGCGACTCGGAGCTGATGCTACCCTGGCCCCATGAATATGCCCGCTCTGCTCACCGCCCTTTCCATCATCGCCGCCCTTGGCGCGGCTGGTTTTGCCCTGCTCGCCTGGCGTGCCGCGCAACAGGCGCCGCAAAAGCTGAAGCTGGAGCTGGATAAGGTGCTGGCCGGCAACCGGGCGGAGGCGGAGTTTTTGCGCCAATCCCTCAGCGCCATGGAAGGACGGCTGGCCAGCGCCATCCAGACCGGCACGACGGATGCGCTTTCCAAATCCTTCGAGCAGATCGCCGCTGCCACCCAGAACGTGGCCGCCACGGTGGATGGGCTGCGCCGCCAGGCCGCCGAGGATGCGCAGAAAACCCTGGCGCTGCTGGAAACCCGCCTCACCGCCATCCAGACCAGCGTGAACGAGAAGCTGCACGAGGCTGTGGAACAGCAAATGACGGTTTCCTTCGCCAGGGTTCTGGAGCAATTCGCCCAGGTGCAACTGGCGATGGGCGAGGTGCAGGCCGCCGCCAAGCAGGTGAGCGACCTTAAACGCTTGTTCTCCAACGTGAAAACCCGCGGCGGCTGGGGCGAGGCGCAACTGGCCGCGATGCTGGAGCAGATTTTGCCCCCCGGCGCCTACCAGCCGAATTTCGCGCTGAAGGATACCGCCCGCGAGCGGGTGGATTTCGCGTTGCGGATGCCTTCCCGCGAAACTCTGTGGCTGCCGATCGACGCGAAATTCCCGACCGAGGATTACGACCGGCTGCTTCTGGCCGCCGATGCGGCGGATGCCGAGGCCGAGCGCACCGCCCGCGATGGTGTCGCCACCCGTGTCCGGCTGGAAGCGCGCAAAATTCGGGAAAAATACATCTGCCCGCCAGAGACTGTGGATTTCGCCGTGCTGTATCTGCCCAGCGACGGGTTGTTTGCCGAAGTGGCGCGGATACCGGGGCTTATCGACGATGTGCGGGCGAAGGAGCGGGTGATTATCCTCGGGCCATCCTTGCTGCCCGCTTTGCTGCAAACCATCCATCTCGGCCATGTGACGCTGGATTTGGAAAAACGCGCCGGGGAGATTGGGCAGATTCTGGGTGCCACCAAGACCGAGATGGTGAAGATGGACGATGCGCTGACGAAACTGGCGCAAAATGCCAGCACCATGAGCAATAATATCGAGAAGGTACGCACCCGGACCCGTGCGATGGGAAGAGTGCTGAAAAATGTGGAGGTGGTGGAGGCCAGCGCCGCGCAGAACCTGCTGGGCCTGGCGGACGAGACCGAGGAGTAGCCGCCTTGCCAGCCCGCCCCGGTTGCGCGAGGGTCTGGCCATGAAACGCCGCCTTGTTCTCGCCAGCCCCCTCGCCTTGGCCGCGTGCCATCATGACCTGTCGGCGCAGGATGTGAACATTCGCGGGCTGGTGCCGCCGCTGGCTTTTACCATGACCGATGTGAACACCGGCAAACAGGTGACAGCGGCGGATTTCAAGGGCTCGGTTGTGCTGCTGTATTTCGGCTACACCAACTGCCCGGATGTGTGCCCCACCACACTGTACAACATGCAGCGGGTGCAGCAGGCGATGGGCACCGCGGCAGCCAAGATACAGGTGCTGTTCGTAACCGTGGACCCGGACCGGGACACGCCCCAGGTGTTAACCCAGTACACCGGCTTGTTCGGCAACAACGTGGCAGGGCTGCGCGGCACACCAGATGAGCTTTACAGCCTGGCGCGGCGCTACCGGGTAGTGTTCTCGGTGACCAAAACGCCGGATTACAGCGTGACCCATTCGGCGGCGGTGTATGTGTTCAACGCCGAGGGGCAGCCGGAATTTATCATTGCCGGGCTGGACACGGTGGACCCGGATATAGCGGGCATTGCCGCCGATTTGCGCCGCGTGGCGGCGGAATGAACAACTGGCGCGGCATAAGCCTGTGGATGGACGGGGTTGAGGAGATCACCCCGCGCCCGGCGCTTTCGGGCGAGATGGTGGCGGATATTGTCATTATCGGCGCCGGATATACCGGGCTGTGGACAGCCTATTATTTGAAAACCCGCGCACCTGGTTTGAACATCGTGGTGGTGGAGGCCGAGATTGCGGGTTTTGGCGCATCCGGCCGCAATGGCGGCTGGGTGATGGGGGCGGTGCTGGGGGAAGAGCGGACAATCGGCCATCTGCCAGAACCCCGCAGGCGGGAAAGCTGGGCGCTGGTGCATGGCATTCCGGACGAGGTGGGGCGCGTGACCCAGGCGGAGGGCATTGCGTGCGATTTCCGTAAGGGCGGCACGCTGAATTGCGCCGCGCGCTACCCCGAGCAGGAAACCCGGCTGCGCGCCTGGTTGAAGGCGCTTTACGCCGAGGGCCAGACTGAGGAGGATGCGCGCTGGCTGACCCCTGCAGAGCTGACACAGGAGCTGCGGATTCCGGGGGCGCTGGGCGCCGTTTACACACCGCATTGCGCCACCATTCAGCCTGCCAAGCTGGCGCGGGGCCTGGCCGAAGCCGTGGAGCGGCTGGGGGTGAGGATTTACGAGCAGAGCCGCGTGACGCACTGGCAACCGGGTGAGATTCGCACCGCGCAGGGTGTGGTGAAAGCCGATTGGGTGGTGCCAGCGGTGGAGGGCTATGCCGCTGAATTGCCGCCTTTGGGGGATTATCAACTGCCGGTGCAGAGTATGCTGATTGTCACCGAGCCGTTGCCGGAGGATGTTTGGGCCGGGATTGGGCTGGCGCGCGGGCAGAGCTTCAACGAGTTCAGCCGCCAGGTGACTTATGGCCAGCGCACGGCGGATAACCGGCTCGCCTTCGGGGCACGCGGGGGTTACCGTTTCGGTG
>JAGXAO010000026.1 GCA_018971565.1 Rhodospirillales bacterium
GCCATAATCTGCGTGCCGGCGGGGAGGCCGGGTTTTTGCAGCCTCACGGGCAGCAACCGCCGTTTGATCAGCCCGCGATATTTCGTCCGCGCTGTCAATTCCTGGCCCATATAGCAGCCCTTTTCCCAATCCACGCCGCCCAGCTCATCAAACCCCGCTTCCAGCAGCAGGGTTTTTTCGGCTTCGAGGTCCGGCGCGCCATCCGGCAGACCAAGCGGGATACGGTGCGCCGCGTAATCTTCAACCGTGGCGTTGCAGGGCAGGTGTTCGGCGCTCAGGCTGCGGTACCCCGCTTGCGGCAAACGTGGATCGGCGGCGGTCCGCGGGGTGTCCGGCGGTGTGCCATCCCAGGCGGAAAATACCTTGAGGCTGTCTGACGCATCTTTAATTTCCACCGCCGATCTCAGCTTGTATCGCCGCAATTTCTGCGCGAGCGCCGGAAGCTCCGCGCGCGGTACATCCAGCAACAGCCGCTCGCCATCTGAGAGGATAAAGAAGTCGACAAGATATCGGCCCTGCGGGGTCAGCATCGCCGCCCAAACGGCATTGCCGGGGGCGGCCCTGGCTACGTCGTTGCTGACAAGCCCGTTCAGAAAGGCCACACGGTCTGCCCCGGTAAGTTCCAGAACGCCGCGATGCGGTAAATGCGCGATCTTGCTCATGCGCGACAAGATGGCGGGACCACCACGCCGCCGCAAGCCCGCGCTGTTTGCCCAGGCGGCGGTAGCACGCTACAGGCGGCCCGGCATGAAGATTTTGTTCATTACGTCTTCGCGGATCGGCGATGCCGTGATCTCCTGCGGCATATTGGAAAAGCTGCGGCTTCAATATCCGGAAGCGCGCTTTACCATCGCATGCGGCACGGTGGCGGAGGGGGTTTTCACCCGTTTTCCCGCGCTGGAGCGGCTGATCGTGTTCGAAAAGGAAAGCTACGACCGGCATTGGCTCCGGCTCTGGCTCAAGCTCGTGACGCATGTCTGGGATATCGTGGTGGATGTGCGCGGTTCCGGCATCAGTTTGTTTCTGGCGGCGCGGAAACGGCATATTCTGAAGGGCGGGCGCCGCCCCGGCCGCCGCTATGCGCAGCTTGGCGCGGCCCTGGGTTTTGCCCCCCCGCCTTTGCCCGTGGCCTGGACCGCGCCGGAAGACGACGCCAAGGCCGCCGCCCTGCTGGGCAATGGTCCGATCATCGCCCTGGCGCCGACGGCGAACTGGGACGGCAAGGTCTGGCCCGCGCAAAGATTCATAGATTTGTTTTATGAATTACGTGCGAAGCTGCCCGGTGCCCGCGCGGTGGTGTTCGGCGGGCCGGGGGCGGCGGAGGCCAGGCTTGCCGCGCCGGTGCTGGCAGCACTTCCGGATGCGGTGAATTTATGTGGTCAATTATCCCTGCCCGAGGCCGCGGCCTGTTTGCGCCGGGCGACGCTGTTCGTGGGCAATGATTCCGGGCTGATGCATCTGGCCGCAGCCGCCGGTACGCCGACTCTTGGGCTATTTGGCCGCTCCAAGGCCAGTGAATACGCGCCTGCCGGGCCGTACACCGCCGTGGCGGTGGCGCCGGGGCCGGAGGGCGATGCGCCGATGGAGGGTCTCACGGTTGAGGCAGTTACCGGTGCCGCGTTGCGGCTTTTGGGTTTATAGGACTCGCCATGAGCTATGATCTGATTCTTGAAAACGGCACGCTGGTTCTGCCCTGGGGCGAGGCGGAGGCCGATATCGGCGTGAAAAGCGGCAAGATCGCCGCCATTGGCACGAGCCTCGGCCAGGCGGCGGAGCGGTTTAACGCCAAGGGGCTGCATGTGCTGCCGGGCGTGATCGACCCGCATGTGCATTTCCGCGATGGCGGGCAGGGCGGCATTGCGGGAGTGGAGGATATGCGCTCTGGCTCGCTCGGCGCGGTGCTGGGCGGCGTTACGGCGTGTTTCGACATGCCGAATACCAGCCCGGCGGGGGTGGATGCGGCCATTTTGCAGGCCAAGCACGACTACATCCCCGGCCATAGCTGGTGCGAGATCGGCATATTCGCCGGCGCCACCATGGATAATCTGGATGAGACCGGCATGCTGGAAAGCTTGCCCGGCGTGTGCGCCATGAAAGTGTTCGCGGGTTCTTCCACCGGCAATCTGCTGGTGGCGGATGATGCGAGCATCGAGCGCCTGATGCGCTCAGGGCGGCGGCGTGTTTCGTTCCATTCCGAGGATGAGGAACGTCTGCAGCAACGCAAGGCGCAGTTCGAGCAGGGCGGGCCGTATAGCGACCATTACGTGTGGCGGGATGTGGAATGCGCCTTCAAGGGCACGCGGCGCATTACCGCCATTGCTGAGCGTACCGGGCGGCCCGCGCATATTCTGCATGTTTCCACCGCTGAGGAATTCGCGTTCCTGCGGGAGCACAAGGACCTTGTGGGCTGCGAGGTGCTGGTAAACCATTTGTTGCAGGCAGCGCCAGAGGTTTATGAAAGACTGGGCGGCTATGCGGTGATGAACCCGCCATTGCGCGAAAAACGCCATATGGATGCCGCCTGGGCGGCCGTGGCGGATGGCACGGTGGATAATATCGGCTCGGACCATGCGCCGCACCCGCGCGCCAACAAGGAAAAGCCGTGGCCCGCCGTGGCCGCTGGCCTCACCGGCGTGCAGACCATGCTGCCCTTGATGCTGACCCAGGTGAATGAGGGCAGGCTCTCGCTGTTGCGGCTGGCGCAGTTGATGGCGGAGGGCCCGGCGCGGATTTATGGCGCGGTGGGCAAAGGGCGGATCGTGACCGGGAATGACGCGGATTTTTCGGTGGTGGATCTGGGGGCCCGGCGGACGATCGAGAATAAATGGATCGCCAGCCAGTGTGGCTGGACACCGTTTGACGGCGTGGAATGCACTGGCTGGCCGATGGCGACGATTATTCGCGGCCAGGTGGTGATGTATGAGGGCCAGGTGACGGGCGAGCCGGTTGGGCGGGCTGTGAAGTTCCGCTCCTGAGGGCTGCGTCCTGCCAGCTTTTCCAGGCGAAGCCCAGCATGGCGAGCTGCACCAGGGCGGTGATGGCGGCGCAGCCGGGCCAGCCCGCGCTGTGCCAGGCGGCGGCGGGGATGATGCCGCCAAAACTGCCGCCGATATAATAGGCCGTGACATAAAGCCCGACAGCGGTGGATTTGGCGCCGCGCGCGGCGGTGCCGATGAAACCTGTTGCCAAGGTTTGCTGCGGGAACACGCCGAAACACACCAGCAGCAGGCCCAGCCCAATGAGCCACAGCGAGGCAAACAGCGTGAGCGCCAGCCCGGCCAGGATGAGCCCGGCGCAACCGGCCATCAGTATCCGCCGGTTCATCCTCGCCCCCAGCCGCGCGGCCACCGGGCTGGCCGCGACACCCCCCAGATAAACGACAAAAATGGCGCCCAAAGCCGCCGGGCCGAGATGGTAGGGTGCTGCCGCCAGCCGGAAATTGATGAAGGTGAATACGCTGACCAGCGAGAACAGCACCCCGAACCCGACCGCATAGGTGCCGAGCAGCCGCTTATTGGAGAGATGCAGCGGAAAGGAGGCCAATGCCCCGCTGATGCCGGTGGTGGGGTTAAAGCGCTTTTCCCGCGGCAGCAGAAAGGCGATGGTGAGGGATGCCGCCAGCGTGATGAGGCCGATGGCCAGGAACCCGGCCCGCCAACTAAGGGCGGAGGTGACGAAGCCCACGATAAGCCGCCCGGAAAACCCGCCGGTGATGGTGCCGGAGGTATAGATGCCCACCATTTTCAGGGCGTTGGCGGGGCTCATCTCGTCACTGATATAGGCGATGGTGACGGTGAAGATGAAAGGCAGCAGCAGCCCCTGCGCAAAGCGGCAGGCGATGAGCATGCCAAGGCTGGGAGAAAAGGCGGCCAGCAATGTGGGAATGACAAGCAGCAGGGCCGCACCGCGAATGAAGATGCGGCGGCCGAACCGGTCCGATACCATGCCGATGACAGGGGCCATGGTGGCGGTGGCGATGAGCGGGGCGGTAACCGTGTAGCCGGTGCGCGCCGGGCTGGTGTGCAGGGCTTGCGCCAGCACCGGCAGAATGGCCTGGGTGCACCACATGTTCAGGAAGGTAACGAACCCGGCGATAATCAGCGCGAGCGCCGTGCCTCGGGGGATTGTACCAGAGGCGGCTTCAGAAGCGGCGCTCGAACACTGTGATGACATCGCCCGGCTGCACCATCGCGGAGGTTGGCGCGCGATACTGGCCAGCGTTGCCGACAATATTGCGCGTGACCCCCACATAGGCTGTCTCGGCTCGATAGGTGAACCCGCCAGCGATGGAAATCCCGGTCAGGACTGTCATGCCCGGGCGGTATGGGTACTGGCCCGGCGTCGTCACCTCGCCCAGAATATAGAAGGGCCGGTAGGTGGAAACCTCCACCGCGACAGAGGGGTGGAGGATGAGCTGCCTGGCCTGCAACGCCAGGGTGATGCGGGTGGAAAGCGCATCGGCGCTGCCGCCGCCGGCTTGCACCAGCCCGAGCAGCGGCAGGTCGATATAGCCGCTATCATCCACATGGTAGCTGCCGGACATCTGGCTCTGGTCGTAAACCCGAATGTTCAGCGCATCGCCGGGGCCGAGCGCGTAGGGGCCGGGCGGCGGGGCGGGCAGCGGCGGCAGGTTGAAGCCGGGGGCCTGCCAGGCGGCGCAGCCGGTGAGCAGAACGGGCAGGGCGCCAAGCAGAACACGCCGCAGGACCATTTTGCATCCTTTCCAAAACCTTAACGTGCAGCCTGTTTACCGTTACCGGGAAAAGGGGCAAGCCGTTTAGGGAATGATTCGGGAGTTTTTGATGAAGCGCCTCGCCACGCTGTTTTCGCTGATCGTTATTATTGGCGCCGGGTTGTTGCTGTTCTGGCCACGCCACCCGCAAAATGGTGGCGATGCCGGGCAACCCGCGCAGCAGGCGGAGAATCATGGTCCGCGCGGGTTGAGCGGGGCGGAGCAGGCGGCGTTTCTGCCGCTGGTGTGCGGCGGCGCCTCCGGCCCCGGCGGCGGGTTCGCGCATCAATGCGCCAATTTGCCCGGTTACCCTGGCCAGGATTATGGCGGGGCGGGGCTGGGGCTGGGTATAACGCTGCAAAGCGTGATCTATGGGCATCTCACCAGCGCGGACGCGGAAGACGCTTATGTGACCTATGCGGGTAGCTTTGAGTCGCTGGCGACGAATCTGGGCGGCGGCATAATGTTTACCGGCGGGCCGGGGCATTGGAAGCTGAAAGGCTGGTATCCGGGTGGGCAGGCAGGGCGTTGCGTGTCTTTGAACCCTCATGGCCGGGCGAAATTCCTGTGCCTGTATAGCGGCCAGGAGCAGGGCGAGACAGACAGCCTGCTGACCGTGCAAAACCTGCCACCGCCTTCGGGCGAGAAACCGGCGCTGCTGAGTGCGGCGGATTTACGCGGCACCGTGGACCCAAACGGCAATTGCCAGAACCGCAGCGGGAATGAGGCGGTGCTGCTTTCCATCAGCGGCCTGCGCTCGGCGGATGGCGGGGCTGAAGCCGAGATTTCTTATGTGAGCGGCGAGGATGCGCGGGCCGCGTGCCTCGCACGGAGTTTTGCCAAGGCGCCGGTGAAACAGGCCATGCTGGCGCTGCGCTGGGACGGCAGCGCCATGAAGCTTTCGCCGGATCTTAATTTCGCGCCAGCACCGTAACGGGGGGTGGGCCGCCCAGGCTGTGCACCAGCCGGTCCAGCAGGAAGCCGGTGCCGTGCTCGCGCGCACCCTTATCCTCATAGCCTTCCAGAAAGCAGCCTTGTTCAGTAACGGTGAGGCGGGTTCCCGTGCCGTTTGGCGTTAGCTCCAGCGTGGCCAGGGAGACGGAGATTCTGACGCCGTTGAGATGCATCTCATAAGCATAGACCAGCCGCCGGTTGGGCAGCACCTCGAAATAGATGGCATCGAAGATTGATTCCGTGCCGTCTGCCCAGCTTCCATGCACGTGTTCCCGCCCGCCGGGCCTGGCCTCCATGCGCCGGGCCAGGATCTGCTGCCCGGTGCCGCCCGCGAACCAGCGGGATTTCGCCTCCAGATCCGTCAGGGCGTGAAACACCATGGCGGGTGCCGCCGGGAGCAGGCGTTCCAGCGTGAAGCTGCCATGCACGGCGGGGGTGGCGAGGCGCTCGGCCTCCCGCCCAAGCTGCGCCAGTGTGGAGGTCCAGCCCGCCGCGGCGCCTTTGAGGGCACCCAGCGCCTCGGGCGCGAAAACCTCATATTCCTGCACCACATTAAGGCGCGTGCCGCCCGCTTCCTCCGCCAGAGTGATGGTGGTGACGGCGTTGAACCATTTGCCGTTTGGCCCGTCCACGGTGCCGGAGAAGGCTATTTTTTCCGGTTCAGTCACCTCGGTGAAGCGGCAGCGCATCCAATGTTCAGCGCCATCGGGCAGACGCATGCAGATATCGAACCGCCCGCCGGAGCGCAGCTCCACCGTGGCCTCTGGAATGGTGATGCCTTCCGGCGCGAACCAGCGTTTGACGAAGGCAGCGTCGCTCCAGGCGCGGAAGACGGCCTCGCGCGGCGCGTTCAGCAGCCGGGACATCTTTAACGGTTGCGGCTTCATGCCGGGTTGAAACTCATCCATTCCCCTGATCCTTGTTTTGCAGTTCGGTGAGGTAGGCTTCCAGCCGGTCCAGCCGGTGTTCCCATTCCGCGCGGCGGGCGGCCAGCCAATCCTGCGCGGTGCTGAGCGCCTGCGGGTTGATCTCGCAAGTGCGGACCCGCCCGGATTTGTGCGAGAGGGTTAAGCCGGCGGTTTCCAGCACCGCCAGATGTTGCAGCACCGCCGGCATGGACATTGAAAATGGCCGCGCCAGCTCGCTGACCGAGGCGGGGCCTGTGGAGAGCCGCTCCAGCATGGCGCGGCGGGCGGGGTCTGCAAGGGCCTGGAAGGTGAGGTCGAGCGTGGTGGATTGGTTAATCATTTGCTTAACTATATGGCGATCGGATAGATAAGTCAACACTTAACTATGTGCGCCATAAAACCCCGTGCTATGCCGCGCCATGGCTTCAGACCGGGAAAATCTCATCGCTGCCGCGCGCGCCATGGCTTCACGCGGCCTTTCCGCCGGTACATCCGGCAATGTGTCACTACGCGGGGCGGAGGGGATTCTCATCACGCCCTCGGCCGTGCCTTATGAGGCGTTGACGCCGGAGATGATCCCGCTGCTGCGGCCGGATGGGAGTTTTGAGGGCAGGTTCCGGCCATCTTCCGAATGGCGGTTTCATCTGGACGTGTATCTCTCCCGGCCGGAAGTGGGCGGGGTGGTGCATAACCATGCGCCGTATTGCACGGCACTTGCCATGGCCCGGCGGGAGATTCCACCCTGCCATTACATGGTCACGCGGTTTGGCGGAGGTAATGTGCGCTGTGCGGATTATGCGCTGTTCGGCACGGCGGAACTTTCACACGCGGTGCTGAGGGCGCTGGAAGGGCGCACAGCCTGCCTGATGGCCAACCATGGCGCGCTGGCGCTGGGGCGGGATGTGTTCGCGGCTTTAGGGGCGGCGACAGAGCTGGAAATGCTGGCGCGGCACTATCTGCTCAGCCTGCAGGCGGGTGGGCCGGTGCTGCTCTCCGATCAGAAGATCGAAGAGGCAATCAACCAGTTTGCGACCGCCTACAGGCCGAATACGGGCGGCTGATCAGACAGCTTTGAGGTTGACCGCGGCATCCTTGCCGCGCTCCTTGGTGATGTCGAAGCTCACCTTCTGGCCTTCGTTCAGGCCGCGCAGACCGGCGGACTGCACCGCGGTGATGTGCACGAACACATCCTTGCCGCCATCCTGCGGCACGATGAACCCGAAACCTTTTGTTGTGTTGAACCACTTCACGGTACCGATCGGCATTGTCTTCGTCGCTCCTCAAAACATTTCATTACCCCGGATTGCGCCGGGACAACCGGTTTCTGGTCGCCTTGTCTAACGTCCAGCCGCTGGGAGCGCGCGAACTCAAGTCAAGTCCAAAGTCGATTGCGGATGCCAGCAGGCACAGAAACATAAAGATTTGTCAACGATCCCCATGGCAGGGGTGGTGGTTGGCGCGGTTTGCGAAATTTTGCGATATTGGTTTTACGAAAAGCAAACCAGGAGGACCCAGCAAATGTCCGAAGCCGAGATTATGCGGGTGAAGCCGGAAACCGCCGCCAAGGCTTGGGTAAACCGTGCCCGCTACGAGGAAATGGCCCGGCGCGCCGATGCCGAACCGGAGACATTCTGGGCCGAGGAATGCAAACGCATCACCTGGATAAAGCCGCCCGCCAAGATCAAAAACACCAGCTTCCAGGGGAATGTCTCGATCAAATGGTTTGAGGACGGCACGCTGAACGCGAGCGCCAACTGCCTGGACCGGCACCTGGCCGAGCGCGGAGACCAGGTGGCGATCATCTGGGAGGGCGATGATCCGGAGAGCTCGCTGAAGGTGACGTACCGGGAGCTGCACGAGCAGGTTTGCCGCCTCGCCAATGTGCTCACGGCGCGGGGGATCAAGAAGGGCGATGTAGTGACCATCTACCTGCCGATGGTGGTGGAGGCGGCGGTGGCGCTGCTGGCCTGCGCGCGCATCGGGGCGATTCACTCCGTGGTGTTTGGCGGATTTTCGCCTGATTCACTGGCCAGCCGGATTCAGGATTGTGGCTCCGTGGCGTTGATAACCGCCGATGAAGGGCGGCGCGGCGGGCGCCGCGTGGCGCTGAAGGCGAACGCGGATGAGGCGCTGAAAACCTGCCCGGGTATGAAAACCGTGGTGGTGGTAAAGGTAACCGGCGGCGATGTGGCGATGCAGGCAGGCCGCGATGTGTGGCTGCATGAGGAAGCCGCGAAGGTGCCGGCCACGCATGAAGCGGTGGAGATGAACGCGGAGGACCCGCTGTTCATCCTCTATACCTCGGGTTCCACTGGCAAGCCGAAAGGTGTTTTGCACACCACCGGCGGCTACATGGTGTGGGCGAGCTTCACCCACCAATATGTGTTCGACTATCAGCCTGGCGAGATTTACTGGTGCACGGCGGATGTGGGCTGGGTGACCGGCCATAGCTACATTGTGTACGGCCCGCTGGCCAATGGCGCGACGACGCTGATGTTCGAGGGCGTGCCGAATTACCCGACGACTTCCCGCTTCTGGGAGGTGGTGGACAAGCACCAGGTGAATATTTTCTACACCGCCCCCACCGCCATCCGCGCTTTGATGCGCGACGGGGAGGGGCCGGTGAAGAAAACCTCCCGCAAATCATTGCGGATTCTGGGCTCTGTGGGGGAGCCGATCAACCCCGAGGCCTGGCGCTGGTACTATCATGTGGTGGGGGACGACCGCTGCCCGATTATGGATACGTGGTGGCAGACCGAAACCGGGGGGCTGATGATCTCGCCGCTGCCGGGCGCGACGGATTTAAAACCCGGTTCGGCGACATTGCCGCTGCCCGGCGTGAAGCCGCTGCTGGTGGATGGTGAGGGCAAGGAGCTGACCGGCGTGGCGGAGGGAAATCTGTGCATTGCCGATAGCTGGCCGGGGCAGATGCGTAGCGTTTATGGCGACCATGAGCGCTTCGTGCAGACCTATTTCTCCACCTTCAAGGGCCTGTATTTCAGCGGGGATGGCGCGCGGCGGGATGAAGAAGGGTATTACTGGATCACCGGCCGGGTGGATGATGTGATCAATGTTTCCGGCCACCGGATGGGCACGGCGGAGGTTGAATCCGCTTTGGTGGCGCATGAGGCGGTGGCCGAGGCCGCCGTGGTCGGCTTTCCGCACGACATCAAAGGCCAGGGGATTTACGCCTATGTGACCCTGGTGGCGGATGCGGAGCCCAGCGAGGCATTGCGTAAAGAGTTGATCGTCTGGGTACGAAAGGAAATCGGCCCGATTGCCGCGCCGGATGTGATCCAATGGGCGCCGGGCCTGCCGAAAACACGTTCGGGCAAGATCATGCGCCGTATCCTGCGCAAGATCGCCGCCAACGAGACGGACAGCCTGGGCGATACCTCGACCCTGGCTGACCCCGGTGTGGTGGCGGAGCTGGTGGAAAACCGCGCCGCCTGATTCAGCATAAGGCGCGGCGGCGTTTGTTGCGTCGCAAAAAGACTTGCGCGCGGACGCGAAGGGCGTTTGATACAGGCATGGATACGTCCGAATTGCACACCCCCCGCCCAGAAACGCTTGATGACGCCTTACGTGAGGATATCCGCCTGTTGGGGCGGATTCTGGGGGATACGATCCGCGCTTTGGATGGCCCGGCGACCTTTGAGCTGATCGAGACCATCCGCCAGCTTGGGGTGCGCTTTCATCGTGAACAGGATAAGGCCGCCCAGCAGGAGCTGGAGGCCATTCTGGCCGGGCTCTCTGATAATAAGGTGAACAGCATCACCCGTGCCTTCGGCTATTTTTCGGCATTGGCCAACATTGCCGAGGACCACCACCATACCCGCCGCTGGCGCGCGCATATCGTAGGCGGCTCCGCCCCGCGGGAGGATTCGCTGGCCGGCGGGCTGATGCGCGCGCGTGCCGAGGGGTTTGATGAGGCGCGACTGAAGGCGTTTTTTGGCGGCGCTTACATTGCGCCGGTGCTCACCGCGCACCCCACCGAGGTACAGCGCCGCTCCATTCTGGATTGCCTGGACGCCATTGCGGCCCTGCTGACCCGCCGCGACCGGTTGGCCGACACAGAGGCGGAGCGCGCGGAGATTGAAGCCGAACTGCGCGCCAGGGTGCTGACATTGTGGCAGACGCGCGTGCTGCGCAAGAACAAGCTTTCCGTGCTGGACGAGGTGGGCAATGCGCTGACCTTTTTTGACGCGACGTTTTTTGGCGAGGTGCCGAAGCTGTACGCCGCCGTGGAGCAGGCGACGGGTGCGGGGTTGGCGGAACTGCCCGCGTTTCTGGAAATTGGCACCTGGATTGGCGGGGACCGGGATGGCAACCCCTTTGTGGACGCCGCGGTGCTGCGCGAGGCGCTGGCCACCCAGGCGGAAAAGGCGCTGAGCCACTACATCGCTCAGGCGCGGGCGTTGCGCAAGGAACTGCCTTTTGCCTCGCTGCTGGTGAAGGTGACGCCGGAGCTGCGGGCTCTGGCGGCGGCTTCGCCCGATAAATCGGAGCACCGGGCGGGTGAGCCGTACCGCCTGGCGCTGGCGAGCGTGCAGGCGCGGCTGGCCGCGACCTATGAGGCGCTTCTGGGCCGCCAGCCGCATATGGATACGATGTCCTCCACCGTGCGCGGGGCGGAAGCAGCGCCCTATGAGCAGGTTGAAGATTTCACCGCCGATTTGCTGGTGGTGGCGCGTTCGCTGGAGGCGCATGGCGCCGGGGCGCTGACGCACGGGCGGCTGGGGGCGCTGCTGCGCGCCGCCAAGGCCTTCGGCTGGACACTGGCGCCGCTGGATTTGCGGCAGAATTCCGCCGTGCATGAGCGCGTGGTGGCTGAACTGCTGGCGGTGGCGCAACCTGGCACGGATTATCTGGCGCTGGATGAGCCGGCGCGCATTACCCTGCTGCTGAAGGAGCTGGAAACGGCGCGGCCGCTGGTTTCCCCGCATGTGGGCTACAGCGCGGAGACGGCCAAGGAACTGGCGATTTTCAACGAGGCGCGGGCCGCGCATCTGCGTTATGGCAAGCGCTGCATCCGCACCATGATCATTTCCAAGACCGATGGCCTCTCAGACATGCTGGAGCTGGCGGTGCTGCTGAAGGAAGCCGGGCTGCTGCGCCCGGCGGAAGCGGCGCTCGATGTGAATATCGTACCGTTGTTCGAGACCATTGATGATCTGCGCGCTGCCTCCGGAATTATGGAGGCGCTGTTCCGCGCGCCTGTGTATCGCCGCCTGCTGGCCAGGCGGGGCGATGTGCAGGAGGTGATGCTCGGCTATTCGGACAGCAACAAGGATGGCGGGTTCATCACCTCCGGTTGGGAGCTTTACCGCGCCGAATTGGGGCTGGTGGAGGTGTTTGCGCGGCACGATGTGCGGATACGGCTGTTTCATGGCCGGGGTGGGTCTGTGGGGCGGGGTGGCGGGCCGTCTTACCAGGCGATTCTGGCGCAGCCGCACGGGGCGGTGCAGGGGCAGATACGCCTGACCGAGCAGGGCGAGGTGATTGCCGCGAAATACGGCAATGGAGAGGTGGGGCGCCGGAACCTGGAGGTGATTCTGGCGGCAACCCTGGCGGCGAGCGCCGAACCCGCCGTGGCACCACCACCCGACGCGGCGTTTATGCAGGCGTTGGCGGAGCTTTCCGGCAATGCCTTCGCGGCCTACCGGAACCTGGTGTACGAGACTGAGGGGTTTGAGGATTATTTCTGGCAATCCACGGTGATTTCCGAAATTTCCGCGCTGAATTTGGGCAGCCGCCCGGCCAGCCGCAGCAAGAGCCGCTCGATTGAGGATTTGCGGGCGATCCCCTGGGTGTTTTCCTGGGCGCAATGCCGCATCATGCTGCCGGGCTGGTATGGGTTTGGCACGGCGGTGGAGCGGTTTCTGGCGGCGCATGGCGAAGCGGAGGGCATGGCTCTGCTCCAGAACATGGTGCGGGAATGGCCGGTATTTTCCACGCTGCTTTCCAACATGGATATGGTATTGGCGAAGGCGGATATGGGCATTGCCGCGCGCTATGCCGCCCTGGTGCAGGATGAGGGCCTGCGCACGCGCATTTTTCCGCGCATTGTGGCGGAATATGAGCGCACGATACGGTTTTTGCTGATGATTACCGGCCAGGAGGCGCTGCTGGACCATAACCCGGTGTTGCGCCGGGCGGTGGTGAACCGCTTCCCTTATCTGGACCCGCTGAACCATGTGCAGGTGGAGATGCTGCGCCGCTACCGCGAGCAAAGCGAGGAGGGCGAGGCATCCGAGCGCATCCGCCGTGGGGTGCATATTTCGATCAATGGCATCGCCTCGGCCTTGCGCAATAGCGGGTAGGGTCTCGGCCGCCATTATCAGAATCCAGCCAGGGGGCGGGTGACAGCAACGGCAAAACGCAGTAGGGGAGCCGCCAGCTAATTGTTCAGAGACCAATCAGGGACCATAGAAAATGCGCGTTTATTACGACCGGGATGCCGACGTTAACCTCATCAAGAGCAAGAAGGTCGCCATTATCGGTTATGGCAGCCAGGGCCATGCGCACGCGCTGAACCTGAAGGATTCCGGCGTGAAGGACATTGCGGTTGGTTTGCGCGCCGGCTCCCCCGCCGCGGCGAAGGCCGAGGGCGCGGGCCTGAAGGTGATGACGCCCGCCGATGCCGCCAAATGGGCCGATGTGGTGATGGTGCTGACCCCGGATGAGGGCCAGGCTGATTTGTACTATAAGGACCTCGCCGCCAATATGCGCGAGGGCGCGGCGCTGGCTTTCGCCCACGGCCTGAACGTGCATTTCAATCTCATCGAGCCGCGCAAGGATATCGACGTGTTCATGGTTGCCCCGAAGGGCCCTGGCCACACGGTGCGCGGTGAGTATTTGAAGGGCGGCGGCGTGCCGACCCTGGTGGCCGTGGCGCAGAATGTTACCGGCAATGCCTTCGAGATCGCGCTTTCCTATGCGTCCGCGAATGGCGGCGGCAAGGGCGGCATCATCGAGACCACATTCAAGGAAGAATGCGAGACCGATCTGTTCGGCGAGCAGGCGGTGTTGTGCGGCGGGCTGGTCGAGCTGATCCGCGCCGGGTTTGAGACGCTGGTTGAGGGCGGTTATGCGCCTGAGATGGCCTATTTCGAGTGCCTGCACGAGGTGAAGCTGATCGTGGACCTCATTTATGAGGGCGGCATCGCCAACATGAACTACTCCATCTCCAACACCGCTGAGTATGGCGAATATGTCACCGGCCCGCGCATCATCACGCCTGAGACCAAGGCCGAGATGAAGAAGGTGCTGGAAGACATCCAGACCGGCCGCTTCACCCGCGACTGGATGCTGGAGAACAAGGTGCATCAGGCCAGCTTCAAAGCCGTGCGGGCCCGCAATGCCGCCCACCCGATTGAGGAAGTGGGTGCGAAGCTGCGCGGCATGATGCCCTGGATCTCCAAGGGCGCGCTGGTGGACAAGGCGAAGAACTAATCACGGTTCACCTCATAAAACTGGCCGTGGGCGCGAAAGATGTTTCGCACCTCGCGGCCTGGCAGAAACAAAGGGCGGCAGAGATGCCGCCCTTGCGCCATTTTACCCGCAATTTCCCCAAGCGCGCGGCGGAGCTGACCGATGGCGGCTCGCTCTACTGGGTAATCGGCGGGGTAATTCTGGTGCGCCAGCGTGTGCTGGAGGTGCGGCAGGACCAGGAGCCGGATGGCACGGCCTGCGCCGCGCTGGTGCTGGACCCGAAGCTGGTGCGGGTGGAGGGGCGGGCGATGCGCGCCTTTCAGGGCTGGCGCTATCTGGAGCCCAAGGATGCCCCGCTGGATTTAAGCGCGCAGGGCGGCGGTGCCGCCGAAATGCCTGAAGCCATGCGGCGAGAGCTGGCGGCGCTGGGGTTGCTTTAAATAGAGGCCAATTTACTGGTTTTGATTATTTTGAGTATTTGAGTTGGTGGGGGCGCTTTGGAAGGGGTTTTCGCCGCCTGTATTGCCCGGTTGACTGATACCAGCACAGGTCAAGAAAGCGGTTATTGCTATATTGCTCCCGTCCAAAGAAATGGTCACGGGGTTGCCCGAGCCAGGGGTCAGTTGCATTGACCCAGCTTTGTTCATGTCAGCAACCATTTCTTCAAGCTGGTCTTGGGAGATCACCGCCATAACCTGTGTATTGGTGTTGGCCGTGATTGGCAGGACATAATTGTTGCCATTGACAGCGAGTGCCAGGTTCCCGCTCACATTCGCTGGAAGAGACCAGGAATCATCGCTGTACCGAATTTCAATATCAGTATTGTCGGCACGAAAGATCAGGCCGTCCTTTAAATCGCCGGCGCCGCAGAAATCTGGTGCGTCAGCCATCGAATCTCTATGAACAAATGCTGCCCAGTCGCCGCTTGCCGCCAAAGGCGTGAATTGTTCATCAGCACGAGCGTTAAGTGGGAGCAACAAAGCGGCCAGCCCGGCGGCGATGAAAAATTTATGCATCTGCTTATCCATCAGGGGCAATGATTGCGATTGGTTAATGTACGTTAAGCAGTTGCTATCTTTAGTTGCAAGGGGTGGTCAATCTTGCTTCCGATCAACTCGTTTGACGGATTTTGAGTCCCGCCCCGCTCATGCTAGGTGCGCCTCCAACATAGGAGATTTGATTCATGGCGGTGAACGCCTTCATCTTCCCCGGCCAGGGTAGCCAGGCTGTTGGCATGGGCCGGGATTTCGCCGCATCCTTCGCGCCGGCCCGGCAGGTATTCGAGGAAGTGGATGAAGTTCTGAAGCAGAAGCTCTCGAAACTGATGTTCGAGGGTCCGGCTGACGAACTGACCCTGACCGAGAACGCCCAACCCGCGTTGATGGCGGTTTCTCTCGCCGTGCTGCGCGTGTTGCAGGTTGAGGGCGGGTTGAACCTCAAGGACAAAATTGTGCTGGCGGCCGGGCACAGCCTGGGCGAATACAGCGCCCTGGCGGCGGTGGAGGCGTTTTCAATCGCTGATACCGCCCGGCTTTTAAAGCTGCGCGGCCAGGCCATGCAGAAGGCTGTTGGCCCTGGCATGGGCGCCATGGCGGCCCTGCTGGGTGTGGAGCTGGAAATGGCCCGCGAGATATGCGCCGAGGCCGAGGCAGGCCCGAACGGCCGCGAGACCGTTGCCTGCGCCAACGACAACGGCGGCGGGCAGGTGGTGATTTCCGGCCACAAGGCGGCGGTGGAGCGCGCGATTGAGATTGCCAAAGGCAAGGGAATTAAGCGCGCCATGCTGCTGCCGGTTTCCGCCCCCTTTCACTGCGCCCTGATGGCCCCGGCGGCGGATGCAATGGCCGAGGCTTTTGCCACCACGCCCCCGCGTGCACCGGTTCTTCCCATCATCGCCAATGTTACGGCCGCCAAGGTGACGGAACCTGCCAAGATACGTGATCTGCTCGTGCAACAGGTGACGGCCACCGTGCGCTGGCGCGAAAGCGTGGAAGAAATGGTGCGGCTCGGCGTGACCAATTTTTACGAAATCGGCTCCGGCAAGGTGCTTTCCGGCCTGGTGAAGCGCATCGCGCCGGATGCCGCCGCTACCCCGGTGGGTAGCCCCGCTGATATCGAAGCCGTGTTAAAGGTTCTGTAAATGTTTGATCTGACAGGTAAAGCCGCGCTCATTACCGGCGCATCCGGCGGCATTGGCGCGGAGATTGCCAGGGCGCTGCATGCGCAAGGCGCTATCGTGGGGCTTTCTGGCACAAGGCGCGAGGCGCTGGAGGCGCTGGCCGCCGAGCTGGCTGAACGCGTGCATGTGCTCCCGGCTGATCTTTCCCAGGCCGATGAAGCCGCGAAACTGATCGCAGATGCGGAAGCGGCAATGGGCAAGGTGGATATTCTGGTGAACAATGCCGGGCTGACCAAGGATGGCCTGGCCATGCGCATGAGCGATGCGGATTGGGAAAAGGTGATGAATGTCGACCTTGCCGCGCCGTTCAGACTGGTTCGGGCGGCGCTGAAGACCATGCTCCGCCGCAGGGCTGGGCGGATTATCAATATCGGCTCCATCGTGGGCACCACCGGCAACCCCGGTCAGGCGAATTATTGCGCGGCCAAGGCCGGGCTTATCGGGCTTAGCAAATCTCTGGCTCAGGAAGTGGCCTCCCGCGGGATAACGGTGAATGTGGTGGCGCCGGGCTTTGTCGAGACGCCGATGACCGATGTTCTGCCGGAGGCGCAGCGCGCCGAACTCTCGGGCAAGATCCCGCTTGGCCGCCTTGGCGCACCCAGGGACATTGCCGCCGCGGTGGTGTATCTGGCTTCGGAAGAAGCTGGCTGGGTAACAGGCGCCACCCTGCATGTGAATGGCGGCATGGCAATGGTTTGATCCCCCCGCTTGGCGGCACGGGAAAAATCATGCTAATCGCCGCGACGTGTGACGTATTAACAATTTTGACCCGGTTTCGACTTGCAAGGCGGTGCCGGGCCGCAGCCAAACCAGCAGGAAAGTGACATTCGATGAGCGAAATCGCCGACAAGGTTAAGAAGATTGTTGTCGAGCATCTTGGCGTGGACGAAGCCAAGGTGACTCCAGAGGCGTCTTTCATTGACGATCTGGGCGCTGACTCACTGGACACCGTTGAACTGGTGATGGCTTTTGAGGAAGCCTTTGGCGTGGAAATCCCCGAGGATGCCGCCGAGAAGATCACCACGGTGAAGGACGCGATCGACTATATCGAGAAGCAGAAGGCCGAATAAAGCCCGCTTCGCCCACGATCTGAGATCCGTCCAAGGAGTCCACATGCGCCGTGTTGTTGTCACAGGTATGGGAATCGCCTGCCCGCTTGGGGTGGGGGTCGAACATGTCTGGAAGAGGCTGATTAACGGAGAATCCGGGATCACAGCCATTCAATCGTTCGACACCACGGAGCTTTCCGCGAAAATCGCCGGGCAGGTTCCGGCGGGCACCGCAGCGGAAGGCGGGCTGGACCTGGCGGAGTGGATCGCGGTTAAAGAGCTGAAGAAGATGGACCGCTTCATCCATCTTGGCATGGTGGCGGCGGCCCAGGCGATAGCCGATTCCGGCTATGTGCCGGAGACAGAGGAAGAAAAATGCGCCGCCGGGGTGATGATCGGCTCCGGCATTGGCGGGTTGCAGACCATCTACGAAACCTCGGTGATGGTGCATGAGGGCCGCGCCAAGCGCGTATCCCCGTTCTTCATTCCCGCCGCGCTGATTAATCTGATTTCCGGTCAGGTTTCCATCCGCTACGGGCTGAAAGGCCCCAACCATTCCGCGGTGACGGCCTGTGCCACCGGCGTGCATGCCATTGGCGATGCGGCAAGGCTGATCGCCTATGGCGACGCGGATGTGATGGTGGCCGGCGGCGCCGAAGCAGCGGTGAACCCGCTCGGCATTGCCGGGTTCTGCGCCTCGCGCGCGCTTTCCACCGCGTTCAACGACCGGCCGACCGAAGGCTCCCGTCCGTGGGACAAGGACCGCGATGGCTTTGTGATGGGCGAGGGCTCCGGTGTGGTGGTGCTGGAGGAATACGAGCACGCCAAACGGCGTGGCGCCAAGATTTACGCCGAAGTGGGCGGCTACGGCCTCTCGGGCGATGCGCACCACATCACAGCGCCGGCTGAGCACCATGACGGTGCTTTCCGCGCCATGAAGGCGGCGTTTAAAAATGGCGGGCTTTCACCTGCGGATGTGGATTATATCAACGCCCATGGCACCTCTACCCCGATGGGGGATGATCTGGAGCTTGAAGCGGTTGAAAACATGTTCGGCGACCATGGCAAGAACATCGCTATGTCCTCCACCAAATCCGCCATCGGGCATCTGCTGGGCGCAGCGGGCGCGGTGGAGACAATTTTCTCCATCCTTGCGATACGCGATAATGTTGCCCCGCCGACGCTCAACCTGCATGAACCCAGCCGTGACTCCGTGGTGAACCGGGTGCCGCTGGTGGCGCAGGAGCGTAACATAAATGTGGTGCTTTCCAACTCCTTCGGGTTTGGTGGCACCAACGCCTCTATCCTGTTCAAGCGGGCCGCCTGATCCGTTTTGCGTTGGCGCGGCCGCATATTTCTGTTTCTGCTTGTTTTGCTGACAATTGTGAATGTTGGCAGGATGGCGGTTCATGAAACCTATGACGGGCCGGGCGCTGGCAAGGCCGACGCCACAATTGTAATTCCGCCCGGCGGCAGCGCCGGGGTGGCGGATGCGCTGGCCAAGGCCGGGGTGATTGAATACCCGCTCGCTTTGCGCGCCGCAGCCTGGTTTACGCGCAAAGACGGCCCGTTGCGGGCCGGGGAATATCTGTTTCCCGCCCATGCCAGCCTGCACCAGATATTGAACATTCTACGCCATGGTGCCGAGGTGCAGCACCAGGTGACGATTCCCGAGGGGCTGACCGGCCAGCAGATTGCCGCCATTATTAATGCGCTGCCGGTGGCCACCGGTAAGTTTGCAGTGCCCGCCGAGGGCAGCGTGCTGCCGCAAACCTATGATTATGTGTGGGGCACGAAGCGGGCCACGATTTTGGCGCGTGCTCGCGCGGCGATGCGGATGCTGCTGGCGAAAGATTGGGCCGAACGCGCCGATGGCCTGCCGCTGGCGAGCCCTCAACAGGCCGTGATTTTGGCCTCGATCGTTCAGCAGGAAACGCCGTTGACTGGCGACATGCCGCTGATTGCTGCCGTATATGAAAACAGGCTGCAAGCGGGGATGAAGCTGCAGGCCGACCCAACGGTGATTTTTGCCGCCAGCGGGGGCAGGCAATCCGGCGGGATGAGCATCACCAGGGCGGATTTGGCGCTGGCATCGCCCTACAACACTTATGTTGCCGGCGGGTTGCCGCCAGGGCCGATCTGTTCACCCGGCGCGGCCGCGCTGGCAGCTGTGCTGCACCCGGCACAGACAGACGCACTATATTTCGTGGCGACGGATGACGGCACGCACAGGTCCGTCTTCACACATTCCTTTAAGGATCAGCTGAATAACATCCAGATGTTCCGGGGCCAGTAGAAGTATTAAGGCAGCCGTGGCGGCGGTTATTTAGCTTTTGGAGCCGAAGCCGAGGAAGCCAGCCTGCGGGTTTGGCGTGCCGGTGCCGCCTGCCGGAACAGATGCGCGCGGGGCAGGGCTGGCAGCGGCGGGCAGAACCGCGGAGGCTTTGTGGCTTACTGGCTTGCTGGCTGGGGTTTTATCCAGAGTCCAGGGTGCGCCCACAGTGCCACTTAACCCTTGCGAGGCGAGTTCGTTACGCGTGCCAAGCAGCAGGAAGGTGATGTTGTTGCGGTTTAGGGCGATGGAAAGGTCGAGCGGGGTTTCGCCGAACTGGTCCTTGGCGGTGATATCCGCGCCACGGCTGACCGCGTCCTGCGCGGAGCCGTAATCATTCGCGTTAATGGCGGCAAAGAGTTCCTGGGTGGGATCTCCACTTGTGGGTTTTTGGATTTGCGGGCCGGTGGCCGGTGGCGCGATGTTGCCAATGCCCGGAAGCCCGGCGGGGGCGATGTCAGGTGTGTGGAGCTTGGCCTGAGGCGGAGGCGCGCCGCCAACGCCACCCATGCCCATGCCAGACCCCGCCTCCCCAGTGGCAAGTTGCGCAAAGGCCGGGGCCGCGGCGGCACCAAGGATCAAGCCCAGCGCCAGGGGGAGAGCACATTTCATGGTCCCGCTCTCTACCCCATGCGGGCTGGCTCGTCTATGCGCGCCACAACAGGGCTTATGCCTTGCCCTTGCTTTTTGCCGCCGCAAGCTCAGCGTGGAGCCGCTCCACCTCCGCGCGCAGGGCGAGGATTTCTTCCTGGTAATCCTGGAGGCTATGCTGCCCTGCCCTGCCCTCGGCGCCTTCACGGTAGAAGGGCGTGAACAGGTTCAGCGCGCGCTCCATCATTTCCATATTTTTGCGGCCCATATCTTCCATGCCGGGGGGCATGAAAGGGCCAAGGGTTTTGCTGACTGTTTCGCGCATGGTTTCCTGCTGGCGCAGGAAATTGGCCATGGCCTGGTCGAGATATTTCGGCATCAGGCCGGGCATGTCTGTTCCGTACACGCCAATGAGCTGGCGCAGGAAATTGGTGGGGAGCAAGGCGTTGCCCTTGCCTTCTTCCTCGACGATGATCTGGGTGAGTACGCTGCGGGTGATATCGTCGCCGCTTTTGGCATCGTAAACCACGAAGTCGCGGTTGTTGCGCACCATCTCCGCCAGATTATCCAACGTGATATAGCTCGATGATTCCGTGTTATACAGGCGGCGATTGGCGTATTTTTTGACGATGACGGGCTGTGTGCTGGGTTTGACCGTTTCACTCATGGATTTTTCTTTCATCCCGGTTCGGTGGCGGGCGCCGGGCGGTACGCTTGCCCGGCTATAGAAACATGAAATTTGTGCGCTGCACAGTATGCCTGTGTGCTTCGCTTATGGAGGTTTTCTCTGCGGCGCGGTAGAAAGAGCGAGCAGGGCGGCAGGAATTTATGGCGCATGGACGAAAATTTGGCCAAGGATTTTCTGGCCGT
>JAGXAO010000134.1 GCA_018971565.1 Rhodospirillales bacterium
CGCGTGCACGGCTCCGCCCATGTCCTGGATCTTGCCCCCGCCATCAACCGGGAATTCCAGCCGATCCATCACGTGGCGATGGATATCGTGAATAATTGCAATCTGCGCTGCCCGTTCTGCGTTTATGACTACGCGCAGACCAACAAAACCTATCTGATGAGCGATGAGACCTTTGAGTCAGCGTTGCGGCTGATCCCTTACGTGACGGACGGGAATTTCTGGCTCTCCTGCCTGCACGAGGCCACGCTGCATCCAAAGCTCACAAATTTCATCCAGCGCGTGCCGCGCGAATACCGGAAGAAGCTGTTCTTCACCACCAACCTCGCCAAGCGCCAGCCGCGCGAATTCTTCGAGGTTCTGGCCGAGTCCGGGATGAACCATGTGAATATCTCCATGGAAAGCCTGGACAAGGGCGTTTACGAGAAGATGCGCAAGGGAGCGCGCCAGCATATCTTCTTCGAGAACTGGGATTTGATGCTGGAGGTGTTCCGCGCCGCCCCGCATGCGCCGCGCATCCGTTATAATCTCATGGCCTATCGCTCGAATCTGCAAGAGCTGCCGGGGCTGGTTGAAACCCTGTTGAACGAGAAGCATGGCTATCAGGCGGAAATCCGCTCCACCATGGATATGCCGCAGATACCTGAAAGCTTTCGCGAGGAAGAGTTTCTTTCAACATCGGAATGGACATGGTTGATCCAGGAGCTGAAGCGGTTCCCGCAGGAGCGGATCGTGCTCATCGCGCCGCCGCAGGGCAAGGGGTACGACCGCGAGGAGGGCAAGCGCCTGCCGCAGGGCAACGGCCAGCCGCCGGAGCGCGCGGGCTGGGTGGAGGCCACCGGCCCGGCGCCGCGCCCCTTCAATGTGCGCATCGGCTGGGACGGCACGTTGAACATTTATTCCGAACTGCCCACAAGGCCGGGCGAGCAGCCGGACCTGGCGAATTACCTGATCACCAACATCAACGATCTGGAAGACCCGCTGGCGACGTTCCTGGCGATGGAGTGAGGGTAAAAAATTCAGCCGAGCGGCAGCGGCATTCCTTGTCTTAATAGCCTCTCCGCTTCTGGCGTAATTCCGTTCTCGTCATGCAACACCAGCCCGGGCAGCACTTCATCCGGCGCGCGGCTGGCTTTATGCGCCTGCACCAGGATCATCTTCGCCTTTATGCCCTGGCGCGGCCAAAGTGGCAGCAGCGTAATGCCGCCGCAGGCCGGGCGCAGGTGCGAAACCGCCTCGGCATAGGTGGCGGCGGGCAGAGCGAGCGTAATGGTGCCTTTGTCCCGCAATAGGCGCAGCAGCTCCTGCACCCAGGCTGCTAATGTGGCTTGCGGCGCATGGTGGGCCAGGGCACGCGCGGCATCTGGCGAGGCCGTGTTTTCCACCCCAAACCAGGGCGGGTTGGCCATTACATGTTGGAATGTCTGGGCTGCGAAGGGCAGGGCGGCAGCATTTCCGTTCACCACCGAAAGGTCCGTAAAATTGTTCTCCGCGAAGTTTTGCGCCGCCAATTCCGCCAGGGCTTCGCCGCGTTCCACGCCAATACCCCGCACACCCGGCACCCGTGCGGCCAGGCAGAGCAGAGCCGCCCCCGCGCCGGTTCCGGCTTCCATAACAATTTCACCGGCTTTGGCCGGCACCATGGCGGCCAGCAGCACTGGCTCGAACCCGCTTCTGTGGCCAGTACGGAATTGGCGGTAGGTCAGCCGCCCGCCCAGAAGCCCGCCCTTGCTTGTCTCGTTATCCATCACCCGCTTGACCCTTCCGAAATCCCGCCCGATATGGTGCTAACGCAATTTGCTTGGACAGGTTAGGGCTGAATTTGGACGGTGCGACGCCATTGACGACCGATGCCCTGGGCCGCCTTACGGGGCTGCTCGAGGCAGAGCTGAAAGCCACGAACGAGGCCATCGTCGCCCGGATGGACAGCCCAGTTGCGCTTATTCCGCAGCTTGCCGCGCATATCGTCGCGGCGGGGGGTAAGCGGATGCGGCCCCTGCTTACCTTGGCCGCCGCCAAGCTTTGCGGTTACCACGGGAACAGGCAGGTGCGGCTCGCCGCCTGTGTCGAGTTCATCCACACGGCCACTCTGCTGCATGACGATGTGGTGGATGAATCTCTGCTGCGCCGGGGCTTTGCCTCCGCCAATGCGGTTTTCGGCAACAAGGCTTCCGTGCTGGTGGGGGATTTCCTGTTCTCGCGCGCGTTTGAGCTGATGGTGGAGGATGGCTCGCTGGACGTGCTGCGGATTCTCTCCCACGCCTCGGCCACCATTGCCGAAGGCGAGGTGCTGCAGCTTACCACCCAGAATGATATTTCCACGACTGCCCAGAAATATTTCGACGTGATCCGCGGCAAAACGGCGGCCTTATTTGCGGCAGCGGCCGAGGTGGGCGGGGTGATTGCCGGGGCGGGTGCCGAGGAATGCGCGGCCTTGCGCAGCTTTGGCATGGACCTTGGCATGGCGTTCCAGCTGGTGGATGACGCGCTGGATTACGCTGCCGACCAGGCCGAGCTGGGCAAAACCGTCGGCGATGATTTCCGTGAAGGCAAGCTGACCTACCCGGTGATTTTGGCAGTAGGCGAGGCCAATGCAGAGGAACGCGGCTTTTGGGTACGCACCATGGAGAGCAGCGAGCAGGAGGAAGCAGACCTTATTACGGCGCTTGGCTTGATTAAGAAACACGATGCCACCGCCCGCACGATCGCCCGGGCGGACCAATTCATAGACAGCGCCGTTAACACCCTCTCGCGCTTTCCTGAAGGCGAGATACGCAACGCTCTGGCCGGGGTGGCGCGTTACACCACAGCCCGGCGGCATTAGGTTTAAGGTCTAGCTCTTATCGGTGGTGGCGTTCAGCACCGTGGAAATGGTTGAGCGGACAATGCTCACGGTCACATTTGGCGCGATCTCGACTTCGATCTCGTTAGCACCCTCGGCGGTCTTCTTTACCAGCCCCACAATGCCGCCCGCCGTGACCACCTTATCGCCGCGCTTCAACCCGCCCAGCTTGGCTTTCAGCTCTTTCTGCTGCTTTTGCTGCGGCCGGATGAGCAGGAAATAGAACACGATAACAATGAGGCCGAGCGGCGCATACTGCATCAGCATGGCAAGGTTGTTATTGCCTGCGGCGGCACCCGTGATGGTTTGCGCGTAGGCGGCGGACATGAACATGGGATCTCCTGGTTGCCGTGAAGTTGCGCGGACCATAGGGTGCGCGCCGATGCAGTCAACAGGGAGAGTGCCGAATGAACGATGATCTGCTGCGCCGGATTGCCGAGGCGCTGGAGCGGCTGGCGCCGCCACCGCCCGCCACACCGGACCTGACCGGAGCGGACGCGTTCGTGTGGCACCCAGCCCAGGGGCAGCTTGGGCCGGTGGGGCGCGTCTCCCGCGTGGCGCTGGAATTGTTGAAGGGCGTTGAGCCCCAGAAGCAATTGGTGCTGGAGAATACGCTGCGCTTCGCCAGGGGCCTGCCCGCCAACAACGCCATGCTTTGGGGTGCGCGCGGCATGGGTAAATCTTCCCTGGTGAAGGCCGCTCATGCCGAGGCTAACCGCCAGCTTCCCGGTTCCCTGGCGCTGATCGAGATTCACCGCGAGGATATTGGCACCCTGCCGGAGCTGTTGAACCTGTTGCGCGATTCCCCCCGCCGCTCGGTGATTCTGTGCGACGATCTTTCCTTCGAGAAGGGCGATGGCGACTACAAAGCGCTGAAATCCGTGCTGGATGGCGGCATTGAGGGCCGGCCGGACAATGTGATCTTCTACGCCACCTCCAACCGCCGGCATCTTATGCCGCGCGAGATGATCGATAACGAGCGCTCTACCGCTATCAACCCGGGCGAGGCGGTGGAGGAGGCGGTGTCCCTCTCAGACCGGTTTGGCCTGTGGATTGGCTTTCATAACAGCGACCAGCAGCAGTTCTTTGCCATGGTCGAGGGCTATGCGGCGGTATACGAACTTCCGGTTTCCGCCGAGGATCTACGGACCGCCGCGCTGGAATGGAGCATGACGCGCGGCAGCCGCTCCGGCCGGGTAGCCTGGCAATTTATTCAAGATCTTGCCGGGAGGCTCGGGGTGCGCTTGACCTCGGGCGCTTGAAAAGGGAAAGGAAGCGGATAGCAAGGACAGTCCTGTTTGGGGTTGTCCCGCTCAGCGGAAGGGTGGCCGAGTGGTTTAAGGCAGCGGTCTTGAAAACCGCCGTGCGTTAACGCGTACCGTGGGTTCGAATCCCACCTCTTCCGCCA
>JAGXAO010000027.1 GCA_018971565.1 Rhodospirillales bacterium
TGGCAGCGGCTTTATCCCGGCATCGTCAACCAGCCGGTGCGCGATGACCTGATGCAGCATCTGGTGGCCATGCTGAACGCGCCGCTGCCGCAGGTGCCGCTGGATGGCGCGCTGGTGGAGGCCGCCCGCGCCACCTTCAGCCGGGTTTCCGTGGCCGAGCGCGTATATTCCCGCATCCGGGATTCCCAGCAGGCCGCGGCCATCCCCGCCTGGGTACCGGCGCAGGCGATGGGCGCGGCGGGTGTGCCGCTATTCTCCCGGGCCTCCGGCAAGCCGCTGACCGAGGGCGTGCCGGGTTTCTATACGGTAAAGGGTTTCCAGTTCGTGCTGCTGCCCGCCCTTACCCATGCGGCCAGGGATGTGGCGGATGAAAGCTGGGTGCTGGGGCCTGGTCAGCAGGTCGACCCCTCCAGCCCGGATATGCAGAACCTGGAACAGAACGTCATTACGCTCTACGAGGCCGATTACGAGGCGCAGTGGAACGCCATGCTGGGGGATCTGAACCTCAAACCCGCCACCAATGTCGGCCAGGCGGTGCAGAACCTGTATATTCTCGGTTCCCCGCAATCGCCCATGCAGAGGCTGCTCACCAGCATCACCACGCAGCTTCAGCTCTCCAAGGGTGCCGCGCCGCCCGCCGCCGCCACAGCGAAAATTCCGGGGGTGGCGGCGATGAATGCCGATGCCGCCGCGCTGCAAGGGTTGATGGGTTCTGCCAATGCGGGGAATGGCGGGCCTGCCCTGGGCTCCGAGGTGGATAATTACTACGCCCCGCTGATCAACTATGTAAGCGGTGGCGCCGGCTCTCCGCTCAGCCTCACGCTCAACCTCATCAACAGCCTGCAACAGCAACTGGCCTCGCTGGCTTCGGCGGCACCGGGTGGCGCGCCCGCTGCCCCGGCGGCGGGGGGTGACCCGGCTTCTCTGCTGCAGGGCGAAGCGGCGACGGACCCGCAGCCCGTGGCCCGCTGGGTGCAGGCGCTGGTGGTGAATGCCAATGGCCTGCGCGGCGGCAGCGCCGCCAAGGCGGCGGCGGCGGCGTTTAATGGCGCGGCTGGCCCCGGCCAGCTCTGCCAGCAGGCGGTGGCCGGGCGTTACCCGTTTGTGCCCGCCTCCAGCACCGATATTCCGTTGGGGGATTTCGCGCATCTGTTTGCGCCCAACGGTATGCTGGATAGTTTCTACACCCAGCAGGTGCAGCCTTATGTGGACATGTCCGGTGCCACCTGGCGGGTACAGGCGGTGAACGGCGTTACCCCGCCGATCAGCCAGGGCGCCCTGGCTGAGTTCCAGCGCGCGGAGACGATCAAGCAGTTGTTCTTCGCGGCGGGGCTCACCCCCAGCGTGCAGTTCAGCCTTACCCCCACGGCGCTGGATGCGGGAGCGGCGCAGGCCGTGCTGCAATTGGGGGCACTCAATGTCTCCTACGCTCATGGCCCGCCAGTGCCGACCATGATCTCCTGGCCGGGTGCGGATGGTATGCAGACGGCCCGACTGATCATTACCCCCGCCACCGGGGGCAACCCGGTGGAGCTGGATGCCTCCGGCCCGTGGGCGTTGTTTCATCTGTTCTCGCAAGGGGAACTCTCAGAGGCAGGGTCGTCCGACCAATACACGCTCACCTTCTCCGCGGGCGGGCATAGTGTGAGCTACAGCATTGGCGCGAATTCGGTGCTGAACCCCTTCGCGCCCGGTATGCTGGCCGATTTCCGCTGCCCCAGCCTGCAGGGATGAGCGGCTTTAAGCCCGCTCTGGCAGGGTTCTTCGGCAAGCTGCCCGCGCGCGGGGATTTCCTGCGGGCGGGATTGCCAGAGGAGGTGGTGGCGCCGCTGGACCTCTGGTGCCGGAAATGCCTTGTGGAATCCCGTGCCGCTCTGGGGGCGGATTGGGAGCAGGCCTGGATGACCGCGCCCATCTGGCGGTTTTTTCTGCCTCCCGGCGCATGTGGGGCGCAAAGCCTGCTGGGTGTGTGGCTGCCGAGCATGGACAAAGCCGGGCGGCACTACCCTTTCATTCTTTGCGCGGCGGGGGATGACCTGGCCCAGGGCGGCAACTGGCTTGCTGTGGCGGAGGCGGAAGGCCTGGCGGGGGTGGTGGAGGACAAGCCGCACGAGGCCATTGCCGCCGCTTTGGCTGGCCCGGTGGCGGATGCACCATTGCCTGCCCCCGGCTGGTGGACGGAGGGCAGCCCACTCGTGCGCCCCCAACGCCTGGAGATTCAGGAGCTGCTGCCCGCCATAACCCATGCCAGTGCGATGCTGCGCGACCACCAGGCCGTGGAGGAACCATGCTGATGCCGCGCTCCTGGGCGCTGACCGATGTTGGCGCCGTACGTAAACATAACGAGGATAATATGCTCGCCCGGCCGGATCTCGGCCTTTGGGCGGTGGCGGATGGTGCAGGGGGGCATGCCTCTGGTGAGGTCGCTTCCAGTATGATCGTGGATGCGCTCTCCCGCCTGCCCGCGCATCTGGGCGCGGGGGAGCTGCTTTCGGGCATTCGTGTTGCCATTACGCAGGTTCACGCGGCCTTGCGCGAGGAAGCTGCCAGGCGCGGCGGCAATGTGATGATCGCTTCGACCTTTGTGGGGCTGATGATCCGGGACCGGCATTTCGCCTGCCTCTGGGCGGGGGATTCGAGGGCTTATCTGCTGCGCCATGGGCAGTTGCAGCAGATCACGCGGGACCACAGCCTGGTGCAGGAACTGGTGGATGCTGGCAGCCTGCGGCCTGAGGAGGCGGAAAGCCACCCGCACGCCAACATCATCACCCGCGCCGTGGGGGCGGATGACGATGCGCTGGAGCTGGATAAGGTGATCGGCCAGATTCAGCCGGGAGACCGTTTTCTGCTATGCAGTGATGGCCTCAGCAAAACGCTGAGCGAGCAGGAAATCCATGGGCTTCTCGGCGCACCGGATGGCGTGCCGCCCACGGAACTGCTGATAGCCGCTGCATTGGCCCACCGGGTGAACGATAATGTGACGGCCGTGGTGGTTGAGGTTTAGAGCGGGCTGCTCAGGCGTTGCGGTAAACCCGGATCAGCTCCCAATGGCCGCCGAGCGAGGGGTAAAAATCGTTCAATAGTTTTTCAAGCGATTGCCCAAATTTCTGCCATGCCTGTGCGCCGGTGAATTTCGCCATGCCGTAATTAGGGTCGAAAATCGCGTATTCACTGCCGCGTTTGCGGAAGGCGATCGCGTGCCCGCTTGAATCGGTGGAGGATTGGAAATGATACTGGTAATACGCTTCTTTGTTGAAAACGAAGCGGGAAATCTCCCGGATTGAATCCTCGGAGCGGCTGTTGCCGATTGCGACTTCGCCGCGGAAAGAGCATTTATAGACCTTCAGAACTTCAGAAACATACCCAACAAAATAACCGCCAAGCTGGGAGGCGGGGCCAGAGGCTTTCGAGCCCAGGCCCTGAAAGCCGCGCACCTGCGCCTTGCCAACTTTGCTGTTGATGTGCGTGAGAAACGTATCCATGTCGCCATCCTTGGCGATCCAGTTGCAGGACAATGTCATGCAGCAACCGCCACGCAGGAACTCGGGGAAGGATTGCAGGTAGACGGATTGATCAAATTCCTTGACGCATTTGCCGCCGAAATGTTCCACCCATTGCATGAAGACATTCATGGCATCTCTCCCAGAATAGAAAATCTTGAATCAAAACCGATCAATTGGCGCCTTACAGGCGCAGAATAAAATGAGCGGGCCAATACGATAAAAAAGCAGGCGGGTCCTGTGTGTGCCGAGGCAGAAAGGGAGGCGGGCGGTGACCCGCTTCCCTTTCGCGTCTGGTTCAGGAGAGCTTCTGCATGCCCAGATCGTAGGTGACCGGGAAGGGCGAGCCCTTGGTGCCGTCTTCCTTCATCGGGGTGAATTTCACTTCGATCTTGGTGAAGTTGAAGGAAATGCTCTCGCTCGGCCGGTCGCCGCCGCTGGACATGCTGTAGCCGCTGATCATCGTGTCGGTCAGGGTAATTTCCAGATAGGCGTCGGCGCCAGTGGTGCCATCCGTACGGACGAAGGAGATGACCAGCTTGGCCTTGCCGCCGCTGCTCAGTGCTTCCTTCATCAGGTTGCCGGAGGCGTTGTCCAGGCTTTTGCTCACGGTAACTTCAGACACGCTCGGCGTGCTGGCTTCGCGGTTGCCGGAAGCGCCGGTGGGCGAACCCACGCCGCGGCCAACGCCCCACTGGAAGCTGTTGATCTCGATCTGCTTCTCAAAGCCCGAGGTGGTGACGTCGCCATCGATGTTGGGGCTGGTGTATTTAATATAGATCGCCATGTCCTGCTCCTGTTATGGAAAGTGAAGCTCGTTAAGCAAGCTGGTAGGAGAATGTTCCTTCCGGCCCGATGCCAACCGATATGTCAGAAATCCCCTCGCCCGCGGCCATGCGGGCCAGAACCTCGGCGGAGAGTTCCGGCAACAGGCTGCGCGAGAGGATATTCTCCACATTGCGTGCGCCCGATGAGGATTCCTTGCAACGCGCGGCGATGGTTTCCACCAGCTCCGGCGCGTAGGTGAAGCTGGCCTTGTAAGCCTCCTTCACACGTTTCGTGATCTTGTTGAGTTGCAGCCGCACGATCTGGCGGATGACATCGTCTGACAGCGGGAAATAGGGCACCAGCGTCACGCGGCCGAGGAAGGCGGGCTTGAAATATTTCATCAGCTCCGGCCGCAACGCTTCGGCCAGCCCGGCGGCATCGGGTGCTGTTTCAGGGTCCGCGAACAGCTTCTCGATCAAATCCGTTCCGGCGTTGGAGGTCATGATGATGACGGTATTCTTGAAGTCGATATCCCGTCCTTCGCCGTCCTTCATGTTGCCTTTGTCGAACACCTGGAAGAACACGTCCTGCACGCCGGGATGCGCTTTTTCCATCTCATCAAGCAGGATGACGGAATAAGGACGGCGGCGCACGGCCTCGGTAAGAATACCACCCTCGCCATAACCGACATATCCCGGAGGCGAGCCCATCAGCAGCGAGACCTTATGCTCTTCCTTGAACTCGGTCATGTTGATGGTGGTCATATTCTGCTCGCCGCCATAAAGCAGGTTAGCGAGGGTGAGCGCCGTTTCCGTTTTGCCGGTGCCGGATGTGCCGACCATCATGAATACGCCAATGGGCTTGCGCGGGTCTGTGAGTTTCGCGCGGCTGGTGCGGATGGCCTGGGCCACCGCCTCCATCGCGTGCGGCTGGCCGACGACGCGCTCCTCCATCGTCTCCTTCAGGTTCAGCACGGTGTTGATCTCGTTGGACTGCATCCGCCCGGCGGGAATGCCGGTCCAGCTTTCCACGATCTCGGCCACTGCCTGGCCATCCACCACCGGGAAGATCAGCGGGGTTTCGCCCTGCAATGTCCTCAAATCTTCATGAAGCTTATTGAGTTGGTCCTTCAGCGCCGCCTTGTCCTCGGTGTTGTCCTTGTCCTCGATTTTGGCGCGCACGGCGCTGATCTCGGTGGCCAGTGCTTTTTCTTCCGCGAAACGTGTTTCCAGCGCTGCCAGAGCATTCTGCAACGCGGCCTTTTCCTCGCTCAGCTCGGTCAGGCGTCCTTCATGCTCTCCGCCCGCCGCCATCTCGCGTTCAAGGATGGAAACTTCCGTATCGATCAGCTCGATCCGCCGCTGTTTATCCTCGATAGGTGCGGGGATGGCGGCCTGGCTCATCGCCACGCGGGCGCAGGCGGTGTCGATCAGGCTGATTGCTTTATCCGGCAGCTGGCGGCTGGGGATGAAGCGGGCGGAAAGCCGCACGGCTTCGGAAATCGCCTCGTCCAGAATGCGGGTTTTGTGATGCCGCTCCAGCGTGGCGGTGAGGCCGCGGATCATGGCGATGGCCATCGGCTCGGAAGGCTCCTCCACCTTCACCACCTGGAAGCGTCTTGTTAGCGCCGCATCTTTCTCAAAATATTTCTTGTACTCGGCCCAGGTGGTAGCGGCCACGGTACGCAGCTCGCCGCGCGCCAGGGCAGGCTTCAGTAAATTCGCGGCATCGTTCTGCCCGGCCTGGCCGCCAGCGCCGATGAGCGTATGTGCCTCGTCGATGAACAGGATGATTGGCTTCGGGCTGGCCTTCACTTCGTCGATGACGGATTTGAGACGTTGCTCGAACTCGCCCTTCATGCCCGCACCGGCTTGCAGAAGCGCGAGGTCCAGCGTGCGGAGTGTCACATCCTTCATCGCGTCGGGCACTTCCCCGGCGGCGATTTTCAGGGCGAGGCCTTCCACCACGGCGGTTTTGCCTACGCCGGCCTCACCGGTGAGGATGGGGTTGTTCTGGCGGCGGCGGGTGAGAATGTCGATCGCCTGACGGATTTCGAAATCCCGGCCCAGGATCGGGTCGATCTTGCCTTTGCGGGCGCGGTCGGTGAGGTCGTAAGTATAAAGGTCGAGCGCGCCATTGCCCGCCGGGCGGGGTACGCCGTTTTCGTCCGTTGCGGGGGCAGCGCCATCGGCGGCCATCGGCGTGCTGGCTTCGGTGCTGCCAGCGGTAATGATCGCCAGATCACGCTTCAGCACATCCGGCTGAATTTTCATTAACTGGCTGGAAGCTTCCCGGGCGCGGCGCGCCAAGGTTTCATCCGCCAGCAAGGCCAGCAGCACATGGCCGGAACGAACCCGGGCGAGCCCTTGTTCAATGGAGGCCAGCAGCCAGGCCTGCTTGGCGGTATCCACCACATCAGGGGCCAGGCCGGGGGCACGGGAATTGCCGGTCTTCAGTCTGTCCATTGCCTTGTTCAAATCGGCGAGGAAACGGCCGTGATCGATATCATATTGCCGGAAAATGGCGGCGATATCAGTATCCGTGCCTTCAGCCAGCTTCACCAGCCAATGCTCGATTTCGACATTGTAATGGGTGCGGGACATTGTAAGCCCGGCAGCGGCTTCCAGCGCGCGGCGGCAATGTTCGTCCAGGCGGCCGATTAACGACTTGAGGTCGAGTGTGACCAAGGCTTCCCCCTTAATAGAACGTCCTGTGCCTGACCTGGATATTTACCGGAGAGTAAAGCCGCCAGCGGACACACCCTGAACAAGATTGCAGCGCCTTCCGGCGCAATGATTTTTTGACGCATTTCGTTAGCTTGAGTTACCGGTAATGTCCAGCTAATACAGGTGAAGAATTGCCGGTTGCCGGGCCGGATTAAAAATGATCGATACGCAACAAGCTGGCCGCACGGTTCGAAGGCGGATCAACTGGGGGAAGGGCATGAAGCATGGCTGTTGAAGGCTTGGACCTCGAAGGCTTGCTGGCGCCAATCAGCGACGATGTTCCGGTGGGCGCTGACGTTCGGGAGGATTTTTCGCCGGCCTCTCTCTATTTTAAATTACGCGACGCCAGGGCCGATGCCCGCGCTGCCGAGCGTGCGGCCGATGCTAACCCGGGGGAAGTGGCCTCGCCCGAGGGGTGGCGGCAGGTACGTAACTTGTCTGTGGAAATTCTAAGCAAACAAGCCAAAGATCTGGAAGCTGCCGCCTGGCTGACCGAAGCGCTGGTGCGCAGCGACGGGCTGGCGGGCCTGGCCTTTGGCGCCAGCCTGTTGGGTGGCCTTGCGGAGCGGTACTGGGAGCAGCTTTTTCCGTTGCCGGATGAAGACGGAATGGAAACCCGTGTTGCCCCTGTCACCGGCCTGAATGGTGAAGGCGGGGATGGCACGCTGAGCCAACCCTTGCAGAAGCTGCCCTTGTTCAAAGACGCTAACGGCGAAACGGTGATGCTGTTCCAGTATCAGCAATCAGCCGAGCTGGCCGCAATCGCCGATCAGAAGCGCGTGGAATCCCGGATCGCCGCCGGGGTTGTGCCGTATGATGCGATGCGGGGCGCCGCGCGGGCTGCGCCGCCGGGCGGCTATGTGCTGCTGCGCCGGGACCTTGAGGCCGCGCGCGGGGCCTGGGCTGCCATGGGTGAGATATTCGACCGCCTGGCCGGGCGGGATGCACCGCCCACCGGGCGCATTGCCGAAACGCTGGCGCTGGTTGGCGAGTTTGTGGCACGGTACGCCCCCGCAGAAGCGGCCACGCTGCCGCCGGAGGGTGAAGCCGAAGCAACCGGGGGCGCCATGCAGGCTGAGGAAGGGGGCGGACCGGGTAAACCCAAACGCCTGGCCAACCGCGAGGATGCTCTTGCAACCCTGTCCGAAATCGCAGAGTATTTCCGCCGGACGGAACCGCAATCGCCCCTGGCCTACACAATCGACGAGGCGATCCGCCGCGGCCGGCTCTCATGGCCTGAGCTCATTGCCGAGCTGGTGCGGGACGATCAGGTGCGGAACAGCATTCTCAACAGCCTCGGCCTGAAAACCGAGGGATAGACGGCAGTTTAATTTCATCATCCAGCGCGGCCGCAGATGATCCGGCGGAAAGCAAATCCATCGCCAACCGTTCCGTATTGTAATAGACCGCAAGCCTTTCGGGAGACCTAAGAAATGAGTGGCAGCGTACACAGCAAACTGAACCGGGTCCGCAAACCGCGCGTTCACATTACCTATGACGTCGAAACCGACGGCGCCGAGATCAAGCGCGAGCTACCCTTCGTGATGGGCGTGATGGGTGATTTCTCGGGCGACCCCACCCAGCCGTTGCGGCCGATGACCGAGCGCAAATTCACGCAGATCGACCGGGATAATTTCAATGACATCATGGCCCGCATGTCTCCTGGCCTGAACATGAAGGTTGAAAACACGCTGGCCGACGATGGCAGCGAGATGGCGGTGAATCTGAAGTTTAATTCGATGGACGATTTCGACCCCGCCCGCGTGGTCGACCAGGTGCCGGCGCTGAAATCCCTTCTGGAAACCCGTAACAAGCTGCGCGACCTGCTAAGCAAGGCCGACCGTTCCGAGGAGCTGGAAAGCCTGTTGGAGCAGGTGCTGCAGAACGATGCCGAGCTGAAGGGGCTTTCCGCCCAGCTTGGCCTAGATAAGAAGGAGGGCTGATCGATGTCAGGTACCCAAACCAGCCCGCAAGGTGCATCCGGCGCCACCAGCGAAGGCGTCAGTTTTCTTGACCAGGTTGTTACCGCTACCAAGCAGACCGAGCCAGACCGGGCGCAGGATCTCGTCAAAACTCTGGTTGAGCAGGCGCTTGCCGGCACGGTCACGTTCGACAAGAACCTGACCCGTACGATCGACCGCGCGATTGCCGCCATCGACCAGAAAATGTCGAAACAGCTGAACGCGATCGTGCATCATGAAAAATTCACCAAGCTGGAAGGTACCTGGCGCGGCCTGAACCATCTGGTCATGAATTCTGAAACCGGCACCAGCCTTAAAATTCGCGTGCTGAACATGACCAAGCGCGAACTGAACCGCGATCTCACCAAGGCGGTGGAGTTCGACCAGAGCCAGCTTTTCAAGAAAATCTACGAGAACGAGTTCGGCACGCCGGGCGGTGAGCCTTACGGCGCGCTGATCGGTGATTATGAGTGGACAAACCACCCGGACGATATTGAATCGCTCCGCCTCGTCTCCAACGTCGCCGCGGCTTCCTTCGCGCCGTTCATCTCCGCCGCCGGTGCGGGCATGTTCGGGTTCGATGATTGGACGGAGCTGACCAAGCCGCGCGACCTCGCGAAGATTTTCGACACGGCGGAATACACCAAGTGGCGCGGTTTCCGTGACACCGATGATGCGCGCTTCGTCTCCCTCGTCATGCCCCGGGTGCTGGCGCGCGTGCCTTATGGCGCGGCGACCAAGCCGGTCGAGGAATTCAGCTACGAGGAAGCGCCGTATGATGCCACCGGCGCCGCCCAGGCACTGAACCACAAAGACTATTGCTGGATGAACGCGGCCTATACCATGGGCGTGCGGATGACGACCGCCTTTGCCGAATCCGGCTTCTGCGTCGCCATTCGTGGCGCGGAAGGCGGCGGCAAGGTGGAAAACCTGCCCACGCATATCTTCCAGTCCGACGATGGCGACATGGACGGCAAATGCCCCACCGAGGTCGGCATTACCGACCGGCGTGAATTCGAGCTTTCCAATCTCGGTTTCCTGCCGCTCTGCCATTACAAGAACACGGATTATGCGGTGTTCTTTGGGGCGCAGACGGTACAGAAGCCGAAGAAATACGACCGCCCGGACGCGACGGCCAATGCCGCCATTTCCGCCCGCCTGCCGTATATCATGGCTTCCGGCCGTTTCGCGCATTTCCTTAAGGTGATGGCGCGAGACAAGATCGGCAGCTTCATGGAGGCCAATGAATGCGAGCGCTGGCTGAACCGCTGGATCACCAACTATGTCTCCGACAATCCGGATGCCGGGCAGGAGACCAAGGCGAAATATCCGCTGCGTGAAGCCAAGGTCGAGGTGAAGGAAATTCCGGGTAAACCGGGCTCCTATAATGCCGTGGCCTATTTGCGCCCCTGGCTGCAGATGGAAGAGCTGACGACCAGCATGCGCATGGTCGCCCGCATTCCGCAGAAGGCCTGATCTTCACCGCCGCCGTGCCCTGAACCGGCACGGCGGATGAGGAGGCTTGATGGCGGGAGACGACGAAGACCCGGACGCGACGATCGTCTGGAGGCCCGCGCAGGTCCTCCCGCAATCCCCCGTGCCTGAACCCCAGCCTGTGCCGGAGGCTGAAGCCGCGGCTGAGCCTGAGCCACAGTCGGAGCCAGCGCCCCCACCTTTGCGTGAGGCGGTATTGGATGGAAAATTCTTTGGCTCGGCCAATGCCCAAAACGCGGCCTTGCTTGCGCAGATGCTGGCAGGGCAAACTTCTACCTTCAACACCTGGTTTGGTGCCGCGGCCCTAACGCTGGCCCATGACCGTGCCGCCCTGGCGGCGCGGCTGGACCATGACATCGCCCGGCTGGATGCGATGATCGCCCGCCAGCTCGACGAAATTTTGCATCATTCCCGGTTGCGCCGCCTGGAGGGGAGCTGGCGTGGTCTTGCCTGGCTGGTCTCGCGCCTGCCGCTTTCGGGCCGGGTGAAGGTGCGTGTGCTTAATCTTTCCTGGGCTGAGATTTGCCGGGACCTTGAGCGCGCCGCTGAGTTCGACCAGAGCCAGCTTTTCCGGCGCATTTATGAGGATGAATTTGGCATTGCCGGTGGCGAGCCGTATGGCCTGCTGGTGGCGGATTACGAGGTGCGGCACCGCCCCGGCCCAGGTGCTGTCACAGATGATGTCACTGCCCTTTCCTCCCTCGCTGCCGTGGCCGCCGCCGCCTTCGCGCCCTTGGTTATCGGCGCGGCCCCGGCTTTGTTTGGCGTGGATGAGTATTCGGAGCTGAGCGGTGTGGCGGACCCCACCTCCACCATGGCGGCGGCGGAGTATCAGCGCTGGAAGCGGCTGGGCGGGCTGGATGATTCCCGCTTTCTCGCCGTTACCCTTCCAAGGCTGCTGATGCGCCTGCCCTGGGAGGAAAATCTCTCCCGGCATCGGGGCTTTCGCTATCAGGAGCAGTTGCGGGATGGTGCCGCCCGCGTGACCAGCACGGCAGGCTATCTGGTCGCCGCCTGTGTGCTGCGCGCCTTCGAGGCGTATTCCTGGCCCGCTGATATTCGCGGCTACGATATAGACCGCCTGGGCGGCGGCGTGATCGAGGATCTGCCCGAACCCTGGTTCTCCACAGACCCCGCTGATGGTTTCGGCCGTCCGGCGCCGGATGTGATGCTCTCCGACAAGCAGGAGCGAGCCTTGGTGGCCGCCGGGCTTTTGCCGATTTGCGCCTTGCCCTATGGCGGGGAGGCGTTGATCGGCGCCGCGCGCAGCCTGCAAACGCCCGCAACCGCCTATGCCGGCCCCAACGCCGCCTCGGCCGCCGCCAATGCAAGGCTTTCGGCGCAGTTCAACAGCGTTATCTGCGTTTCCCGCTTCGCGCATTATGTGAAGATCATGGGGCGGGACATGACCGGCGCTTTCAAAACCGCGCCGGAAGTGCAGCGCCGCCTGTATGACTGGCTGATGCGCTACACCAACGCCAACACCTCCGCCGGGCTGGAAACCATGGCGCGCTACCCGCTGCGCGACGCCAGCGTGCTGGTTGAAGAAGTGCCCGGCAAGCCCGGCGTGTTCACCTGCGCCATTCATCTGCAGCCGCATTTCCAGCTGGATGATGTCGCGGTTTCCTTCCGGTTGATGACCGAACTTGCCGCCCCTGGCCAACAATGACCCAATCAACTTCTGAAATGGATTTACGCACATGGTAGAGACCGAACTTCAGGCCGCCGATCTGTTCCGCGCCGGCCGCCTGGCCGATGCCCTGGCCGCTGCCAATGCCGAGGTGAAGAAGGCCCCCACCGATCTTGGCCGCCGGGTGCTGTTGGCCGAACTGCTGCTGTTCACCGGTAATCTGGAGCGCGCGGATGTGATTCTGGATGCCGCCGGTCAGCTCGACCCATCCGCCGCTTTGGTGGTTTCTGAATTCCGCCAGCTTCTGCGGGCCGAGACCGCGCGCCGCCAGCTCTACCGTGATGGCCGCGTGCCGGAAGTGCTGGATGATCTGGAGCCGACCGGCCAGGCATCGCTGAAAGCGCTGGTGGCGCTGCGCGCGGGAGATATGGCGGAAGCCGCCGCCGCCGCCGCCGAGGCCGAGGCGATGCGTCCCCGTGTTTCCGGCACCGCCAATGGCAAGGCGTTCGACGATTTCCGTGACGCGGACGATCTTATCCCCGGCTATATCGAAACCTTCACCACCACGGGTAAATATTTCTGGATTCCGGTCTCGCGCATCGAGAGTATGGAATTCCACCCACCCAAGCGCCCGCGTGACCTCGCCTGGCGCCGTTGCTCGATGAGTGTGAAGGCCGGGCCGGATGGTGATGTGTATGTCCCGGCCATCTATTTCGCCGAGGGTGAGCCGGATGAGGCGCACCGCCTCGGCCGTGCGACATCCTGGAGCGAGGGTGAGGGCCCGGTGCGTGGCATCGGCCAGCGCGTGTTCCTGGCGGGGGATGAGGATCTTTCGATCATGCAGCTTGACGATGTGAGCTTCCAGTTCGAAGCATGAGCGACGACACTTTCAGCCGCGGCGCCAACGCCAATATCTTCATCGACCGGATGCGCGATTCCGGCGCGCGGGTGAAACTCTCGGTGCTCGACCGCCTGCTGGATGATGCGCCGGAAATGGAACGCGACCGCCCCCTTACCGCCACGGATGCGCTGACCGTGCTGCGCCGCGCCGTGAGGCGGGATTTGGAATCGCTGTTGAACGGCCGCCGCCGTCTTGCTTCCGTGCCCGCGCGTTTCCCGGAGCTTGCCAATTCAAGCTTCACGTTTGGCCTGCCGGATTTCACCGCGGGCGCGATGCAGGAGGATGGCGCGCGCGAGCTGTTGCGCCGGGAGATCGAGCGCAGCATCCGTCAGTTCGAGCCGCGCCTGGCGCAGGTGGCGGTGAGGCTGGTGCCTGCCAAAGAGGGGGAAGGCGCAACCCTGCATTTCCGTATCGATGCGCTGTTGCACGCGGACCCGGCGCCCGAGCCGATCAGCTTTGAGACGCTGGTGAACGCCGCCACCACGGATATCGCGGTTTCTGGAGGCGAGATTGGCTGATTCCCTGCTGCCCTACTTCAACCAGGAGCTTAACGCCATCCGGCATCTGGCGGCGGAGTTCGCGCAGGCCCATCCCAAAGTCGCGGGCCGGCTGCGCCTGAGCCCGGATGCGGTGGACGACCCGCATGTGGCAAGGCTGCTGGATGGCGTGGCGTTTCTCTCCGCCCGCGCCCAGGCGCGGCTGGACGATGAATTCCCGGAACTGACGGACACGCTGCTGGATATTCTCTATCCGCATTACCTTGCCCCGTTTCCCTCCTGCGCCATCACCCAGTTCACCGCCAAGCCAGACCTTGCGGCGCAGGTGGATATTCCGCCGGGGTTCGAGCTGGAAACCGAAGCCGTGCGCGGGCAGAGCTGCCGCTACCGCACCACCAGCCATCTTACCCTATGGCCGGTGAAGCTGGAATCCGCGCGCCTTACCGGGCTGCCGTTCACAGCGCCGGTGAATAACCTCGCGAACGGCGCGGTGGCGGTGCTGCGGCTGGTGCTTACGACGTTGAACCCGGAGGTGAAGTTCAGCCAGCTTGGCATGGACAGGTTGCGCCTGTTCCTGCGCGGCGGCCCTGCGGCCCTGCGGCTTTATGAGCTGATGGCCGCGCATACGCTGGGTGTGGCTCTGGCCAGCACACCGAACGATATCGCCCCCGTGCTGCTGCCGGCAACCGCGATCGAGGAGGTGGGCTTCGCGCCGGAGGAAGCGCTGCTGCCCTGGCCCGCGCGCAGCTTCGAGGGCTTTCGGCTGCTCAGCGAATATTTCGCCTTTCCGCAAAAATTCATGTTTCTGGATGTTGCCGGACTGGCCGCCAAAACTTTGGTCCAGGAGAGCAACCGGCTGGAGATTTTTCTCTATCTCAACCACAGCTCAGCCGAGCTTGAGCGTACGGTGGACGCTGAGATGTTCGCACTCGGCTGCACACCCATGGTCAATCTTTTCCCGCAGCGTTGCGAGCCGGTGGCGCTGGACCACACCGCCAACGAATACCGCGTGCTGCCGGATGCAAGGCGCTCCAGCGTGATGGAGGTTTGGAGTGTTTCCAGCGCCACCGAGGTCCGGCAGGATAGCACCACCCGCGCTTTCCAGCCCTTCTACAGGCTCAGCCGCAGTAACGCCCCGGCAGCGAACGAGGGCGGTTCTTATCTTGTTACAAGGCGGGATGGCCCGGCCAGCCTCGGCGGCACGGATTGCTTCGTCGCGCTGTTCGATACCGGTTTTGACCCCGAGGCGAAGCTGGATAGCGTGCTTTCCGTCGAGGCGCTTTGCCTGAACCGGGACTTGCCGTCCGACCTGCCCTTTGGCGGTGGCCGCCCTGGCCTGAAGGCGTTGCAGCCTCACACGGGCATTGCCTCCATGGTTTGTGTTATCCCGCCCACCCCCACCTTGCGGCCGGAGCGCCGGGCCCGCGGTGCCTGGCGGCTGATCTCGCATCTCTCCCTCGGCCATCTCTCGGTTACCGGCGGGGCAGAAGGGGCGGCGGCGTTGAAGGAGATTCTGCGCCTTTATGATTTGCGGGACACAGCGGAAACACGCGCGGCGGTGGAGGCCCTGCTCTCGGTTGCCGCCAAGCCTGGCACGGCGCGTGTGCCGGGGGCTCGGCTCGGCGCCTTTTGCCGGGGGCTGGATGTGGAGCTGGAGTTCGACCAGCGGGCCTTCCAAGGTTCGGGCCTTTATCTGCTGGCGACGGTGCTGGCGCGGTTTCTCGCCCTTCATGCCAGCATCAATTCCTTTGTCCGTACCTCTGTGCGGCTGCGCGGCAAGCCGGAGCCGGAGCTGCGCTTTCCGCCCCGCGCGGGGGCCAGGGTGCTGCTCTAGCCCATGGCGCCGAAATCCGCCCTTGAACGCCTTGCCGCCACGCCGCATTTGTTCCGGTTTGATGCGGCGGCGCGGCTGCTGCGCCTGGCCGCCACGGGCCGCCGCAAGGACGATGCGATCCAGTTCGCCGCCCCGCCCAGCCTCGCCCAACCCACCGCCGAGGTGCTGGATGCCCAGGCCCCGCTGCCAGGCAAACGCGCCAGGCTGGTGACCACGCTGATCGGCCTCATCGGCCCTTCCGCTGAAATGCCGCGCTGGTACACAGAGCTTCTGGCCCAGGCTCACCGGCAAAAATCCAGGGCTGTGCTTGATTTTTTCGATCTTCTGGCCCAGCGCCTCATCACCGCCTTTGCATTGGCGGGGGTGAAATACCGCCTGCCGCGCTCCGCTGAACAAGCCGCGCAGGCCGGGGGTGAAGAGCCGATTGGCGCGGGCATTCTTGCTCTCACCGGCTTTGGCACGCCTCATCTGGAAAGCCGCCTCGCCGTGGGGGCGGATGCGCTGCGCCATTATGCCGGGTTCTTCTCAGCCCACCCGCGCTCTTCCAGCCGGCTCACCAGCATGGTGGCGGATTATCTAGGCCGCCCGGTGCAAATTCAGGAATTCGCGGGCGCGTGGCTGCCCATAGCGCCAGACCAGCAAAGCCGCTTGCCACGTGGGCGTGTGCCGGGGGCGTTTTGCGCGCTGGGGGTGGATGCCGCCATCGGTACCCGGGCATGGGACCAGCAGGCGCGTTTTATTGTGCGCATCGGCCCGCTTTCGCGGCCTGAATTCGAGGCGCTGCTGCCGGATAAGCCCCGCTTGCCCGCGCTCGTCTCGCTTATCCGCGCTTACGTAGGCTGGGAGGCGGATTTCGCTATCAACCTCGTCCTGGCCTCGCAAGAAATTCCGGGCCTAAGCCTGGGTGCAGGTGCCGGCGCGCCACGCCTGGGCTGGACAAGCTGGGTGCCCTCTTCCACGGCCACACTCAAGGGCCGCACGCTGGTGGACGAAGCCATGTTCACCGCCGAAACGGTGGAAAGGCTTTCGGCCTGAGCCCCATCGTTGCCCTCGCCAAACGGTCTGTGTGAGGTTACAATCCCGGCCAATCGAGGAGGTTCCAGACCATGCGCAAATCCTATCTCTCAGCCGCTCTGCTTGCCGCCGCTTTTGCTGGCCCGGCTTTGGCGCAGAGCAACCCGAACGCTGAGCAGCTTATCAACCAGCTTAAACCCAGCGGGGCGCTCAGCGCCACCACCCGCGGTATCAAACCCATCACCCCCGGTGAAACCCCGGCCCCGGCGATGCAGGCCAGCCCGGCCGCCATGCCGGCGATGACCGCGCCAGCCGCCCCCCAGGCCATGCCCACGGCACCCTCGGCCAATCTGATCGTGAATTTTGCCTCGGGTTCAGCAGACCTTACACCGAGCGCCAAAGCGACGCTGGACCAGCTTGGCCAGGCGCTCACCAGCCAGCAGCTTACCGCCTTTAATTTCAAGATCGTCGGCCATACGGACACCACAGGCACGGCGGATGCGAACCAGGCGCTGTCCGAACAACGGGCGGATGCTGTTAAATCCTACCTGCAATCGAAGTTCGGTGTTGCCGGGTCACGCTTGCAGGCCAGCGGCGTGGGTGAAGCAGACCTTGCCGTGCAGACCCCGCCGAACACGCCCGAGCGCCGCAACCGGCGCGTCGAGATCATCAATATCGGGCAATAACATTCTGCCATGGGGGCGCGCCGGGGTAATGAAGACGACACCGTTGTTATCCGGCGTGTTTCCCCGGAACCTGTAGGCCGCCGTTCTGTTCTCCATGCCGGGCTGGGCGGTGCCGCAACATTTCTGCTGGCGGCGGGGTTTGGCGCCTTCTGGTGGCAGCGGCGGGTAAAACCCATTCCCATTGGCACCGCCACAGAAGCGCAGATTGACCAGACCCAGCCCTGCGAGACCATCGTGACGTATCTGGCGCCGGATAAAAGCGTCGTGATTATTGATTTTCCATCTCTGGAGGCACAGGGCCTCACGCTGGACCGTGTGGCCGCTTTCGTTGAAAAAGCCGGTGTGCCGCATAACAGCGTGCTGGGGGATGCAGCGTTAAGCGCCGCCATAACCGCCAGTGGCGATACAGTGGCGAGCTATTATTATGGGCACGACTATCAGGCTGGCGACCTCGCGCGTTTTTTCATATTGGCGCAATCTGAAAATATCGCGCTGAATCCACAGGAATTATGGTTGAAGCAGCTTCTGCGTCAGCTCGGCTGGCTAGCCCCAGGGGCCAATGGCGCCATCATAACACTGCCTGCGGCGGGGGGAGATGTTCCGCCTGAAATGCGCGCGGTGATTTTACGGCATGAAATTTCTCATGGTGCGTTCTACACAGTTCCAGAATACCGCCACTACGTGGAGCAGTTCTGGGCCAGCCTTACACCGGATGATCGCGCGGCTTTTACCGGCTTCCTCGGCCGCCAGGGTTACGACACCAGCCTGACCGAACTGATGCTGAACGAGACCCAGGCTTATCTTATCTTCACGCGCGACCCGCGCTTTTTCAACGCGGCGGCAATCGGGAAAACCGAAGCGGAGGTCAGCCAACTTCGCCAGGGTTTCATCGCCAGCATGCCGGATTTCTGGCTCACGCCGCTGGCCACGGCACCGTTGCCGCCCGTGCCTGTTGCCATGGCCGCGTGCCCGGAAAAACAGGCGATGCTGACGGCGGGCAAACGGCTATGTCTTTGTTATCGAACAGGCGGGCTTGCAAGCGCATAATAAAAAACCTCGCCGCAAAGGGCGAGGTTTTCGTTTGTACCAAGTGGCTTAAACTTAGAGAACCTTGAAAGTTCCGCCCATATAGCCGTCACGGCCAGGGCCGTCGAAACCGGGGGACATTGCCCAATGGCTTGGCCCGTCGCACATCACCATGCAGTTCCAATGGAACTCGCCCTGCTTGGTGGGGGTGAATGTGTAGGTGGTCACAGCGGGTTTGATGCTGCCGTCGGATTCATCCGTGCCAGGCTTGATCATGATGTTCACGCCGAGGCCTGGCGCGGTGATCGAGTGGCTGCCATCATCGAAGTTGGTTATGGTGAAGGTAACAGGCACCCCGACTTTGAGAACGAAAGTCGAAGGGGCAATCGAATCGTGATGCTGACCATCCGGGCCAACGAAGCCCATGCCGCCGGGCAGCACATAAACTTTGTAATGCTGTTTGGCGACGCCCGCGAAAGCAGATTGCACGGCTGAAGCCGTGCCGGGCTGGTTGTCTGCCAAGGCGGGTTGTGCTGCGGCCAGGCCCAGGCCAAGCATCGCGCTAGCGGTAAGGAATGCTTTCATCTGATGAGCTTTCTTTTAAATATTGATGTCTTTGACTGCCAAGACACCGGCACAATTTAACAGGCTCTCTGTAAGATGACAGAGTACATAATAGCATTTGATGTAACGAAAGTCGCGTGGCGGTAACAAAACGTTACCTGATGAGAATGCGTCTCAAAACGGGATGATTTTAAGTTCGTTTACTTTGCGGACGGCTTGGAATCAACCTGTTAAATGAAAATGCGTCTCAACCGCCGGTTTTCGGCAATGTCACCACAGGTATCGCTGCTACAGAAATCTGTGCGCCGTTGGAGGCAGCGTTTTGTAGGGCCATTCGCAATGCGGGGAGATAGTCACTCGCATTTTCATCTTGCGGCCGCGCCGTGGTGAACAGCGGCGTGGATGAGGCGATGGTGATGATCATATCGGTACCGTAAGGTGCGCTCACCTGCCAGCTGGCGCCCCCATGGGCGGGGTCGCCAAGGGTTTTGGCGCCGCCTGCGGGGAATTGCCGCGCCGCATCGGTGGGGGTGGGGTAGAGATGCAGCACCGTGCCGTCGGAAGAGAAATAATCAGTCTCCAGATATCCGCCGAAATTTGGCATGGTCTGGTCGATGGTGATCAGGTCGCCGTCATGCAGCACGGTTTTGCCTCCGGCCAGCCCTAGGCCGAGCGTATGGCCCGCCGCCGCGAAAAGCGGGTGATAAGGGCGTACGGTATCCAGCGCCGCGCAATAGGGCCCGTCGATGGTCTGGATCTGGTTGCTGACACTCTGCCCGCTGGGCAAAGACTGGATTGCCAAGGTTAGTGCTGCCTGCGGCGCGCCCGCCCCGGCAAGGCCGGTGAGCACCGGGGCGCTGGCCTGGCCGGTGGCATTCAACAATGTGCAGGGCAGGGCGCCGAGCGTTGCTGTGAAGGCGGCCTGCCGCTGGGCCGCGGTCATCGGCGGTGGCGTTGCAGGTTGCGGCTGGGCTGGCGCGGGCTGGGCTGGTGCGGTTTGCGCCGCTGTTTGCGGTGTCGCCTGTTTGTGGCCGCCGAACAGCGCGTATACGCCGCCACCCAAAATGGCGAGCAACGCGATGCCGCCGCCACCGAGCAATATCGGGCTCGGCCCCTTTTTTGCGGCGGGGGCAGCAGCCGGCAAAGGTGCAGGTGCTGCTTGCGCCGGGCGGCGCGGGGCCACCATCGTCGCTTCGCCATCACTGAAATCATCCAGTCCCAGGCTGAAACTTTCAGTAGCGGCGGGCTTTGCTTCCGCGGTCTCGCGCAGCGCCGTTGCGAAATCCTGCGCTGAATCGAAACGGTCTTCTGGCCGTTTGGCCATTGCCTTTTTCACCACCGCGTCCAAAGCGGGGGTGACGGTGAACGACAAAGCCGATGGCGCGGGCGGTTCCGTATGCAGCACCTTGTGCATGATGGCTGTCAGCCCACCCTCGAACGGTTTTTCTCCGGTAAGAAGCTGGTACAGCATCACGCCAGAGGAATAGATATCCGTGCGCGCATCCACAGTCTGGCCCATAAACTGCTCGGGCGACATGTAGGAAGGTGTGCCCAGCATCGTCCCGGCTTGGGTCATCGAGCTGCTCTCAATCCGCGCGATGCCGAAATCCGCGATTTTCACCTCGCCCGCCTGGGTAAGCATGATGTTGGCGGGTTTGATATCCCGATGCACCACGCCGCGTTCGTGGCTGAACTGCAGCCCGGTCATCAGGCTGTCCATCACCCGCACGATCTCGGGGATGGCGAAGCGCTCGCCTTTGTCCAGCACATGTTTCAGGGTCGTGCCGTCCACGAACTCCATGACGATATAGGCAAGCTCCGGCGTCTCGCCGTAATCGAACACGCCGACGATGTTCGGGTGGCTCAGCCGCCCGGCGGCCTGCGCCTCGCGTTTAAAGCGGGCCAGCTCCTCCTGCGCCTCCACATCATCCGGTTCCGGCAGCTTGACGGTTTTAATGGCCACGCGCCGGGCGATGATGGGGTCATATCCTTCATACACCGTGCCCATGGCGCCTTTGCCAAGCACGTGGCGCAGTTCGTACTTGCCCAACATTTCGGTCATGGATGGTTTATAGACGTCACTTGCCATCGGCGGAAAGGGGCTCGGCGCCGCCATCGCCAATCACCGTGAAAGCGGCCCAGTAAAACGGGTCCGCGATGCTTGCCGGGAAGCCTTGCCCGGCCCCGCCGATGAGCGCCAGCTGCGCTGCCCGTAGGCTGCCCGCCGCCCCGCCCGCATT
>JAGXAO010000028.1 GCA_018971565.1 Rhodospirillales bacterium
AACTGCTCCACGGCGGCGGCACGGAACGTATCGCCCGCCGCCAGCAACGGGGTCAACCCCTGCTCACGGTACAAAGAGGCGAGCTTGCCGATGGTGGTGGTTTTGCCAGCGCCGTTCACGCCCACCATTAAAATCACGTAGGGCTTGTGTGCCCGGTCCAGTTCCAGGGGCAGCGCCACCGGCGCCAGCACCTCGGAAATCTCCGCCGCCAGGGTTTCGCGCACCTCCTCATCCGTTACCTCTTTGCCGAAGCGTGTGGAGCGGAAGCCCTTGATGATGCGCGCCGCCACGGCGGGGCCGAGATCGGCCGCGATGAGCTGTTCCTCCAACTCCTCCAGCGCTTCGTCATCCAGCTTGCGCTTGGTGAATACGGCGGTGATGCCGCCGGTGAGTTTCTGCGCGGAACGCGACAACCCGGCCTTCAGCCGGCCGAAAAATGAGGTGGCCATGGTTACACTATCTCTGGGATTTCGCCGGTAAAGGCCGTAACAGCCGGGCCGCGCATCAGCACATGGCCGGTCTCGGCCCAGGTGATGAGCAGCTCCCCGCCATCCATCTCCACTACCGCCTTGCGGCCGGTGAGGCCCCGGCGGTGGGCGTTGACCAACGTGGCGCAGGCACCGGAGCCGCAGGCCAGTGTCAGCCCTGCCCCACGCTCCCACACACGCTGGCGGATACGCGATGGGCTGTCGACCCGCGCGAAGCCAATATTGGCGCGCTCAGGGAAGAGGCGGTTTTTCTCCAGCATCGGGCCGATGGTTTCGATGTTCAGATGCGTGAAATCATCGACGAAAAAGGTGGCGTGCGGGTTGCCCATGGAGCAGGCGGCAGGGCCTGAGACCGGGCCGAGGCTGAGCGGCAGATGCAGCGTGTCCGCGGGCATGGCGAGGGGGATATCTCCCCACTCCAGATGCGGCGGCCCCATATCCACCTCCACCAGGCCAGGCCCCAGAATCTCAGCCGCCAGAAGACCCGCGGCGGTGCGGATTTTTACCCATTGCGCGCCGGTTTCTTCCGCCAGCAGGGCGGCGACACAGCGCGTGGCGTTGCCACAGGCGCCGCTCTCTGAGCCATCAGCATTCAGGATACGCATGAAGGCATCCGCCCCGGCCTCATCCGGCTCGATGATGATGAGCTGGTCGCAGCCCACACCGCGCTGGCGGTCGGCGATGCGGCACACGCTATCCGCCGGCAGGGCCAGCCTGGCGGCACGGCCATCCAGCACCACGAAATCATTGCCGGCACCGTGCATCTTGATAAAAGGGAGCATGGCCATTCCATAACCCGGCAGCCGGGGGTGGGCAAACGGCGGTATGACAAAGCATTTAACCCTGTTGCGCAAAAGCCGGGGCCGCCCATGTAAAAATTTCAGCCTGTGGGGGAACGATGCGGCGCAATCTGTGGATCAGGATTACCTTCCCGATCATCATTGTGTTTTTGCTGCTGTATATATTCTGGGACTGGGACTGGTTCATCCCGTTCGTGGATGCGCGCGCCTCGGCTTCTCTCGGGCGGCAGGTGAGCATCCAGCATCTGCATGTGCGCCTTGGCAGCACCACCATCATCCGCGCCGATGGCGTGAGCATCGCCAACCCCAAGGGTTTTCCGGCATCGGACCCGCCATTGGCCACGATAGGTGAATTGCAGGTTAATGTCGCGCTTTTCCATTATCTGCGCCACCAGGAGCTTGATCTGCCGCTGATCGCGGTGCGCCAGCCGGTATTCACCGTGCGGCAAAGTGGGAGCCAGAATAATTACACGCTGAACATGGCGCCCTCGGGCAAAACCTCGAAGCCGCCGAAGCTCGGCCTGCTGATTATCCGCAACGGCAGCGCCAGCATCAAACTGCCCAGCTACAAAACCGATATGAATCTGAGCTTTTACACCCGCAAAGCCCCGGCGGGCGACAAGCTGTTCACCGGCGGCGAAGTACTGGCCACGGCCAAGGGCACCTATGCCGGGGCGCCGGTTACGGGAACGTTCACCGGCGGGGCGCTGCTCTCGCTCCGCACCGCCACAACCCCTTACCCGGTTGACCTGCATTTACAGAACGGCACCACCGCCGCCAGCCTCATTGGCACGCTAAGCGACCCGGCGCATCTCGCCGGGGCGGATTTGCGGCTGAGCTTCGCCGGGCAGGATATGGCGAATCTGTATCAGCTCACTGGCGTTCCGATTCCCGAAACGCCGCCTTTCAGCCTGACCGGACTTGTTGATTACGACCACGGCGTATTCCGCTTTCGAGACCTGGTGGGCAAAATCGGCTCTTCGGACCTGGAGGGCAGCATCTCGGAAGCGCCGGGCAACCCGCGCCGGAAAATTACCGCCAATCTGCGCTCCAACCGGGTGGATTTGACGGACCTTGCCGGGTTTTTAGGCGGCACGCCGGGCAAAACCACCACACCCGGCCAGACGGCCGCCACCAAGGCGAAAGTGGAACAGGCCGCCGCAAGCCCCTATCTGCTGCCGCATACGCCGATCAACCTGCCCAAGATCAAAGCCGCGGATGTCGATCTGCGCTACCGGGGCGAGCATATCATCAATAAAGGCCAGCCGCTGGATGATCTGGTCGTGCATCTGATTATCAACGATGGGCATATCACGGTGGACCCGCTGAATTTCGGCGTGGGCACCGGCACCATCGCCAGTTCAATCGACCTGAACGGCAATGCCCAGCCGTTGCAAGCGAAGGCGAATATCGATTTCCGCCATTTGCAGCTTTCGCGCCTGCTGAAATCCACCAGCGGTTTCGCCGGCAACGGCACCATTGGCGGTTCGGCATGGGTTGCGGGCAGCGGCGATTCCATGGCCGCCATTCTGGGCCATGGGGATGGCCATGCCTCATTGTTCCTGCAAAATGGCGGGAATGTGAGCGCGTTGCTGATAGATCTGGCCGGATTACAGGCGGGGCAGGCGGTTCTCTCAGCCCTGGGCGTGCCACAAAAAACGCCGATTCATTGCATGATCTCGGATTTCACACTTCAGAATGGGCAGATGAACACCAATGCCTTCCTCATCGCCACCAATGAATCGAACATTCTGGGCAGGGGCACGGCGGACCTGACCACCGAAAAGCTAAACCTGCATATGTGGACGGAGGCGACGCATCTCTCCATCTTCAACCTGTCCACGCCGATCAATATCGGCGGGACGCTGAAGAACCCCAGCGTGCTGCCAGCACCCGGCCCGCTGGCGGCAAGGCTGGGCGGGGCCATAGGGCTGGGGGTGCTGTTTCCACCGTTGGCCATCATCCCCACTATCCGGCTGGGGCTGGGGGACAAAAACGCCTGCGTGGATACGCTGACCGCCCTGCGGGAGGGTAAGAAGCCGAGCCGTTAGCGGTTCAGTACATAGCGGAGGTAACGCCGCGCAACGCGCGCTCCTCCAGCGCCCTTCCGGTGCCCAGCGCCACGCATTGCAGCGGGTTTTCAGCCACCATTACCGGCAGGCCCGTGGAAACGCGCAGCACCTCGTCCAGCCGGTGCAGCAGCGCGCCACCGCCAGTGAGCATGATGCCTTTATCGACAATATCCGCCGCCAGCTCCGGCGGGGTGTTTTCAAGCGCCACTTTAATGGCTTCCACAATCTGCCCGACCGGCTCGGCCAGGCTTTCGGCGATCTGGCGCTGGCTCACCGCAACCTCGCGCGGCACACCGTTGATCAGGTCGCGGCCCTTCACAAAGCGGGTGGGACCATCTGTGTTGCTATCCACCCATGCCGCGCCGATATCCATCTTGATCCGCTCAGCTGAGCTTTCGCCGATGAGCAGGTTAAAGGTGCGGCGGATATAGGAGATGATCGCCTCGTCCAGCTTATCCCCGCCCACGCGCACGGAGCGGGCATAGACAATGCCACCCAGGGAAATAACGGCCACTTCGGTCGTGCCGCCGCCGATATCCACGATCATCGAACCGGAAGGCTCGGTGACGGGCAGATTGGCGCCGATGGCGGCGGCCATCGGTTCCTCGATCAACAGCACCTTGCGCGCCCCGGCGCTCTCGGCGGATTCCTGAATGGCGCGGCGCTCAACAGCGGTGGAGCCGGAGGGCACGCAGATGATGATGAGCGGCGAAGCATAGCCGCGGCGATTATGCACCTTGCGGATGAAGTGCTTGATCATCTCCTCCGCGACCTCGAAATCGGCGATCACGCCGTCGCGCAGCGGGCGGATGGCCTGGATGTTGCCTGGCGTGCGGCCCAGCATCAGCTTGGCGTCCTCACCCACGGCCAGAACCTGCTTGCGCCCTTTCACGTCCTGCATGGCCACCACGGAAGGTTCCGCCAGCACAATGCCGCGCCCCTTCACGTAAACCAGCGTGTTCGCGGTGCCGAGATCGATCGCCATATCGGCAGACATCAAGCCAAGAAGTTTGGAAAACATCAAAACCCTTTCCGGCGGGCAGCTCCAACATGGTGCCGCGCTCTAAAACTTGCCGTGATGGCCGCTGGGCTTACAGCCCGTTCAGCATTGGGGCAAGCCTCAATCCAGCCCTTCATCCGCCATATTTTCCGCATGGCGAGGGTGTTTACCGGGAAGCCTGATTCATCAAGGAGATATGAAGCCGAACGGAAGCCGTGCCAATGTAACCACCAATATGACCCCAACTTGCCGGTAATTGAACGAGACATGAACGAATCGTCAGACGGTGCGCAAGTGCTTGAATTCCAGCAAAAGGGTTAAATATCCAAAATGAATTCGATAGGAGAGTCTGAATGCTTCGCAAAATTTCGACCAATTTGGTTCTCGCCGCTTCTCTTACAGCCCTTGCCGGTTGCGGTTACTCGCCCGGCCACCGCGCTTTGACAGGCGGCGCCATAGGTGCCGGCGGCGGGGCGATTATCGGTGCCGCGACGGGGCTGGGGCCGGGCACGGGTGCGTTGCTCGGCGCGGGTGCCGGTGCCCTTACCGGCGCCGCAACCTCTCATAACCAGCTCAACCTCGGCAATTGACCTGACAGGGCTCCGGGCAAGCCCGGGGCCTTTTCAACCTAAGCGATGCTGACGACGACCGCGTGGTCAGCATCCACCTCCTGCATGGCCTGGTATAAAGCGGCAATTCCCGCCAGCATGGCCTCACCAGCGCCTGCTTCCTCGTCTTCCGTGAAGTCGGCATGGGCCTCGCCCAGTTCCTCAACGGAAAAATTTTCCGGGTCGAGCTGCTCCAGATATTTTTTCTGCTCTTCCTGCGTGAGGATAAACACCAGCGCATCGGTAGCCTCCGCCAGGTCTGCGACGATAGCATTCTCGCTGGTTTCCAGGTCGATGTCGTAATCATCCGCCAGCACTGGCAGCAGCACAGAGAAGATGTCTCCATCTTCCTCGAATTCGACAACAGACGCGCCGTTAGCAGCCAAAAATTCCGCTAAGCCATGCGGGTCGTCTCCCCCCACGGCGGAAGTAAGCTCCCGCAAATCCTCTTTTGGCAAGCGAGTAAATGATGCGATAGCCGGCATACGGAGTTTCCCTTTCAGTTGGCTCTTCATATCAATCCTGGCGGGGGGCTGTCAGCACCCTCTTGGCCGGTTCATGCCAACATTGTAAATGCGCGCGTTGAGCACAGGAGGACTAGCATGACTGAAGAAACCCGCGATTTCGGTACCGAGGTGGGGCGGCTGCTCGACCTGGTGGTTCACTCTCTTTACTCAGACCGCGAAATTTTCCTGCGTGAGCTGGTGGCCAACGCGGCGGATGCGACGGACAAGCGCCGGTTTCTGGCACTGTCCGACGGTGGGCTCGCCCTGCCGGAAAACGCCGCCATCCGCATTAGCGCGGATAAAGGGGCGAAGACCATCCGCATCGAGGATAGCGGCATTGGCATGAGCAAGGAGGAGCTGGCGGAGAATCTGGGCACCATCGCCCGCTCCGGCACTGCTGGCTTTACCGCCCAGCTCGCCAATGCCAAGCCGGAGGAACGGCCCAGCCTCATCGGCCAGTTCGGCGTGGGGTTTTATTCCGCCTTCATGGTGGCGGATAAGGTGGAGGTGATTTCCCGCAAGGCCGGGCATGAGGAAGCCTGGGAATGGATTTCCGACGGACGTGGCAAATATACGCTGAAATCCGCTACCCGCGAGGCGCCGGGCAGCACCATCCTGCTGCATGTGAAGCCGGATGCGGAGGAGTATCTGGAGCCCATCCGCCTGAAAACCATCATCCGCAAATGGGCGGACCACATTACCTTGCCGGTGGAAATTGAGGAGGACGGCAAGTTTGAGACCGCGACCGAGGGCAAGGCGCTGTGGCGCAAGAACCGTTCGGAGATTTCGGCCGAGGATTATGCGGATTTCTACCGCCATGTGAGCCATGATTTTGGTGAGCCGTTCGCAACCATCCATTGGCGCGCGGAGGGCACGGTGGAATTTAACGCGCTGCTGTTCATCCCCTCGCAAAAGCCCTTCATGCCCGTGGAGGAAAGCCGCGAGAGCAAGGTGCGGCTGCATGTGAAGCGCATGTTCATCACCGATGACGCGAAGCTGCTGCCCAACTGGCTGAACTTCGTCTCCGGCGTGGTGGATACGGAAGATTTGCCCCTGAATGTGAGCCGGGAAATTTTGCAATCCACCCCGGTGCTGGAGAAGATCCGCAAGGCGTTGGTGAACCGCGTGCTGACCGAGCTGAAAGCCAAGGCCAAAGATGCTGAGGCGTTTAAATCCTTCCTGGAGAATTTCGGCGGCGTGATGAAGGAGGGCATTTACGAGGATACCGGCCATGCCGCCGAGATCGCCGCCCTGCTGCGCTTTGCCTCCACCAAGGAGGAAGGCACCACGCTGGAGGATTACATCACCCGCATGCCGGAGGGGCAGAGCGAAATCTATTACCTTGCGGGCGATGCCGCGCATCTAAAAACCTCTCCGCAGCTTGAAGGTTTTGCCGAAAAGGGCTTCGAGGTGCTGCTGCTCCCGGATGCCATCGACGCGTTCTGGCCGGGGCGGCTGGGAACCTACAAAGAGAAAAAGCTCGTCTCCGTCTCTCAGGCCGGCAAACTGTTCGAGACCGGTGAGGTGCCGGAGGCGATCACCAATCTCTGCACCAGGCTGAAGGAGGCTCTGGGGGCTGAGGTTTCTGAGGTTTCTGCTTCCTCGCGCCTGAAGGACAGCCCGGCGATGCTGGTGGCGGCTGAGCACGGCCCGGACCTGGCCATGCAACGCCTGTTGCGCCGGGCGGGCCGCCCGGTGTTCGGCCTGCCGCCAAAGCTGGAAATTAACCCCGCCCATAAGCTGGTGGAAACCCTGGCGGGCAAGGAAGATGTGAAAGAGGCCGCCAGCCTGCTGCTGAACCTCGCCAAATTGCAGGATGGTGATTTGCCCGAAGACCCTGCGGCGTTCGTCAAACTGGTGGCAGCGGCTTTGGCCGGGGCGGTTTAAGCGTTTAAAATTGCCAGCGCTTCCTCGTGCAGGGCACGGTTGGCGCTGGCAAGCACCGAGCCGTCCGCGCCCAGCTTTAAAGCTGCGCCGGACCAATCCGTGACGACCCCGCCCGCTGCCTCAATCACCGGCCCCAAAGCCGCCCAATCCCACGGTTTAAGGTCATGCTCGGCGATGAGGTCGATCTGCCCCAGCGCCAGCAACCCGTAGGAATAGGCATCCCCGCCCCAGTAAATGCGCTTTGCCGCGCGCTTCAATTTGTTGAAGCGTTCCACAGCCTCCGGCCCGGCGCTCGCAATCATCTCCGGCGAAGTGGCGGAAAATTCCGCTTCCGCCAGCCTCACCTTCTGGCGCGTGCCTGGTTTGCCGCCCAGCGGGGCGGCGAAATGGGCCGGGATGCCACGCCCGCCGGACCAGCGCTCTTGTGTTATCGGCTGGTCGATAAAGCCGAGAACCGGAACGCCATTCTCCAGCAACCCCAGTAACGTGGTGAAGCTGGTGCGGCCGGTGATGAAGGCGCGGGTGCCGTCGATGGGGTCGATGACCCAGACATGCCTCGCGCCGGTGTTATGGGGAGGAAATTCCTCGCCAATGATGCCGAAACCCGGCGTGGCCTTGGCGAGAACCTCGCGCAGCACTTCCTCGGCCCTGCGGTCCGCCGCCGTTACGGGGCTTTCGTCGGATTTATCGTCCGCCCCCAGGCCGGTGCGGAAAAACGGGCGGATTGCGGCGGCGCTGGCATCCAGCGCCGCATTGGCTATCGCCAGCAGCTCCTGCATGGGTCAGGGCAGCTTTGCGGGGCTGTCGGAATTTTGGTTCAGGTACGCGATCATATCCGCTCTCGTCTGGTCGTTTTTGATACCAGGGTAGGCCATATAGGTGCCGGGGGCGTAGCTCATCGGCGCTTTCAGCCACGCATCCAGCGTTTCAACCGTCCAGGGTTGGCCGGCCTTGGATTTCACAGCATCCGAAAAACTATAGCCGGGCGTGGAGAAGGCTTTGGCGCCGACCATGCCATAGAGGTTCGGCCCCGCGCCGTTCGGCCCGCCCTTGGTGATGGTGTGGCAGGCCGAGCATTGCTCCTGAAACAGCGCCTGGCCCTTGGCAGGGTCGGCCTTGGTGAGCAGGGCGGCAAGGGTTTCCACCGGTGCAGCGGCTGGTGCCGGGGCAGCCGGAGCGGCGCTGGCTGGCGCGGCGCTGGCGGCCTTAACTTCAGCAGCCGTGGGCAAAGGCAACGGCCGGGTGGAGAGCGTGCGCAGATAGGCAATTACGTTCGCGCGGGTTTCGGTATTTTTGATGCCCGCGTAAGACATGCCGGTGCCCGGTGCGAAATCATTGGGGGCGTAAAGCCAGTCGCTCATCTTATCGAAATCCCAGCTACCCTTGGCCTTGGCTTTAACCGCCGCGGAGAAGCTGAAGCCGGTATGGGCGAACATCGGCGCGCCCAGCACGCCATAAAGATTTGGGCCAACGCCATTGGCGCCGCCATTATCGAACGTATGGCAAGCCGAGCATTGCTGCTGCATGAAAGCCTGGCCCTTGGAAATATCCGCCTTGGCCAGCAGCGGCAGCACGCTTTCTGGCCCGGCGGGCGCAGTGGCGGCCGGGGCGGCGCTGGGCAAAGCCGCAATCAGTATAGCGGGTTTTTCCGGTGCTTCGTCGCTCACGACAATATGGGCGATGCGGTTTGCGCCCCATAGCACCAGCCCCGCCGCGAGCACCCCTGCCGCGATCTTGTTACCAAGCAGACTGTCTTTGCCCGCCTTGCTCATCCGTTTCCCCCGGGTTCGTATTCTCAACGCGTTGCACTAAGGCGTAGAGGGATTTAGGCAGGGCGGCAAGCAGCAAAGAAAGCCATGGTTTTGAACCCGATCGTTCTGATTCCCGCCCGCCTCGGCTCCACCCGCCTGCCAGGCAAGGTACTGGCGGATATCGCCGGCCGGCCGATGATCGCGCATGTTCTGCAACGGGCACGAGAGGCCCGGCTGGGGCCGGTGGCGGTGGCGGTGGCGTGCTGCGAGGCAGAAGTGGCGGCGGCCGTGCAAGCCCATGGCGGTATTGCGGTGATGACGGACCCGGACCTGCCTTCAGGCTCCGACCGGATATTCGAGGCGCTGCGGATGCTGGACCCGGGTGGGGTGCATGATGTGGTGGTGAATCTCCAGGGCGACCTGCCAGGCATAGACCCGGCTTATATTCAGGCGGTTCTGGCACCCGTTTCCCAGGGCTATGATATCGGCACGCTGGTGGCGCCGGTTACGACGGAGGCGGAGCGGCATGCGCCATCTGTGGTGAAGTGCGCCTGCGCGTTTGTGGGGGAGGCCGAGGTGGCGCCCGCGCTGTATTTTTCGCGCAGCCTCATCCCCAGCGGCGAAGGGCTGCATTTTCACCATATCGGCATCTACGCCTACCGCCGTGCTGCATTGGAGCGGTTTGTGGCGCTACCGCCCTCGCCGCTGGAATTGCGGGAAAAGCTGGAACAGCTGCGGGCACTGGAAGCCGGAATGCGCATTGGCGCGGCACGGGTTGCAGAAGCTCCGTTCGGCGTGGATACACCAGAAGACCTAGAACGGGCGCGGGAGGCGCTGAGCCAATGAGCATGATTGCCTTCCAGGGCCAGCCCGGCGCTTATTCAGACCTTGCCTGCCGTATCGCCTACCCCGGCGCGGCAACGCTGCCGTGCGAAACCTTCCAGGCGGCAATGGCGGCGGTACGTGAAGGGCGGGCGGAGCTTGCTATCCTGCCGCCTGAAAACTCCCTGGCCGGGCGCGTGGCTGACATGCACGCGCTGCTGCCGGAAAGCGGGCTCTCGATCATCGGCGAAACCTTTTTGCGCGTGGAGCATTGCCTGCTGGCGCCGAAGGGCGCGCGAATCAGCGATATCAGGCGAATTCATTCTCACACGGTGGCTCTGGGCCAGGTGCGCGGTTTGCTGGCCGAGCTGAACGCCGTGCCGGTGGTGGAATACGATACCGCCGGGGCCGCCGAGATCGTCGCGAAGCTGAACAGCCGGGAGGACGCCGCCATCGCCTCCTCCCTCGCCGGGGAGATGCACGGGCTGGACATTCTGCGCCGCAATGTGGAGGACGCTGCCCACAACACCACGCGCTTTTACGTGATGGCGCGGGAGCCTTTGGCACTGGACCCGGAAACGCCGGAGCTGATGACGACATTCGTGTTTAATGTGCGCAATGTGCCCGCCGCTTTGTATAAGGCCATGGGCGGCTTCGCCACCAATGGCGTGAACATGACCAAGCTGGAAAGCTATATGCTGAACGGCAGCTTCACCGCCACGCAGTTTCTGGCGGAGGTGGAAGGCCACCCGGCGCAGCGCAACCTGCAACTGGCTTTCGAGGAGCTTGGGTTTTTCTCCACAGAGTTCAAAATTCTTGGCACCTACAGGATGGCCCCGTACCGCCAGCAACATTTCGCGTAAGACCACGTTGGCCAGCCGGTTTTAGGAATCCATTAATTCCGGATCTGTACCGTCGCGGCATGTTGCACCAAAGGCTGCTGGGGTCGGCTGATTCCCTGCAAAGAATTATCGACATCATTCCCAGCCCGGTTTTCATCAAAGATGAAAACCATAAATGGATTTTGTTGAACGACGCTGCGACCCGGCTGCTTGGCGGCACGCGGGAGGAGCTGCTGGGCCGGTCTGATTACGATATTTTTCCACCCGCCCAGGCAACACTCAGCTGGGCATCGGACGATGAGGTTCTGGCCACGGGCCTGATGGTCGAAAGCGAGGAATGCTTCACCCTGCCTGCCTCGGGCTACACACACACCATGATCATGCGCAAAACGCTGCTGCATGTGCCGCCGGGGCGGCGGTTCCTGGTGGGAGTGGCCTCCGACGTAACCGAGTACCGTAATGCCGTGGCGGAGAATCACTTCCTCTCCCGGCATGATGGCCTGACCGGCCTGCCCAACCGTGTATTGTTCCATGAAACGTTGAACGATGCGGTGAGCCACGGCCAGCGGGCGCTGGACAACATAGCCGTGCTGCTGGTGGATTTGGACGGATTTAAATCCGTGAACGACGCTTATGGGCACGAGGCGGGGGATGAGTTGCTGCGTGTTGTCGCCGGGCGGCTGAAAGGCTGCGTGCGCAACACCGACCTGGTTGCCAGGCTGGGCGGCGATGAATTCGGGGTGCTGCTGCGGGGTGGCCCTGCATTGCGGCAGGCAGCAGAGCGCGTGGCAACGAACATCTGCGGCGCGATCGCCGCTCCTGTCATTCTAACGCAGACACAAACGCGAATTTCCGCCTCGGTTGGCATCACCTATTTCAACAACACCGATATCAGGCCGGAGGAGCTGATACGGCAGGCGGACCTGGCGATGTACAGCGTGAAACGCTCTGGCCGGCATGGGCATAAAACCTACGAACCAGCGCTGGAGGCAACCGCGAACCGCCAATTGCACGCGGACCTTTTGCATGCCCTGGCGCGGCAGGAGCTGCATGTGGCCTACCAGCCGCTTTGGAATCCGCCGGATGGGTTGCTTACCGGCTATGAGGCGCTGCTGCGCTGGCAACACGCCCATTTCGGTGATATCCCGCCACGAATCTTCATCCCTATCGCTGAACAAAGCGGGCTTATCTCCACTTTTGGCGCCTATGTACTACGCGCCGCCTGTGCAGCCGCCTGCAATTGGCCAGAGCAGGTGCGGCTGTGCGTGAACATATCGCCCATACAGCTTGCTGACCGGCAGTTTGCCGCAACCGTGAACCAGGCCCTTGCCGATTCCGGCTTGGCGCCAAACCGGCTGGAGCTTGAGGTAACCGAAAGCCGCCTGACGCTGGACCACGAAGATGCCTTGCGCCAGCTCCACCTGCTGAAAGAAGAAGGCGTGCAGGTGGCGGTGGATGATTTCGGCACCGGCGCCGCATCTCTCGACATGATGCACCGCTTCGGGCTGAACCGCATGAAGATCGACCGGCGTTTCATCTCCGGCCTGCCCGCCGACCAGCGAGGCTACGCGATTGTGCGCGCGCTGATACGGCTGGCGCATGACCTGGGCGCGAAAGTAACCGCCGAAGGGGTGGAACATATGGAACAGGCGCTCTGCCTGATGGAATTAGGCTGCGATGAGATGCAGGGCTATCTATTCGGGCATCCGGAAGCGCCTCAATCCATCCTCACCAGCACGGAAGCGCCGCTTCCGGCAATGCCTTGAGGTAAGAAAAAGCCCGACTGCAGCTGCATAAAAAAGGGCCGGGGAGACCGGCCCTTTTCGCATCAGGTGTTCATGGCCTCGAAAAAATCCGAATTCGTCTTCGAGTATTTCAGCTTGTCGAGCAGGAACTCCATCGCATCCGTCGTGCCCATCGGGTTCAGGATACGGCGCAGCACCCACATCTTGGAGAGCACGGCCTTCTCCACCAGCAGCTCCTCCTTACGGGTGCCGGACTTGGTGATGTCGATGGCCGGGAAGGTGCGCTTGTCGGAGAGCTTGCGGTCGAGAATCAGCTCGGCATTGCCGGTGCCCTTGAACTCTTCGAAAATCACCTCGTCCATGCGCGAGCCGGTATCGATCAGCGCGGTGGCGATGATGGTGAGCGAGCCACCTTCCTCGATGTTACGCGCCGCGCCGAAGAAGCGCTTGGGGCGCTGCAAGGCGTTGGCATCCACACCGCCGGTGAGCACCTTACCGGAGGACGGCACAACAGTGTTGTAGGCGCGGGCGAGGCGGGTGATGCTGTCCAGCAAAATCACCACGTCGCGCTTATGCTCAACCAGGCGCTTGGCTTTCTCCAGCACCATCTCGGTTACCTGCACATGGCGGGTGGCGGGTTCATCGAAGGTGGAGGCTACCACCTCGCCCTTCACCGAACGGGACATGTCGGTGACCTCTTCCGGGCGCTCATCGATGAGCAGCACCATCAGGAACACTTCCGGGTGGTTGGCGGAAATGGAAGCGGCGATGTTTTGCAGCATCACGGTTTTACCCGTGCGCGGCGGGGCGACCACCAGAGCGCGCTGGCCCTTGCCGATCGGTGAGACGAGATCGATCACCCGGCCGGTGATCTCCTTGGTCTGGCCTTTGGTTGTGGGCTCCGGCACCTCTACCTCCATACGCAGGCGGGAGGTGGGGTAGAGCGGGGTGAGGTTATCGAAATTGATGCGGTGCTTAACGGCCTCCGGTGACTCGAAATTGATCTTTTCGACATTCACCAGGGAGAAGTAACGCTCACCTTCCTTGGGTGCGCGGATCTCGCCATCCACCGTGTCGCCCGTGCGCAAACCGTAACGGCGCACCTGCTGCGGGGAGACGTAGATGTCCTCCGGGCCGGGGAGGTAATTGGCCTCTGGGTTGCGCAGGAAGCCGAACCCGTCCGGGAGAATTTCCAGCGTGCCGTCGCCGCGGATGGCCTGCTCGTTCTCGGCATGGGCCTTCAGGATGGCGAACATGATGTCCTGCTTGCGCAGGGAGGAGGCGTTTTCGACCTCCAGCTCCTCGGCAAGAGCCAGAAGGTCAGTCGGGGATTTTGCCTTGAGTTCGGCGAGATGCATGGGGGATTAAAAATCCTGTGTCAGGATACGCCAGGGCAGAACGCCAGGGCGGAACGTTATGTTATGAAGATATGCAGCGCCCAGGACGGGCATGCCAGGATACGGACGATCCTGTGCGCTTAATGCGGGCTTGAAGGCAAAAAATCAAGAGGGTTTCAGATTTTCCCGCGCCGCGGTGGCCAGCTCGTCCGCCCGGTCGTTCATCGCATCGCCGGAATGGCCCTTCACCCACAGCCATTCGATCTGGTGGGGTTTGGCCGCCTCCAGGATCAATTTCCAGAGGTCCATGTTCTTCACCGGATCCCCCGTGGAGGAGCGCCAGTTCTTCCGCACCCAGCCGGCGTGCCAGCGGGTGATGCCGTTTTTGAGATACTCGGAGTCCGTGTGCAGGCGCACGATGCACGGGCGTTTGAGGGCGGCCAGCGCCTCAGCGGCAGCGGTCAGCTCCATGCGGTTATTGGTTGTGTCCGCATCCCCGCCGGAAAGCTCCCTCACGGCTCCCTTGAACTTCAGAATGGCTGCCCAGCCGCCGGGGCCGGGGTTGGGTTTGCAGCCGCCATCCGTCCAGATTTCGACGATATTGTCTGCTTCAGAGCCCATAGGCGCCTGCCCCTGAAACCGCGAAATGGAAGCGCAGCCGGCGGTAATAATCCAGCGGGTCCTTGGGGGTAACCAACGCACCCTCCGGCGTGTTCAGCCAGTCATAAAGCCGGGTGAGCAGGAAGCGCATGGCCGCACCCCGCGCCAGCACCGGCAGGGCGTTAACCTCGGCGCCGGACAAAGGCCGCACCGATTGATAACCCCGCAACAGAGCGCGGGAGCGGGTGACGTTGAGCTCCGCATGGGTTTCAAAGCACCAGGCATTCAGGCAAACCGCGATGTCGTAGGCCAGGATATCCGTGCAGGCGAAATAGAAATCGATCAGCCCGGAAATGCCGCCATCCAGGAAAAAAACATTATCCGGGAAGAGATCCGCGTGAATCTGCCCCGTGGGAAGCGCCTTCGGCCACTCGGCCAGAATCTGCGCCAGCCAGCCTTGCAGCTCCGCACCCAGCCCGGGCAGCACACTATCGGCCTGATCCAGGCTTCTGGCCAGAAGCGGGCCCCAGGCATCGGGACCGAGGCCGTTGCGGCGTGTCATCGCAAACCCCTCGCCGGCCAGATGCAGTTTCGCCAGCGCCGCACCCAGCGGCTCGCAATGCGCGGCCCTGATCTGGCGTGGCCAGACACCTGGCAGAAAGGTGGTGATGGCCGCCATCTTGCCCGCCAACTCTTGCAGGTTCTGGCCATTTCTGGCGCGCACCGGCAGCGGGCAGGAAAGCCCGTGCGCGCGCAAATGCTCCATCAGCCCCAGAAAATAGGGAAGGTCCTCTCTGTTCACCCGCTTTTCGTAGAGGGTGAGGATAAAATCCCCCTGGGTAGTTTTCAGCGCGTAATTGCTGTTCTCCACCCCTTCGGCAATGCCGCGAAACGCGGTGAGCGTGCCGATATCGTAGAGGGCGAGAAACTCCACCAACGCTTCGTCTGTAACTTCGGTATAAACGGCCATATGCGTAGATGACCGGGGACCAAAAATCTGGCAAGGGAGCGCACATGAAAGATTTACGGTCTGCCCTACCGCCCGCTGCCGCCATGGTATCCTTGTTGGCCCTCGCCGCCTGCGGCGGGGCCTATATCGTTAACGGCACCACGACTATGACCCACGCAACCGGCATCACCAAGGCCGGCGCAGACAGCGCGCTTCGCACAACCAACGTGGTTGCTACGCCCGCCCCGGCCAGTGCGGATAATACAGCCAGTGCGGGCAGCACGGTTAGTACGCCCAGCTCCGGCAGCACGGGCGGCGGGATTAATTTTACCGTGGTCAATACAACCGGCCCAGTCAGCACCGCTAATAAGGCCGGCGAAGCCAGCACAGTTAACACGCCCGCCCCGGCCAGCACAGTTAACACGCCCGCCCCGGCCAACACGGTTAATACCCCCGGCCCAGCGGGCGCGATGCCCGCGGACCCCACAAGCTTCTGCCCGCAAGTAGCCGTGCTGCAACAGGCGCAAACCGTGACCCTGTTTCTGCCGGGACGCAGTGATGTCGCCTCGCAGGTTTCCACCGCGGAGATAACCAGCGTTTCAGGCGACTGCGTGCCCCAGAAAAAGCACAAAACCACAATTCTTGAGGTAAAGTTTACCAATAATTTTCTGGCGGATAACGGCCCGGCGAATAATAGCCAGCCTATTACCTTGCCCTGGTTCGTAGCCATTACCAAAGGCAGCCAGATTATCGAAAAAAAGGACTACCAGATAACGCTGACATTTAACGGCAATATGAGCGTCGCAGCGGCGAGTTCAAAGCCCGTTAAAATAGAGCTGCCGGCCGTGCCGGACAGTGCGGGCCTTCAGATTTTAACCGGGTTTGAGATGACGCCAGACCAACTGAGCTACGCCGCAGCCCACCCCAGCGCCACCCCGTAAACGGCGCCTGGGAAGCGGTAAGGGCCAGCGTTCAGCCCTGGGCGACGAAGCGTTCCAGCCAGTGGATGGTGTATTCGCCAGACTGAAATTCCGGGTTTTCCAGTATCCTCTGGTGCAGCGGAATGGTCGTCTTCACCCCGATGATCACGAACTCCATAAGCGCCCGGCGCATGCGGGCAATGGCCTCGTCCCGTGTTTTGCCGTAGGTTACCAGCTTGGCGATCAGGCTGTCGTAATGCGGCGGCACCCTGTAGCCGGCGTAAAGCGCTGAATCGACTCGCACGCCCAGCCCCCCCGGTTGATGGAAAACCTCCACCCTTCCCGGCGAGGGGGTGAAGGTAACAGGGTCTTCCGCCGTGATACGGCATTCGAGGGCATGGCCGGAGAGGTGAACATCCTTCTGGGTGTAGCCCAGCGGCTCCCCCGCGGCGATGCGGATTTGTTCGCGCACCAGGTCAAGCCCGGAGATCATTTCCGAAACCGGATGTTCCACCTGTAAACGGGTGTTCATCTCGATGAAGGCGAACTGTCCGTCCTGGTACAAAAATTCCAGCGTGCCGGCGTTGCGGTAGCCAAATTTCTTCAGTGCGTCCGTCGCGGTTTTGCCCAGGGCGTTGCGGGCATCGGCGGAGATGACCGGGCTGCCTGCCTCTTCCAGCACTTTCTGGTGGCGCCGTTGGAGCGAGCAGTCCCGCTCGCCGATATGCACCACTTCGCCATGATTATCCGCCAGAATCTGCAGCTCGATATGGCGCGGCCGGTCGAGATATTTTTCCATATAGACGGCATTGTTGCCAAAAGCCGCCAGAGACTCGGCCCGCGCCTCACGCCAGGCGGAATCCAGATCCTCCCGCAAACGCGCCACTTTCATGCCACGCCCGCCGCCGCCCGCGGCAGCCTTGATCAGCACCGGATATTTGATCCGCTCCGCAACCTCATACGCTTCCTCAAGCGAGGCAAGCTCACCCGGGGAGCCCGGCACCAGCGGCACGCCGAGTGCCGCCATGGTGGTCTTGGCGGTGATCTTATCGCCCATCATGCGGATATGTTCGGCGGTGGGGCCGATGAACACCAGCCCGTGGGCCTCAACCATTTCCGCGAATTTGGCGTTTTCAGAAAGGAAGCCGTAGCCGGGGTGAATCGCCTCCGCCCCGGTGATAAGGGCCGCCGAAATGATAGCGGGCATGTTGAGGTAGGAGTCGCGGGCCAAAGCAGGGCCGATGCACACGCTTTCATCCGCCAGGCGCACATGCATGGCCTCGGCATCGGCGGTGGAGTGCACGGCAACGGAGGCAATGCCCATTTCGCGGCAGGCGCGAAGCACCCGGAGCGCGATTTCCCCGCGATTGGCGATCAGAATCTTTTTAAACATGCCAGCAGCCGATCCTGGTCACTCGATGATCAGTAACGGCTCGTCGAATTCCACCGGCGAACCGCTGGCCACGAGAATCTGCGTCACGGTCCCGCCGCGCGGGGCTTTGATCTGATTGAAGGTCTTCATTGCCTCGATCAACAGCAGGGTTGCACCGGCCTCAACCTTCTGGCCGACCGATACGTAAGGCGGGGTGCCGGGCTCGGCGGAGAGATAGGCAACGCCCACCATGGGAGATTTTACAGCACCAGGGTTTTTCGCGGGGTCCGCCGCGGGGGCGGCAATTGGCGCTGCCGCAGGGGCAGAAACCGGCGCCGCGGCGACCGGCGCGGCCGCAACCGGTACGGTGACCGGGGCCAGGATCCGGGCGAGGCGGACCTTGCGGTCGCCTTCTGCGAGTTCAATCTCAGACAGGCCGGTTTTGTTCAGCAGCGCCGCAAGCTCGGCAAGCGCCTTCGGGTCGAAAGAAAGGCTCATTGTTCGTCTTCTTCCAGAATTTCGGAAAGGGCAAGCAGAGCGAGCCTATAGCCCGCAAATCCCAACCCGCAAATCACGCCGGTGGCCGCATGGGACACATAGGAGTGCTGCCGGAAGGCTTCCCGCTGATGGATGTTGGAGAGGTGCACCTCAATGATCGGAATATCGATCGCCTTCAGCGCATCCATTAACGCCACCGAAGTGTGAGAGTAGCCCGCTGGGTTGATGATGAGCCCAGCAGCTGAATTGCCCGCCTCCTGCACCCAGGTGATCAGCTCACCTTCATGGTTGCTTTGCCGGAACTCGATGGAGAGCCCCGCCCCTTCCGCAACTTCCGCGCAGAGCGTTTCAAGGTCGTCCAACGTGCCGTGCCCGTAAACGTCGGGCTCCCTCGTACCGAGGAGATTCAGGTTTGGTCCGTTCAGGACCAGGATGAGCGGTGCTGCCATGGTGCCGGTTGCGGTAGCATAGTGCCCGCGCGCCGCCAAATCTCCCCACGTGGTTTTTGGGGGCAAGCGCCGGCGGGCCTCTTTGCGTGCCGCAATAAGAGCCAAAAATGTTATTTATATCAATATATTAATAAAAACGCTCAACCACACATGCCTGCGCGCATATGGCTATGTTCACCTAGCGCCCCTGCCCGCCTTGCGGGCGGCGGGCTGGGAGCCGATAATAAGCGCATGAGCCAGATAATCGAACAGATCGAGCTGACTGTGAACGGCGAATCGATGCGCGTGCCCGCTGGCACCTCCGTCGCCGGGCTGGTTGTGCTGATGGAGTTGGACACCCGCAAGCTGGCGGTGGAACGGAATCTTGAAATCGTGCCCCGCTCCCAATATGCCGCCACCATGCTGGCGGCGGGAGATGCGCTGGAAATCGTACATTTTGTTGGAGGCGGCTAGAACCATGGACGGCATCGCGCATAAAGCTGGCGGCTGGACCGTGGCCGGGCGGCATTTCTCCTCCCGGCTGGTGGTTGGTACCGGAAAATATAAAGATCTGGAAACTACCGCCGCCGCCATCGAGGCCTCGGGCGCCGAGATGGTGACCGTGGCGGTGCGCCGGGTGAATCTCTCCGACCGCAACGCCCCCATGCTGCAGGATTTCGTAAGCCCGCAGCGTTACACTTACTTACCCAATACCGCCGGCTGTTTCACCGCCGATGAAGCCGTGCGCACCCTGCGCCTGGCGCGCGAGGCGGGCGGCTGGAACCTGGTTAAGCTGGAAGTGCTTGGGCCACCCCCAACCCTCTACCCGGATATGGCCGGAACATTACTGGCCGCCGAGGCACTGATAAAAGACGGGTTTGAGGTGATGGTGTACTGCGCGGACGACCCGGTGGCCGCGAAACGGCTGGAGGATATGGGCTGCGTGGCGATTATGCCGCTGGGCGCGCCCATCGGCTCTGGGCTGGGCGTGCAGAACCCGATCATGATCCAGACCATCATCGAGCAGGCAAAGGTGCCCGTGCTGGTGGATGCCGGGGTCGGCACCGCCTGGGATGCCGCCTTTGCCATGGAACTGGGTTGCGATGCGGTGCTGGTGAATTCCGCCATCGCCATGGCCGATGACCCTGTGAAGATGGCGGTGGCGATGAAGCATGGCGTGATCGCAGGAAGGCTGGCCTTCGAGGCCGGGCGGATTCCACGCAAATCCTATGCCTCCGCTTCCTCACCCATGAGCGGGCTTATCCGCTGAAATCAGCCTTGCGCCTCGCCCCTGAGATCGGCGCCAATTTCCTGGCGCCTTATCTTGTGTTCGAGGTACTTGAAGGCCGGTATGGAGATACGAACGCGCTGATCGCCTCAGCCGTGCCGCCTTTGTTATGGAGCAGCTTCGAGCTGGCCAAAACAAGGCGGCTGGACGCGGTTTCGGTCATCGTTCTGGCGAGCATTGTGCTTACGCTTGCCGCCACTGCCCTAGGCGGCTCCGCCAGACTTATCCAGATTCGTGATGCTCTGGTTTCCGGGGCAGTCGGCCTGCTTTTTCTGGCATCCCTGCTCATGGAAAAGCCGCTGATTTTTTATTTGGCCCGCGCCACTTCCGCCCGGAACACTAAAATCGGCGCGGCGCGGTTTGAAGCGATGTGGCAGACCCCTGCCATACGCCGCACTTTCCGGCTGATGACGGCGGTGTGGGGCGCTGGGCTGGTCTTGCAAACCGCGGTGATGTGCACCTTAGCCTGGATCTGGCCGATCAGCCGTTATCTGCTGCTGGGGCCGTTTATCGGCTATGGCATATTCGGCCTGTTGCTGCTCTGGAGCCTCTGGTATGGCGCAAAGCGCAAGGTGCTTGCCGCAATCGGGCAGTCCGCCACATTGCCTGCCGGCGGTAATTCTATTCCTTAAACCAGACCGGCTCTTTGATCTGCGAGACGAAAGCGGCATGAGCTTCGCGCTGGGCCTCTGTCAGTTCAATCCGGCGCGGGGTGCGGTGCACAGGCGCCGCATATTGCGCGAAGGAGAGCGAGGCTTCCGTCTCGAGTGTCAACCCGCGCTGGCGCCCGCCGGTAAGTTCCACATACACATC
>JAGXAO010000135.1 GCA_018971565.1 Rhodospirillales bacterium
GATATGGTGGGCACTACAGGGATTGAACCTGTGACCCCCACCATGTCAAGGTGATGCTCTACCGCTGAGCTAAGTGCCCATATCCGTTGCCGGGCTTCTAGCGGCGTTGGGCACGGGAGGCAAGAGCTTGAAAAGCAGGTTAAACGTGCTGGGTGGCTTGTTGCCAAGGCTGGCGGGCCGCATGTGGCGCCGCCGCGTGGCGTTTTGGAGCGGTGCCGTGGCGGTGGGCGCCATGAGTATTTTATTTGCCCGCGCGGCGGATGGCGCGGAGAACCTGTTTTTCCATGTTAGTGGGCGGTTTTGGGCATTGCCATTGCTCATCACGCCGCTTGGGTTTGTGTTTTGTGCCTGGGCGGCTGGCAGTGTGTTTGCCGGGGCGCAGGGCAGCGGCATTCCGCAGGCTATCGCGGCACGGGAATTGCCGCGGGGGGTGGCCAGGCGCAAGCTGCTTTCAGTGCGGATATGCGTCGCCAAGGTCGGGTTGACGGTTGTGGGGCTGTTTTGCGGGGCCTCGGTGGGGCGTGAGGGGCCGACGGTGCAGGTGGGTGCTGCCATTATGCTGCAGGTGGCGAGGCTGCGTGGTGTGCAGAACGAGCGAGGGTTGATTCTGGCGGGCTCAGCGGCGGGTATCGCCGCCGCGTTCAACGCGCCGCTTGCGGGTGTGGTGTTCGCTATCGAGGAAATGAGCCGCAGTTTTGAGGTCAACACCAACGGTTTAGTTTTAACGGCGGTGATTCTCAGCGGCCTTGTATCGTTAGGGGTGGTTGGTAATTACACATATTTTGGTGCCAGCAACGCGGCCGTGGTGGGGCTGGGCGGCTGGGGGCTGACAGCTTTGTGTGGCATTGGCGGTGGGTTTTTGGGCGGATTATATAGCCGGTTGATGCTGGATATCGGGAGGTGGGCGAAAGGCTGGATATTGATTAGTCCGGCAAAGCGGCGGACAGGTTATGCGCTGCTCTGCGGGCTGATTGTGGCGGTGCTGGGTATTGCCACCGATGGGGCCAGCTTTGGCACCGGGTACAGCACCGCCCGCGCGGCGGTGGAAGGTGTTGCACCGCATTGGTATTTCTGGCCCGCAAAGTTCCTGGCTTCGCTGGCCACGGCGGTTTCAGGCATTCCGGGCGGCATTTTTGCGCCGTCTCTTTCCGTGGGAGCGGGGCTGGGTGCATGGCTTGCCGGTGAAGGCGGGCAGGCCGCCAGTGTGGGCGCGCTGCTGGGCATGGCGGGGTATTTTTCAGGCGTGGTGCAGGCGCCGATGACAGCCTTTGTGATTATTTTGGAAATGACGGGCAACACCAACGCGGCGATTCCGGTGATGGTGGCCGCGATGCTGGGGCTGGGGGCTTCGCGGCTGGTTTGCCCGCGCCCGCTCTATCACGAGCTGGCGCAAGGCTTTGTACTCAACCACATTGTGGCAGCGCCCTCCGCCTTGCACGAGACGGAATCTGGCCAGGAGAGCTGAAGCCTCCGGCTTTCAGGCGTCTTCCACCAGCTCCACCCCCGGCACCAATTTAGCGGCCTGGGCCAGGCGCGGGGAGACGTTGAAGCCGCCGGGCAGGCGCATTTCCAGCCGGCGTTGCATACCGGTTTTGGGCACCAGGATGATGCGGCCCTTGCCGCGGCCTTCCCTCTCGAACAACGCTTTCAGGGAGGGGATGGCGTCTTCCTGGTCCAGCCAGATTTTCAACCCTGCCCCGGCATCGCGCGCCGCATCGTCCAGCAGCGAGATGTCTGTGGCGGTGATGCGGAGCGATTCACCGTCCATCTTCGCGTCGGCCGTTACCAGCAAAGCGGTGCCTTCGGCCAGCATTTCACGTGAACGGTTCAGCACCTCTGAGAAGAGGGTGACTTCGATGCTGCCCTGGATGTCCGACAGGGTAAGCCACATCATGCGGCTGCCGGTGCGGGTGATGCGCTCTTTTTTTGCGCCGACTGTGCCAGCCAGTTTGATCCGCGCTGCCCCGGCTTCCGCCCGGCGTTGTACGGCGCCGGAGGAAACCACCTCCAGCCGTTTCAGGGCCTGGGCGTACATGTCCAGCGGGTGGGCAGAAATGTGGAAACCGATCGCCTCCGCCTCGAACGCCAGGCGCTCGGCCTCCGGCCAGTCCGGCCCTGAGGCCAAACGGATTTTTTCGGGCTCGCCGCCGCCGAACAGGCCGATCTGCCCGCTCTCGCGTTCTGCAAGCCCGGCCTGGGCAGTGCGCATGATGGCTTCCGCCGCGTTGAAGATGCGCGCGCGGTTATTATCCAGGCATTCAAAGGCACCGGCCTTGGCGAGAATTTCGATCTGCGCGCGGGTGAGGGATTTAGAGTCGATCCGCGCCGCGAAATCATCGATATTGCGAAAGGGTTTGCTGCCACGGGCTTTTACCAGCTCATCCATCGCCCCCATGCCGATGCGCTTGATGGCGCCTAGCGCGAAGCGGATGGCGTAAGAGCCATCCTCCTGCAATTCCACCTCGAAATCCGCGCCGGATTTGTTTACGTCCGGCGGGAGCACCTTGATGCCGCCACGCATCGCATCCGCCCGCAGGAGTGCGACTTTATCTGTGTTGGCGATGGAGAGGGACATACAGGCGGCAAGAAACGCCACCGGATGGTTGGCGCGCAGATACGCGGTTTGGTAAGAGACCAGGGCATAGGCGGCGGCGTGGGATTTGTTGAAACCGTAATCGGCGAACTTCGCCATCAGGTCAAAAATATCGTTGGCGCGTTCGGCGGTGAAGCCTTTCTCCAACGCGCCTTTCAGGAAAATTTCGCGCTGCGTATCCATCTCCGCGCGGATTTTCTTGCCCATGGCGCGGCGCAGCAAATCCGCCCCGGCCAGCGTGTAGCCCGCCATCACCTGGGCGATCTGCATCACCTGTTCCTGGTAGACGATGATGCCGTTGGTTTCTTCAAGGATATGATGAATGGAGGGGTCCGGCGCTTCCCATTTGGCACCCCGCTTGCGCTCGCAATAATCCGGGATATTCGCCATCGGGCCGGGGCGGCAGAGCGCCTGGGCGGCGACGAGATCCTCGAACCTGTCCGGCCGCATTTGCAACAGCGCGCCACGGAAGGTGTTTGTTTCGAAAGTGAACACGCCGGCGGTGTCGCCCCGGCTGATCATTTCGTAAGTCGGCTTGTCATCCAGCGGGATTTTGGAAATATCCAGTTCGACGCCCTGGCGGCGGAGGAATTTGAGCGCGCGGTCGATAATGGTGAGCGTGGTAAGACCCAGGAAGTCGAACTTCACCAGCCCCACCTGCTCGACATATTTCATCGAATACTGGGTGACGAGAAGTTCCGAGCGCGGGTCTTTATAGAGCGGCACCAGCTTCACCAGTTCACGGTCGCCGATGACAACGCCCGCCGCATGGGTGGAAGCATGGCGGTATAGCCCTTCGATCTGCTGGGCGATTTCCATGAGCCGGGCCAGGCCGTCGTCGGAATCCCGCAATTCGCGAAGTTTAATCTCGCCGTCTATGGCTTCTTTGAGCGTGACGGGCTTGGCGGGGTTGTTGGGGATAAGCTCAGCCACCTTATTCACCTGCCCATACGGCAAGCCCAGCACGCGGCCGACATCGCGCACCGCCGCGCGGGCCTGAAGCTTGCCGAAGGTGATGATCTGCGCGACCTGGTCTGAGCCATATTCGTTCATTACATAGCGAATGACTTCATCGCGCCGTTCCTGGCAGAAATCGATGTCGAAATCCGGCATGGAAACACGTTCAGGATTCAGGAAGCGTTCGAACAGCAGCGCGTAACGCAGCGGGTTGAGGTCCGTGATTCGCAGTGCCCAGGCGACAAGCGAGCCAGCGCCCGAGCCGCGGCCGGGGCCGACGGGGATGTCGTGGTCCTTCGCCCATTGGATGAAATCCGCCACGATGAGAAAATAGCCGGGAAAGCCCATCTGCACGATGATGGTGAGCTCGAATTCCAGCCGTTCCCAATATTCTTTCTGCGCCTCACCCTCAATATTTTCGAAAGCAAGGCGGGCGCGCAAACCTTCTTCAGACATGGCACGCAAGGTTTGCGCTTCCGTGGCGCCATCCCGCACTTTCGGGCAGCGGGGCAGCAGGGGTTTGCGCGTGGTGGTCATCACCGTGCAGCTTTGCGCGATGGCGATAGTGTTATCGCAGGCATCCGGCAGGTCTTTGAAAAGTTCCCGCATCATGGCAGCGGGTTTAAACCAGTG
>JAGXAO010000136.1 GCA_018971565.1 Rhodospirillales bacterium
ATATGCGCTCATGGTTTCAGCAGCCTTTTACGGGCAATAAAAATAAATTCGAATACCAGGATTCCGGCAAAGCCAAACCAGGTGAGCGCATATCCATAGTGGTTGTTCGGCGGGGTCGGCAAATTCTGTGCTGGTTGCGGCAAGGGGCTACCCGGCGGCGGCTTCGGCCCCATGGCGATAAGCATATAAGGCGCCACATCCTCAAGCCCCATGCCTTTGCCTATCACCGCTGGGTCCAGCGTGTAATAATGCCCCTTGGCGGGGTTATCCGGCGCCGAAAAAAAATTGCGGTCTATGCTGGCATGAATATAGCCTGAGGGCGCAGCGGGCGGGTTGGCCAAAGGCACAGGCACGGATTGCTGCACCCAACCCAGATCCACAAGCAGAATCTGCCCGCTCTCCTGGCGCAGCGGCATAATCAGTTCGCCGCCAGAAACGGGGCCAACTGGCGTGTCATGCACAATCTGCCCGTAAAGTGCGGCCTTACCTGGCACCCAGGTTCCGGCAACGAACACTTTCTCGAACGGGCCAGGCACTGCCGGCATCTTCACCGGTGGCGCCACCTGTGCCGCGCGGATTTGCGCGATAATGCCTTCTTTCCATTTCAACCTATGCAACTGCCAAACGCCAAGGGCAATGAACAGGCAGAACGCCGCGAGCGCCGTGAGCCCAGGAGCAATCAGACGGCGCAAAATGCTTTACCCGGCAGTAATCGCGCTGCGGCCGAGATAATAGATGCACACGAACAGGAACAACCACACAACGTCCACGAAGTGCCAGTACCAGGCCGCCGCCTCGAACCCGAAATGCCGCTGTGGCGTGAACTGCCCGGCCCGGGCCCGGAAGAAGCAAACCGTGAGAAACAGCGTGCCGATGATAACATGCACACCATGAAAGCCCGTGGCGATGAAAAACGAGGAGGCGAAAATGCCGCCATGGTAAAACGGGAAAGGTGAATGCGTATATTCCCAGGCCTGGCCACAAAGAAACATCAGGCCAAGCACGATGGTGACACCCAGCCCGCGCACGAGATTCTTCTGGTCGTTTTCCAGCAGCGCGTGGTGCGCCCAGGTGATGGTGGTGCCCGAGAGCAGCAGCACCATGGTGTTGAACAGCGGAATCGCGAACGGGTCTATGGTGGTTACACCCTGTGGCGGCCAGACCGGCGCGAAGGCGGTGCCCATTTTGTCAGGATAGAAGAAATAATTGAAATAATTCCAGAAGAAGGAAACGAAGAACATCACCTCTGAGGCGATGAACAGCGCCATGCCATAGCGCAGGCCCACCTGGGTGATAATCTTGTGCAACCCCGGTGTCCGGGCTTCCGTAATAACATCGCGCCACCAGAGGAACATCACGCTGAAATCCGCCGCCAGGCCGATGCCGAGCACGATGAAATCCCGGAAATGCGCGGCCAGAATAATGCCGGTAAATGTCACCATTGCCGCGGCGGCGCCGCAAAGCGGCCAGATGCTGGGGTCAACAAGATGATAGGGGTGGGGCACAGTGCCCTTCACCTGGTCCGTCGCGGTATGGATTGTGCCGCTCATTCTTGTCTCCCTTTTCTTGGCCGTTCCGTCAGGCTCTGGTCACCACATCTGCCCGTATTCGTGCAGTTTCACCATCGCAATCACGTAAATAATCAGGCAGAACCCGCCAAGGGCCGCCAGCAGCAAAAAATTACGTGCCCTGCGGCGGCGCAGAAATTCCACCTTCTGCTCATCGCTCCAGTGAGATTCAACAATCTCGACGCGCGGCATGCGGTCGTTCGCGTAGTCCTCGTCCTTTTGCACGGCCGCCATCATACCAGCCGGTCCACCGCAATGGCGGCAAAAAGCAGGAACAAATACAGGATGGAGAATTTGAACGCGGCGCGGGCGGGGGCGTCTTTGGAGAGGCTCACACCTTTTGCGTCCTGTTTGTCGCGCAGCACGGCCCAGGCAAAATATAGAAAAGCCGCGCCCAGCACAAAGGCGGTGGCGCCATAAATCCGCCCGGCAAGGCCCAGAAACCAGGGAGAAAGGGCGAGCGGAAACAGCAGCAGCGTGTAAATGAACACGTTCCAGCGCGTATGCCGGGCACCTTTTACCACGGGCAGCATCGGCACGCCGGCCTTCTCGTAATCGGTGGAGGCGTAGAGCGAGAGCGACCAGAAATGCGGAGGTGTCCAGAAAAACACGATCAGGAACAGCAGCATCGGCAACAGCGCGACATGCCCGGTAACGGCAGCCCAGCCAATGACCGCCGGAAACGCCCCGGCCCCACCGCCGATCACAATATTCTGCGGTGTGCGGCGCTTCAGCCAGATGGTGTAGATAACGGCGTAGTAAAAAATCGAGAACGCCAGCACCGCGGCAGCGCAAAGGTTGGTGGCCATGGCCAGCAGCACCACGGAAATAACCGAAAGCACGATGCCATAGCCCAAAGCCGCACTGGCCTCTATCTTCCCCGCCGGGATGGGCCGCGTGGTGGTACGGCGCATAATCGCGTCGATATCGCGGTCGTACCACATATTGATGGCGCCCGCCGCACCAGCACCCAGAGCGATGCAGAAAATTGCGATAGCCGCCAGCAGCGGGTTAATGTGGCCAGGGGCGATAACAAGCCCGATAGCCCCGGTGAACACCACCAGCGAGACCACGCGCGGCTTCAGCAGCGCCAGCCAGTCCTTCGGCTCCGCCCCCAGATGCGGGGCGGAGACGCCATCATGCAGCAAATCAGCGGCCTGGTTAGACAAGTCTTTTCCTTAACCTCTCACCGGATAATCGGCACATCTTCAAAGGTATGGTGCGGCGCGGGGCTGGGCACAGCCCATTCCAGTGTTGTCGCACCCTCGCCCCAATAATTATCGGCGAGTTTTTCCTTGGAGGTGAATACGGCATAAAGCACGTAGAAGAAAACCAGTGTGGACAGACCAGATACGACAGAACCGACGGATGAAACGAAATTCCACCCGGCGAAAGCATCGGCGTAATCCGGGTAACGGCGGGGCATGCCGGCCAGCCCCAGGAAATGCTGTGGGAAGAAGGTAAGGTTCACGCCGATGAAGAAGGTCCAGAAATGCACCTTGCCCCAGAATTCCGGGTATTGGTGCCCGCTCATCTTGCCGATCCAGAAATAGAACCCGGCGAAAATGGCAAAGGCCGCCCCCATGGAAAGCACGTAATGGAAATGCGCGATCAGGAAGTAATCGTTGTGCAATTCCTGGTCCAACCCTGCATTGGCCAGCACCACGCCGGTGGCCCCGCCGATAACGAATAAGAAGATAAAGCCAATCGCCCACAGCATGGGCGTTTTGAACTCGATGGAGCCGCCCCACATCGTGGCGATCCATGAAAACACCTTGATACCCGTGGGCACGGCGATCACCAGCGTCGCCACCTCGAAATAGATCTTGGAATCCGTGGAAATGGCCGAGACGAACATATGATGCGCCCAGACCACGAAACCCACGAACCCGATGATGACCATGGCGTAAGCCATGCCGAGATAGCCGAAAATCGGCTTGCGCGAGAAGGTGGAGACCACATGGCTGATAATGCCGAAGGCCGGCAGAATCATGATGTAAACTTCCGGATGGCCGAAGAACCAGAACAGATGCTGGAACAGCACCGGGTCGCCCCCGCCCGAGGGCTCGAAGAAGGAGGTGCCGAAATTCCGGTCCATGATCAGCATGGTCACCGCACCCGCCAGCACGGGAATGGCCAGCAATAGCAGAAAGGCCGTCACCAGAATTGCCCAGCAGAATAACGGCATCTTATGCATGGTCATGCCAGGGGCACGCATGTTCAAAATGGTAGCGATGAAATTAATCGCGCCCAGCAGCGAGGAAATACCCGCCAGATGCAGCGAGAACAGTGAGAAATCCGTCGCCACGCCGGGCGAATACTGGGCATTATCCAACGGGGGATACAGCGTCCACCCGGCCCCGGTGCCAGAATCCAGAAACAGCCCCAGCAGCACGAACACAAAGCCACAGGCCAGGAACCAGAAGCTCATATTGTTCAGCCGCGGAAAGGCCATGTCAGGTGCGCCGATCATCATCGGCACGAACCAGTTGCCCATGCCGCCAATGAGTGCCGGCATCACGAACCAGAAGATCATGATCAGCCCGTGCGCGGTTACAATCGCGTTCCAGGTATCGCCGTTGGTGATGATGTCGTTATGCGGGTACATCAGCTG
>JAGXAO010000137.1 GCA_018971565.1 Rhodospirillales bacterium
GCGGCCCTCACGCAGGATGAGGATGTGCTGGACACTTGGTTCTCCTCCGCCCTCTGGCCGTTCTCCACGCTCGGCTGGCCGGAGCAGACGCCGGAACTGAACAAATACTACCCCACGGACACGCTGGTCACCGGCTTTGACATCATCTTCTTCTGGGTGGCCCGGATGATGATGATGGGTCTGCATTTCATGGGCGATGTGCCGTTCCGCACCATCTATATCCACGGCCTCGTGCGGGACGAGAAGGGGCAGAAAATGTCCAAGTCCAAGGGCAATGTGCTGGACCCTCTCACCCTCATCGACAAATTTGGCGCCGATGCGCTGCGCTATTCCGTGGCCGCCGCCGCGGGGCAGGGGCGCGATGTGAAGTTGGGCGAAAAGATCGTCGAGACCAACCGCGCTTTCATCACAAAAATCTGGAACGCCGCGCGCTTTCTGGAAATGAACGGCGTCAAACCCAATCCCGCCTTCAAGCCTGAAGACGCGCAATTACCGCTGTGCCGGTGGATTTTGAATTCATCAAACAATGCAATCGAGAATGCCACTGAAGCGCTGGATGCTTATCGGCCAAATGATTATGCCGATGCTTGTTACCGTTTTGCTTGGGGGGATGTCTGCGACTGGTTTATCGAATTCGCAAAGCCGGGTTTTGAAAGCGCCGATGTTCAGGAAATCCGCGATACAGCAGCCTATGTTCTGGGTGTGCTGCTGCGCTTGATGCACCCACTCATCCCGTTCGTGACAGAGGAGTTGTGGGACCATTTTGGCTATGACCAAGCTTACTCTCTTATTACGGCAGAGTGGCCAAAGGTTATTGGGGGATTGTTTCTGAGGCCGAATACAAGAACGCTAAAGTTTCATATCGTTGATGCAGTCAACGAGGTGGGATGGCTTAAGCAATTAATTACTGAAATTCGCTCCATCCGCTCCGAGATGAACGTGCCACCCTCGCAGAAATCGCCCGTATTCCTGCAAGATGCGTCGCAAGGGACGCAGGCGCGCGCTGAGCGCTGGTTTGAAGCCATCTCCCGAATGGCGCGCGCTTCGGAAATCGGCCCGCTTGTTGGCCCGGTGCCTAAAAACGCCGCCCAGGCGGTGTTGAACGAGGCCACGATCATCCTGCCGCTGGAAGGTCTCATCGACCTCGAAGCCGAGAAGAAACGCCTCGCCACGTCGCTTTCCAAAGCCGAAGGTGAGTTGAAAAAAGTCCAGGCCAAGCTTGGTAACGCGGATTTCACCTCCCGCGCGCCGGAAGCGGTTCTGGAAGAACACCGCGAGCGTGAGGAGAGTTTTACCAACGAGGCAAAGCGCCTCAGCGCCGCTTTGGGGAGGCTGGCATGATCATCCGTTCCGTATACCCTGGAGACCGCGCCAGGTGGGAAGTGCTCTGGCAGGGCTATCTGCGGTTTTACGAACAGGCACTGCCGCCGGAAATAACCGAAAATACTTGGGCGCGCTTCTTTAACGAAGCGGAGCCTGTGCATGCGCTGGTGGCCGAGGAAAATGGTCAGCTTGTTGGTCTCGTGCATTACATCTTCCACCGTAACACCTGGCTGGTGGAGGATGTCTGCTATCTGGAAGACCTCTTCACCGCCCCGGCCGCACGCGGCAAGGGCGTTGGCCGCGCGCTGATCGAGGCGGTTTACGAGCGCGCCCGCGCGGCGGGAAGCACGCGGGTTTACTGGATGACGCACGAAACCAACAAAACTGCCCAGGCGCTCTACAATAAAGTAGCGGAAGATTCAGGGTTTATCCAATATCGCAAGCAGGTTTGATATTGCTCTGAGCCTTCCGTGTGGTGCAGTCTGGCGGGCATGAACAATTTTTTGATTCTGCTGCTGCTTACCCTCGCAGCCGCACTTGAAGCCGGTGGCGATGCCTTGGCCCGCACGGCCCTGCACGCCCATGCCATGCCGGTGCGGATCGGCTTTTTCGGCGCTGCCGCTGTGGTTTTGTTTATCTACGGGGTTACGGTGAATTTGCCGCCCTGGGATTTTGGGCGGCTCCTTGGCGTTTATGTGTCTCTGTTTTTCGTGGTCGCACAGCTCATCAATTTGTTCGTCTTCGGCATCAAGCCAGGAGCACCGATCCTCACCGGCGGCGCCCTCATCCTCGCCGGCGGCTTATTGATGACCTTCTGGAAAACCTGACTCCAGCCCATAGGTGGAGAGAACAGTCTCCATCCATTTCAGAATAACGTCGTTTTCTTGCAGTAATGGCATGGCCGACATCAGCGTACCCCAGCGCATGGCGCCGAACACGATATGGTCAGCCCAGTTTGGCGACTCCCCGGCGATGAATCTCTGGCCGGAGAGAAGCCGCTGAAGCGGCTTTACCGTGGCAATGAATTTTTCCTTTGCGCTTTGCTGGTCCTTTTTAATGTCCTCCAGGCGGCACTTGAACATCGCCTCCCGCGTCTGCCGGAAATAGGGCTGGTCCTGCGGCGCCAGCCGCTGGTAAACATCAGGCGCGACAATGCGGGCAATGGCCGGGTGCAGAATCGTTTCGGCCCAGTTTTTCACGAACATCGTCAAGGCGCGGGCAGGCGGATCGCCAAACAGCGTCTCTTCGTTCGGATAAGTGCGTTCCAGATAATCCGCGATAATTTGGCTGTCCGCCACAACATGCGCACCGTCGATCAGCACCGGCACCTTCTCCTGGCCGGAGGCGGCAATTGCCGCTTTGTCGGTAAAATGCCACGGAATGGTCTCGTATTTCAGGTTCTTATGCGCCAGCGCCAGCTTCACGCGCCAGCAATAGGGGCTGAAGCGCGTGCCATCCGCCGCCGTCAGGTCGTAAAGCTGGCGGCTCATCTTGCCGTCTGGCCAAACAGAACTTTCTTCGCATCCTCGGAGACCGTGGGCGCGCCGTTAATCTCCTTGGCCCGTTCATAGGCGCGCTGCACGGCGGGGCGGGCGGCCATGCGCTTGAACCAGGCTTGCAGATTTGGAAAATCCTCAAGCCGTTGCTGCTGGCGTTCATAAGGCACAATCCAGGGGTAGCTTGCCATGTCCGCAATGGAATATTCGCCCGCTATATAATCCTTGCCTTCAAGCTGCTTGTTCAGCACGCCGTAAAGCCGGTTGGTCTCCTTCACGTAGCGTTCCATCGCGTAGGGAATCCGCTCCGGCGCGTATTGCACGAAATGATGGTTCTGCCCGGCCATGGGGCCAAGCCCGCCCATCTGCCAGTACAGCCATTGCAGAACATTGAAACGCGCGCGGGGCGCCTTCGGCAGAAACTTGCCGGTCTTGTCAGCCAGATACTCCAGAACGGCACCGCTTTCAAAAATACCCAGCGGCGCGCCGCCATCTTCCGGCGCCATGTCGCGTATGGCGGGGATGCGGTTATTCGGCGCGAATTTCAGAAAATCCGGTTTAAACTGGTCGCCCTTGGAGATATTGACCGGGAAGATTTTGTACTCGAGCCCGGTTTCCTCAAGAAAAATGCTAACCTTGTGCCCGTTCGGCGTGGTCCAGTAATAAAGCTCGATCATTCAAATGCTCCTTATGCCAGCGCCTTGGCGGCCAGTTCGTAAGTATTGCGGCTTAGCGTCTCCCGCGCCAGGATGCGTTCAAGCTCCGCCTTCATCAAATCCTGCCGCGCCGGGTCAAACCGCCGCCAGGTTCCCAGCCCCGTCACCAGCCGTGCCGCAATCTGCGGATTGGTCTCGTCCAACAGCAGCACGAAATCCGCCAGCAGCCGGTAGCCCTCGCCGGATTTGTCATGGAACTTGGCGGGGTTCGCCGTGAACGCGCCAATGAGTGCCCGCACCCGGTTGGGGTTGCGTAAATCCATGGCCTTATGAGTGGCCAGCGCCTGCACGCGGGCCAGCGTGTCCGCTGCATTGCTGCGCGCCTGCACAGAGAACCATTTGTCCAGCACCAATGGCGTGCCGCTCCACTGGGCATAGAAGCTTTGCAACGCGTCCTCCCGCGCGGCACCCGGCGCGTCCACCAGGTTTGCCAGCGCGGCGAGCTTCTCGGTCATGTTACCCGCGTGGCTTAACTGCGCGGCGGCCAGCGCCGTATCTCCGGCAGCGGACAGATAACCCAGCGCCGCATTGCGCAGCGCCCGCGCACCCATGGCAGAGCCGGAAACATCTTCCGGCGCGGCTTTGCCAGATGCCTGATACACGGCCT
>JAGXAO010000029.1 GCA_018971565.1 Rhodospirillales bacterium
CAGAATTTACCGGCTTCCTCCAGCACCGTGTCCAGCAATTCGGGCGTGAAATCCTCGGTGCCGGGCAGGGGCTTGGCGGGGTGCAGCTCGTGCAGAACAAAGCGCATGTCCCGCAATGGCGCGGTGTAGGTTTGCATGGCTTCTTCTCCTTAATTGCGGAGCGGCTTGCCGGTGGTAAGCATCGTTTCGATGCGCGCCAGCGTGCCGCCCTGTTTGATGAGCCGCATGAACGCGGCGTGTTCGAGGCTGAGTATATCCTGCTCGCCTGGCCGGTCGATGATGTCCGCCGCGCCGCCGGAGAGAACGCCCCCGAGTTCACCTGCCACCACCTCGTCATAGGGCGTGGCGAGGCCTTTCTTGCGGAAATCCTTCACCGCCATGGTAAAGGCCACGCGGCCATCCTCACCGGGAAGCTGATAGGTGGGTGGCTCCGGCGCGGTGTAAGCCTCCACCATCTCCAGCGCCTTGGCCTTCGCGTCCGCCAGCAGGCGGTAGCGGTTCATGGTGATACCATCCGTATCGCGCAGAAACAGAAGTTCCTTGGCGTTGGCTGCGGACTTGCTGACCGTAGCGGTGCTTATCGTCTCAAACACTTTCGCCGCGGCAGGCATGGGGCCGTGGGGCATCGCCTTGTTGGTGGCCCAGCGTGCGAGCATCTCCGTGCAGCCACCCCAGGCAGGCACCAGGCCCACGCCGCATTCCACCAGCCCGATATAGGTTTCCGCATGGGCCTGCACGGCGGAGGAATGCAGCACAATTTCGCATCCACCGCCCAGCGCCATGCCAAAAGGTGCGGCCACGCTGGGGAAGGGGGCGTATTTCAGCTTTTTGAAAATCCTCTGGCCAGAAGCCACAAGTTTCTCAATCTCGCCCCAGGCCGCGATGTTGGCGGCAAAAAGTGCCAGGCCGAGATTGGCCCCGGCGGAGAAATGCGTACTTTCGTTATAGATAACCATCGCCTTGTGGTTTTGCTGCACAAGGTCGATCGACTGGTCAAGCAATTCAAGATTTTGCTGGTCCCAGCTCGTGCTTTTCGATGTAAGTTCAAAGCACAGTACGCCGTCGCCAATATCCCACAACGCGGCGGAGGGGTTTTTCAGCAATGGCTTGGAGGAGAGTTTTATATCTTCCAGCATCAGCACGCCTTCCGGGCGGGTGAGCTTGTGATAGGTGCCATCCGTGCCGAGATATTCGCGGGTGGCGCCATTCAGCCGGTAGAAGCTCTTGCCCTTGGCGGCTGCGAGCATGGCTGGAACGGGGAAACTATCCGCCGCCAGCTTTTCGGCCAGCCAGCCCGCCCCGAGCTTGTCGATCATCTCAAACGGGCCGGATTTCCAGTTATAGCCAAGCCGCATCGCCTCATCGATGGCGTGGATGTCCTCTGCCGCTTCCGGCACCAGGGAGGCAGCGTAGGCAAGCGTCTGGCCCATCACGCGCCAGGCATAGGGCGATTGGGTGAGCAGCGCTCGCAAATCCCGCCCGTCCGGTGCTGTGGCCTTCTGTACGGCGCGGTAATCGCCGGAGGCAAGGTCTATGGCTTCGCGGCCCTTGGCCCCCTTGCGGTAGAACCCGCCCTTTCCCTTGCGGCCGGTATAGCCCTCCGCGATCATTTTCTTGAGCAGCGGCAAGTCGCGGTTGGTGGCGTGGAAGGCATCGCTGGCGGGCAGCGCACCTGCGAGGCTGGCGTTTATGTGCGGCATCAAATCCAGCCCCACGAGGTCGATAAGCCCGAACACGCCGGTTTTGGGAATGCCAAAGGGGCGGCCCATGATGGCATCGGCTTCCTCAACCGTCAGCCCTGCATCCATGGCCTCGATCACGCCGGTTTGCAGCCAGAACACGCCGAGGCGGTTGGCGATAAAGCCTGGTGAGTCCTTGGCCTTTACCACGCTCTTGCCAAGTACGTGGTCGGTGAAATTGGCAACCTTGGCGGCTAGGTCAGCGCTGGTTTCCGGCCCTGTCACCAGCTCCAGCAGGCGCATATAACGCGGCGGGTTGAAGAAATGCGTGATGAGAAAATCGCGTTTGAAACTTTCCGGCATACCCTCGGTAAGTTTGGCCAAAGGAATGGTGGAGGTGTTGGAGGAAACCGCAGTGCCGGGGCGGCACACCGCGTCGATCTTGCGGTAGAGCTCCTGCTTCACATCCAGCCGTTCGATAATGGCTTCCACCACCCAATCGCAGGAGGCAAGCTGGGGCAGGTCATCCTCGATATTGCCCGGCGTAACCAGCTTGGCCGCGCGGGCGGACATGAAAGGCGCTGGCTTGGTCTTGAGCATTTTGGCGATGGCGTTTGCAGCGCCATCCGGTACAACATCCAGCAGCAGCACGGGCACGCCCGCATTGGCGAATTGCGCGGCAATGGCCGCCCCCATGGTTCCGGCGCCGATAACCGCCGCTTTTCGGATGGTGTCCATCACACGCGCTCCAGAATGGTGGCGATGCCTTGGCCGCCGCCGATGCATTGCGTAGCCAGCGCGTACCGCCCACCGGTGCGGGCCAGCAAGCTGGCGGCCTTGCCGGTGATGCGCGCGCCCGTAGCGCCCAGCGGATGGCCAAGTGCTATGGCGCCGCCATCAATATTCACCTTCGCGGGGTCAAGCCCGAGGTCACGGATGCAGGCGAGGGACTGGGAGGCAAAAGCCTCATTCAGCTCCACCACATCAAGGTCTGACACAGAGATGCCAGCGCGGGCCAGGGCCTTTTGGGTGGCGGCGACAGGGCCGATGCCCATGATCTCCGGTGCGCAGCCCGCCGTGGCGGTGGCGATGATACGGGCCAGCGGCTTCAAGCCGTGCCTGGTGGCGTAATCCGCCGAGCAGACCAGCACGGCGGAGGCGCCATCTGTAAGCGGGGAGGATGTGCCAGCGGTAACAGAGCCATTCGTGCTGAAGGCGGGTTTCAACCCGGCCAGGCCCTCGGCGGTGGTTTCGGGCCGTGGGCAGCCATCGGCCTCCACCATGCCCGCCTTGGTGTTGGTGGGAATAATCTCATCCTTGAAGTGCCCGGTGGCAATGGCGGCGGCGGCGCGGCGCTGGCTTTCCACCGCGAAAGCCTCCTGCTCAGCGCGAGAGATGTTCCATTTCGCCGCCACGTTCTCGGCGGTTTCGCCCATGCCCATATAGGCGGCGGGCAGCTTCTCATAGAGCGCGGGGTTGGGCAGCGGGTTGAAGCCCATCATCGGCACGCGGCTCATGCTCTCAACCCCTGCGGCGATAAACGCCTCACCCGCGCCAGTGGCGATATGCCCGGCCGCGATATGGATAGCCTGCATGGAGGAGCCGCAGAAATGATTCACCGTGTACCCGCCGACAGATTGCGGTAGCCCGGCATGCAGCGCCACCAGCCGTGCAAGGTTCAGCCCCTGCTCGCCCTCGGGGAAGGCGCAGCCGAGAATCACGGCTTCAAGATCAGACGCGGTGACGCCCATGCGGGCGACAAGGGCGGCGATAAGCCCGGCGGCGATATCGTCCGGGCGTGTTCGGGCGAGAGCACCTTTGGCGGCAAGCGTGAAGGGGGAACGGGCATAGCCTGCGATAATGGCTTGGGTCATGGTGATCTCCCGATCGGTTTGGCGGCGGCTTTTTTCGCATGGCCGGTTTTGGGTTCGGTTTTCGGGGCCGGGGCGGGCGGCTTGTCCATTGCCACCAGCGCCTCCTCACATTGCAGCTCAATGCCGCGCAGCTCGGTTAAGGTTTGCTCCACGGCGTGGCGCTGGTCTTCCAGCTTGTGAATGCGGTTTCGTACGGCCTTCAAAAGAGCCCTTGTTTGTTTCCCGTGTGTAGGGTCAATGTCATAAAGCTCAAGATATTCCTTGATCTCTTTAATCGAGAAACCGAGGCGTTTACCGCGCAGGATGAGGATCATCCGTGCGCGGTCGCGCTGGGAATAGACGCGGGTATTGCCCGCCCGGCGCGGTGTGATAAGCCCTTGCGCCTCATAAAAATGCAGAGTCCGCACCGTAACCCCCAGCTCGGCGCCGAGTTGGGTAACGGTATAAAGCGGGTCTGGGTGCAGCATTAAAACTCCTGTAGTCTGGCTCATGCCCGTATTTGGCGCCCGGGGGCATGGCGTAGGTTAGAATTTTACCGTCAGCCCTCCAGTGAGGGAATTGTCGGAGGCGGAGTAGTTGCCAATGAGCGTGCCGCTTGGCGTGGGTAAGCCGGAGGTCGTTTGTTTGATGCTGCCGCCCGGCGTGAACACATGGCCGTAGGCAAATTCAATCGTTGCTGCTGGGGTAATTTTATATTGCACGCCAACGCCAAGGTCGTAATGGTTGGCATCCGGAACCCTGGCGGTACGATTGCTGTCGGTCACAGGTGATTCGTCATAGGCGAAGCCCGCCTGCAGCATAATTCGGTCTGTAAGCTGGTAATTGGTGCCGGCGCCCACAAACCAGGTGTTCCGCCAATTTTCAACGATCGAAGTTCCAGGGTAACCATTGGTGGGTGTAATGTGCAGGCTGTTCAGCAGGGCCCAATGGGTCCATTGCACGCTGCCCATCACGGCCCAGGCTGGGGTGATCTGGTGATAAATACCCAGATTTACGGAATCCGGCATGGTGATGGAAGTGGTGGCGCTGCTATTGCCTGCTTCCAAAAGCGCTGCGGTGGCGGGACTCAACGCGGAATAGATCGTCGGAACCGTGATGCGTTGCGTACCGGTGATATCGTGGCGGATGCGAGAATGGTAGTCGAGGCCGATGCGCGTCGCGTCATCAATTTTATAGAGCCCGCCGATATTATAACCAACGCCTACGTCATCGCCATGCACATCGGCAATTGGATCCTGGCCGGTGAGGGCGCTCAGGGTCGGCACATTAAGCGCCTGTGTGAGGCGTGCCTGGAAATACTCAATCACCGGCCCGCCGCCGATGGAGAAATGGTCGTTGAACTTGTAGGAAAGTGCAACGCCGAAATCCACGGCGGTAATGCTGGAAACGAGGCTCTGGTAACGGCCGACGAAATCACCCGGGTAAGAGGTGCGTTCGCCATAAGGGGCCGTGACTGACAGGCCAAGCCGCCAATCCGGTGACAGCATGAACACGCCGAACAACGCGCCCGAGGCAGCGGGAGAGACGGCATTGCCGCCCTGCACGCCGCGCACCGTGCCGCCGGTAAGTGGGTTGGTGTTATAGCCGGAAAACGTCGCGGAGGGGCCGATATAGCTTACATCGCCATCAACCTCATTCTGGTCAAGCAATGCCATGCCGGCGGGGTTGAACCAGGCGGTGCTGGCATCATAGGCCTTGGCTTCGCTGCCGGTGAAGGCGTCGCCCAGCGCATCGGCCGAGGTTTCCTTAAGGGCGAACCCCGAGGCGTGCGCCACCTGGCCCAGGCCAAGCGCGGCCAGCAAGCCGCACGCTGTCGCCGCCAGAAGATGAGCTTTATATGATTTGGTTGTTTTCATGCTCTTGGTAACCTCCTCAGCTTATTTGTTTTTTGAGGGCTCGCGTTCGTCTTTACTATTGAATAGAGGTGAAAGCTAACGTAATATGTATGTAAAATACTAAATAGGGACGGAAATGCAAGAGACCTTTTTCTGGTGCCGTGCGAAAATCCTTATTGTTGGTTTTGGCTTCTTTCTTGGCGTGGCCCCAGCAATGGCGCAGGGTGCTGCGGCGGGCTGGTGGATGGACCAGAGCGGCAAGGCCGGCATTGTTATTGCCCCTTGCGGTGGCGCTTTATGCGGCAGAATTGAATGGCTGAAGGTGCCGAAGGATAAAGCGGGCCGGCCAAAGACGGATATCCACAACAGCAATGCGGCATTGAGGCCGAGGCCATTATGCGGTTTGCAGATACTGGGCAATTTTACCCCCGATGGGCAAGGCGGCTGGAATGGCGGATGGATTTACGATCCACAAAACGGCAAGACCTATAAATCCGTAATGAACGTGGCGGCGGATGGCACATTGCATGTGCGCGGCTATATCGGCATTCCATTGCTTGGCCGCTCCGAGGTTTGGCGCCGCCCGGCCATAGCCCTTGCTGCCTGTGGAGGGGGCTGACGATGGATGCGACATGGCGAGGGGCAATTCCGGTTCTGCCGGTAGATGAGCTTCTGGCTGATGCGGCGTCCCGGTTTGCGGATGTCCCGGCCATGGATTTTCTGGGCAAGCGCACGAATTATGCCAAACTAGGCCAGTTGGTGGAGCGTGCAGCGGCTGGCTTTCAGCATCTGGGAGTGGCAAAGGGCACACGCGTGGCTTTGTGCCTGCCCAACACGCCTTATTATGTAATTTGCTATTATGCGATACTGCGCGCGGGTGGCGTGGTGGTGAACCTTAGCCCGCTTTATGTGGAAAGCGAGATCCGGCATTTTCTGAAGGATAGCGGTGCCAGCATTGCCGTAACGCTGGATATCGAAGAGGTCTACGCAAAATTCGCGCCCATCGTGGCGGATGGCGCGCTTGATCACCTTATTGTTGGCTCCATGTTGGGAATATTGGACCCGTTGAAGCGGGTCGGGTTTTGGTTGACGCGGCGTAAGAGCCTCGCGGCGATACCTCGCGATTCCAGGCATGTGCCATTCCGTACGCTGGTTGCCGCGCGGGGTGTTGCGCGGCCGGTGCCGTGCAACCCGGTTACGGATGTGGCGGTGCTGCAATATACAGGCGGTACCACAGGTATTCCGAAGGCGGTAATGCTGAGCCATGCCAACCTCATTGCCAATTGCGTGCAGGTGGCCAGGCGCTTGCCGGAGATTCCACCTGGCTCCGGCATGTTAACGCTGGTGCCGCTGTTTCATGTTTTCGCGATGACGGTGGCGATGAATCTTTCGGTAATGCTCGGGCTCGAGATTATCCTGCTCCCGCGTTACGAAAAGTCATTGCTGCGTAAAACCCTGGCGCGCACCAAGCCGATTTTCTTCCCAGGTGTGCCGACGATTTATGCCAATATCAACGAAGCTGCCGCGCAGGAAAAATGGGAACTTTCCTCCATCCGTTTCTGTGTTTCTGGTGCGGCGCCTCTGCCGGCTGAAATCCGCGCTCGGTTCGAACAGCTTTCAGGCTGCCAACTGGTCGAAGGCTATGGGCTTTCAGAAACTTCGCCTGTGGTGGCGGCGAATCTGTTTGGCGCGGTGCGCGATGGCTCCATCGGCCTGCCAGTGGATGAAACGATTGTGGAAATCCGGGATTTGAACGACCCCACGCGCACCTTGCCGCAAGGTGAGTTAGGTGAGGTTTGCGTGCGTGGCCCGCAAGTTATGCTGGGCTATTGGAACCGGCCGGACGAAACCGCGAATGTGTTTGTGGATGGTGCGCTGCGCACTGGCGATGTGGGTTATATCGACAAGGATGGTTACATATTTCTTGTAGACCGCATCAAGGACCTCATCATTTCAGGTGGCTACAACGTGTATCCGCGCATGGTGGAAGAGGCGCTCTACAAACATCCTGCTGTGCTGGAGGCGGTGGTGATCGGCATCCCTGATGCCAAGCGCGGGCAGGTTCCGAAGGCTTTCGTGAGATTGCAAGCGAACGCACACATCACCGAAGAGGCGTTGCAGAATTTTCTTGCCACTCAGCTTTCGCCGGTGGAGCGGCCGAAGAAGATCGAGTTTCGTGATGCTTTGCCAAAAACCATCATCGGTAAGTTGTCGCGCAAGGAATTGGTGGCGGAAGAACTGGCCAGGCAAAGCGCATGAATCTGATTTTTCGTCTGCTGACCGTGATTCTGGGCGCAATGTGGCGGCCCAAGCTCAATATGGCAGACGTATCGGAACTGGATTTCCGGGTCTGGCCGCTGGACCTCGACCTTAATCTGCACATGACCAACTCACGATATATGGCGCTGATGGATCTTGGTCGCACGGATCTTATTCTGCGTGCCGGGGCCTGGCGCGAGATGCGGCGGCAGAAGCTGGGCGTGGTGCTGGGCGGTGCGGCAATGCGTTTTCGCCGGCCGCTGGCGCCTTTCGCACGGTTTACCCTGGTTACAAGGCTGCTCGGTTGGGATGAACGTTGGATGTATGTTGAGCAGGTGTTTACCGGGCCGCAGGGAGTGGCTTGTAGTGCTGCAATGCGCGCGGCGTTTGTAAAGGCCGGCCAGTTGGTGCCGCCTGGGCCCGTGCTGGAGGCAGCGGTGCCGGGCCTTGTAAAGTTGCCTGCACCCGCCTGGGCGGTGAATTGGGCGGAAGTGGAGCGGGCTTTCGCGGGATAGCGGTGGGCGTTTGGATGTTTATTCCTGCGCTACCGCTTCGGCCGCCCGCCAAAAATCCAATGTAGCGGACAAAGTTTCTTGAATTGGTATGCGCGGCGCCCAACCAAGGCGCGCCTTAGCGCGGGTGGTGTCGATCTCTGCGGCGGGAATTTCCGAGGCGCGCTGTTTCGCGGGGTCGGCTTCCACGCGGATACGCGCTTTAGATAAGCCAAGCAGAGTTTCCAGCACGTCGCCGATGCGCTGCGTGGCGCCCGCGCCGATATTGAGGATCTCGCCAGGCACGAAGGAGGGCAGCGTGAGCGCGCGGGCATAAGCGGCGCAAACATCCTGTACGTCCAGAAAATCGCGCCTTGCGTTGAGGTTGCCCGTGGTAAGGATGGGCGGTTGTAACCCTTCCTCGATACGCGCGATCTGCCGCGCGAAGGCGGGCACCACGAAAGCTGGCGTTTGCCCCGGTCCGGTGTGGTTAGTGGGGCGCAGGCGCAGCAGCCTTAACCCGGGCAGGGCAGCAAGCGCGGCCTCCGCCTCGGCTTTGGTTCCGGCATAGGGGGTAAGCGGCTCAGGGGGCGTTTCCTCGGTTACAGGCATGCCTGCCAGGAACGCACGCCCATAAACCTCCGCGCTGGAAATAAAAATAAACCGGCAGGAAGCAGCGTGGGCCAGAACCGATCGGGCGAGGTTCAGTGTGCCCTGCACGTTCACGGCCCAGGCATGGTCCGGCGCGCTGGCGGCCTTAGCTGGGGTTGAGATGGCGGCCAGATGAAGCAGCGCATCTGGTTTCGTGGTTTCAATCAGCCTGTTTGTGGCGTAGAAATCGGTGATGTCCAGCTCCGGTGCCAGAATTTTTACCTCTGGCATGGCCTGCAGCAGGTGGCGCTGCAAATGCTGGCCCACGAAGCCGTTGCCACCAGTAAGCAGCAGCCGGGTCATTTTTGTGCGAGCCTGCGTAAATCGGCTTCCACCATCTCCGCCGCCAGCTCTTCCAGGGTGGTCTCTGGCGCCCAGCCCAGCCGTTCGCGCGCCTTGGTGGCGTCGCCTTTCAGGCAATCCACCTCGGCGAGGCGGAAAAACGCGGGGTTCACGCGCACGTGGTTTTGATAATTCAGCCCGGCATGGCCGAAGGCGATTTCGCAGAAGGCCCGAATGGTAACGCTGCGCCCAGTTGCCACCACGTAGTCGCGGGGGCTTTCCTGCTGCATCATCAGCCACATCGCCTTTACATAATCCCGCGCATGGCCCCAGTCCCGCGCTGCTTCCAAATTGCCCAGTTCCAGATGCGTGGCGAGGCCGAGTTTGATGCGCGCCACGCCGTCGGTAATTTTGCGGGTAACAAATTCGATGCCGCGCAGCGGGCTCTCATGGTTGAATAAAATACCAGAGGAGGCGTGCATGGCGAAACTCTCGCGGTAATTCACCGTTATCCAATGCGCCGCCAGCTTTGCTACCGCATAGGGGCTGCGAGGGTAAAATGGCGTGGTCTCGTTCTGCAGCGGGGCTTGAATAAGACCATACATTTCCGAAGAGGACGCCTGGTAGAAGCGCGATTTTAACGCCAGCAGCCGGATGGCTTCCAGCATGTTGAACGCGCCCATGCCGGTAACCTCGCCGGTAAGGATCGGCTGTTGCCACGAAAGGGCGACGAAGCTTTGCGCGCCGAGGTTATACACCTCGCCAGGCTGCACCTTCGCCAGCACCCGGATAAGACTGGAGAGATCCGTCAGATCGCCATCCATCAGCTCAACGTCTTTTTCCACGCCTAGCCAGCGCAGGCGCTCAGAGGCTTTCTCCTGATTGGAAGAACGCCGTACGAGTCCCACCACGCGGTAGCCCTTTTGGAGCAGTAATTGCGAGAGATAAGCACCATCCTGCCCGGAAATGCCCGTAATGAGCGCGGTTTTCATAACCTACACGCCATGGTCTGGTGGCCGGTGTTTTTTTGCCGCAAGGCTGCCTCCCTGGCTTTTGGCGCAATACAACCATTGGCGCCTGCAACATTCAATATGCGTGCCAGGCCGCTTATGCCATTACGTTGGATTCATGAAAATAATTGCACGGATTAACCGATTTCAAGATTTCCGTTAGGCGGGAGCCGTTTTATTCGACAGTTGCAATGGCCAATTGCATGAGCAAACCACGAGCGAGGCGCGACCATGGCAAAAAGCGGCGAACAACCTAATTATTTCCTGCGCGATGTGCAGAAGCTGCGCGGCGAGGCGCAGAAGTCAATTTCCAGCGGCGCAGTAACGTCTGATTACAAAGATGCAAAGCGCAGTGTGGAGCTTTTGCAAGGTGCATTGGCCACAGAAATTGTATGCGTACTGCGCTACACAATGAATTCCATTTCTGTTTCCGGAATGACCTCGAAAAGTGTGGCGGCTGAGTTCGCCGAACATGCCGATGATGAACGAGACCATATGCACCGTATCGCCGAACGGATAGACCAGCTTGGCGGCATACCGAATTTCGACCCAAAGGATCTGGCTTCACGTTCGGCCACTGAATATGGTGGCCACGACCTGACGCTGGCGCAGATGGTGGAACAGAATTTGGTGGCCGAGCGCATTGCCATCGAGCATTACCGGGACCTGATTGGCTATTTTAAAGACCGCGATCCCTCAACCCGCGCGATGCTGGAAGAGATTTTGGCGGATGAGGAAGATCACGCTACCGATATGCTGGATTTGATGGAGGGTTGAGGCAGGAGGCTGGTTCAGCCAGCTTTTACCCAGCCATTATCTTCCTGTTTCCAATAGGTGAGGCTGTGCCCCGCCTCCTTGGCGGCGCGCCAGCGCTGCCGGGCGGCCAGGGTTTCGGCCTCACTATTGCCGTCGAAAAGGTCGAACACGCGGGCAAAACCCTCTTCTGGGGCCTCCGCCCCGCCGAGGCGGAACAGAAACCGTGCCCCGGCGGGGTTTTCAGTGGTCATGGTAAGGTAAACTGGCTGCCATTCCGGATGCGGCGTTTGCGCAGTGCCGTGGGGCAGCCAATCGGCCTGCCATAGCGTGTCATCCAAAGCGGCCATCTGGTTTGCGTCAGCACATACCACCACTGCCTTCTCGCCCGCCGCCAACGTGCGCCCCAGCAAAGCTGGCAATGCTGCCGCCAGCCCCGTACGGGTGAGGTGGTAGAAGCCGATCTCGCTCATTTCATGCCAAGGCGAGCGCTTTCGCCACGCTTTCAGCCACATGGCGGAAGCTGGCCGCCACGGTGCCGTCAGGCTCCAGCGCCGTCACCGGCTTGCCCGCGTCTCCGGCTTCGCGCACGCTAAGCTCCAGTGGAATTTCGCCCAGGAAGGGCACACCCATTTTCTGCGCTTCCGCCCTGGCGCCGCCATGGCCGAAAATCTCCGCCCGGTGGCCGCAACTGGGGCAGCAGAAATAGGACATGTTCTCAACCACGCCCAGCACCTTTATGCCCACCTGCCCGAACATCTGCACACCGCGCCGCGCGTCCATCAAGGCCAGGTCCTGCGGGGTGGAGACGATCACGGCTCCAGAGGGTTTCGCCTTCTGCGCCAGTGTAAGCTGCGCGTCGCCGGTGCCGGGCGGCATATCCACCACCATCACATCAAGCGCACCCCAGTTCACCTGCCCCAGAAGCTGGTTAAGCGCGCCCATCACCATCGGCCCGCGCCAGACCATCGCCTTGTCCTCCGGCACCATGAGGCCAATGGACATCGCCTTGATCCCAAAGGCGATAAGCGGCTGCATCATGTTATCCTTAACCGGGGGCTTGCCGTTCAGCCCCAGCATTTTCGGCAAGGATGGGCCATAGATATCCGCATCCAGCAGGCCGACATTCAGCCCGCGCTGTGCCAGCGCCACGGCGAGGTTCACCGCAACGGTGGACTTGCCCACACCTCCCTTGCCGGATGCCACCGCGACGATATGCTTCACATTCGGCAGCAAGGGGGCTTCCTGCGCTGGCTGGGCCGGGGTGGTGGGCTGGCCGGAATGGGCGGTAAGCACCACGGCGGCAGATTGCACGCCGGGAAGCGCCTTCAGCCTTGCCTCGATATCCCCACGCAAGGGTTCAAGCCCGGCGGCTTCCTCCCGCGTGGCGCGCAGGCTAACCTGCACAAGGCCATCCTGCACATGCACGCCTTCTATCCGGCGGCCAATATTAAACGGGGCGAGGGCTTCACGAATTTCTGCTTCAGTCATGGCACTGAGATAGACCACTCGCCCCCTCTTGCGAAGATCGCCCGGTCTCGCCACTCTCGCTTCATGAAAGTTTTGGCGCGCGCGCTTCCAGCCTTGTACCTTTTCGCGGCTTCGGCGGCATATGCCGCCGACCTGCCGCCGCCTCTGGCGGACCTTGCCGCCAAGGTGGCACCAGCCGTTGTCAGCATCGCTTCCATGGCGCCGGATACGAGCACCCCGCCGCAAAACGACGATGGCGGCGATGTGGGCGCCAGTAACACCGCCGGCACCGTGGTGCCGCCGCCAAAAATCGTCGAGTCGCTTGGGTCAGGCTTTGTGTTCGACCCCTCGGGCTATATTCTCACCAACAACCATGTGGTGAACGGCGCCAACAACGTCACCGTCACTTTTCCGGATGGAACCGTCTATCCCGCCATCATCGCCGGGCTGGATACGGATGCCGACCTCGCAGTGCTGAAAGTGAATGCTGGCCACCCATTGCCCTATGTGCCATTCGGTGATTCCACGAAGATGCGCGTGGGAGACTGGGTGCTGGCGGTGGGCAACCCGTTTGGCATGCCGGGAACCAACACGGCGGGCATCGTGAGCGCGCTGCACCGCCAAATCAACGATACAAAATTCGATGATTTCATCCAGACAGATGCCGCCATCAACAAGGGCAATTCCGGCGGACCATTGTTTAATCTGCAAGGTCAGGTGGTCGGGGTGAATTCCGCGATCTATGCCCCAAGCGGAACCTCTGACGGAATTGGCTTCTCTATCCCTTCTGCCATGGCCGAGCCTGTGGCAGAGGCACTGGCCCATGAGGGCAAAATGAGCCGGGGTTGGCTGGGCGTGGCAACAGAAGAGGTCTCACCCGCCATTCAGGCAGTGTTGAAGTTGCCCAGCACCAAGGGGGCATTGGTAGGTGCGGTTTCCGTTGCTTCTCCGGCCAGCGGCGTGTTGCAACCGGGCGATGTGATTACCGCTCTGGGCGGCCAGCCAATTGCTGACCCGCATGCCCTTTTTATCCGCACCGCGGAATTTCAGGCCGGGCAGAATGTGCCGGTGGAATTTGTCCGCAACGGCACATTGCGGCAGGCGCAACTTCTTGTTTCCGCTCCACCACCGGCGCAAGACGACAGCATTGCCCAAAAGCCAGCATCTCCGCCCAACCCCGTAACGCTGCCTGCCTATGGGCTGGGGCTGGCGGGCAAACCGGCGGTGGATGGCGTTTCCGTTACTTCAGCTACCGGCCCAGCTGCAAAAGCGGGAATTGTGGCAGGAAATGTGATCCAGCAGGTGAACGGGGTGGCCGTGGCAACCGCACCGGACATCCGCAAGCAGATTGAAGGGCTGGGGGATAATCCAGCGGTATTTCTTATCTCGGGCACCATGCCGGATGGCAATAATCCAGGCCCGCGCTGGGTGCCGGTGAAACCTGGCAAGTAAGCCTATTGCGGCAGCCAGACGAAACCGCTGATCGCTTTGGCCAGCGCCACATCCTTCTCCGTCACCCCGCCCGCGCTGTGGGTTGAAAGCGTGATGCTGACCTTGTTGTAGGAGTTCGACCAGTCCGGATGATGATCCGCCTTTTCCGCCAGCAGCGCCACATGCGCCATGAAGGAAAACGCCTCGGCGAAATTATGAAACGTGAAATCCTGCGTGAGGGCTTTGCCGTCATGGCTTAATTGCCATTTCGCGGGAAGCGTTTTCAGGTCTTCCGTTCCCAGAAGTTGGGGCATGGTTCAGGTTCTTTCCGGCTGTGTTAAGGCAGCATGCTGCGCCCTGGGCCATGCGGCGGCAAGTTTCGAAATCGTTAATCCTGCGCGATGCGGATCAGCCCGGCCTCAGTTGCGATGGCATGCAAGGGCAGGTCCGTCGGCTCGGTGGGGATGTCTTCCATTTCCTGCGCCGCATAGGCGCAGCCGAGGCGGAATGCACCCGGCAATTCGGCCAGAGTGCGGTCGTAATAGCCGCCGCCATAGCCAAGCCTGTGGCCGCGGCGGTTAAATGCCAGCAACGGCACCAGCAGAAAATCCGGCGCGAGGCTTGGTGCATCCGGGTGCTGGGTTTTATACCGGCCGGGCAGCATGGGCGTGGAAGGCATCCAGGCACGAAACATCAGCGCCTGGCCCGGCGGCGGGGTTTCCGGCAGCGCCAGGCGGTGGCCGCGCGCATGCAGCGCATGCAGCAGCGGCAAAATGTCGATCTCACCGCGCATGGGGAAAAACCCACCCACCGCCGCGCCGCCCGGAATAACGCCGCTGGCCAGCACATGTTTCGCCAAAGCATGGCCGAGCATAGGGTTCTGGGTTTCGCGCCGCGCCAGCATCAGCCGCCGCAGCGCGGCCTTTTGCATGGCCGTGGTTTCGCTCATGGTGTCGTAAGGCGGAATTCGATGCGCCGGTTCTGCGCGTAATCTGCCGCGGTGTTGCCGGTGGCGATCGGGTTGTTCGCACCCATACCGGAAGTAACGAGCCGGTTGGCAGGCACGCCATCGGCGATCAGCAGGTCCAGCACCGCCAGCGCGCGGGCGGCGGAAAGATCGAAATTGGATTTATACGGCCCGCCCTTAATCGGCTGTGCATCGGCATAGCCATCCACCGATAGCACCCAGTTGACGTTGGGCGGAATCTTCGCGGCAATTTCCTGCACCGCCTTCGCCACTTGCGCGATCTCCATCTTGCCCGCCGGGGTGATCGCGGCTTCATCAACCGGGAAGAGCACATCACTTTCGAAAACAAAACGGTCTCCGACGACCTTGATATTCTGCTCGCCCTTCAGGCTCTGGCTGAGCGCCTTGAAAAACACGCTTTGATATTGTTGCAACTCCTCAACCTTGCGGGCCAGCGCCTCGTTGAGCTGCTTGCCGAGATCGGCGATCTGCACATTGTCCTTGGTATCGGCGGTCTTGGCGGCATCCAGCGCCACCTGCAACGCCGCAAGTTGCGCGCGTAATGCCGCCATCTGCTGGTTGAGCAGTGCGATCTGCGCCGCGTCCTGTTTGTTCAGCGTCTGCGCATCGGTGAGCTTGGATTGCAGGTCGCCACCATCGGCCATCTGTAGCGCGGCGATGCGCCCGGTGGCAGACGCAGCCTCGGCCTGCGCGTCTGAAAGCTGCGCCTGGAGGGATGTCTGCGCGCTTTGCAGACCGGAGATTGTTGTGTTGGCCGTGGAAAGCTGCTGGTTGAGGCTGGTGTTCGCGGCCTGCGTGGTGGCAAGCTGCGCGTTCAATGCCGCAAGCTCCTGCGACAAAGTGGTGTCCTTCGATGTCTCCATCGAGAGGCTCTGCGTCAGCTCCGCGATCTGTTCCTTCAAGCGGCTGATCGTGTTGTCTGATCCCGTGAGCGCGGTGGAGAGAAACGCCTCCGCCAGCACGAACACCAGCAGCACGAAGATAGTGACCATAAGCAGCGTGGAAAGTGCGTCCACATAGCCGGGCCAGGCTTCCAGCCCATTGCCGCCATTGCCGCGCTTGCGGCTCACGGCCTCGGCTCCTCCAGCCTCGCCGATATGGTGCGGGTGAGAATACGCAAATCGTTACGCAGGTCCGTGATACCTTGGGCGCGGCCCTGCTCGGCCTCCGCCATAAACCGGTTCAGCAGCAATTCGATATTTCGCAGATGCGCGCGGGAGACATCGTCGCCACTGCTCTTAGCGTCGGAAAGCCGCGCCAGTGCGGGGGAAAGTGCTATCTGCGCGCTCGCCAGCTTCTCCATCAATTGCTGCTGCAGGCGTAACGTGTCCCCAAGGTCGGCCATGCGGTCTGCCAAAGCGCGCATGGCGTTGTTGCCCTGGGCGCGGCCTTCCTCGCCGCGGGTCAGCACGCGCTGAAGCTGTTCCATATTCTCGGCGGTCTGCTCCAGCAGCGCCTGCACATAGCCGGGCACGCTGCCCTCGCCATCGCCGCCCAGCGCGCCGGTGCCGAGGCGGGTGAGGGTGGCGAGCCATTCCTCCAATTCGTTGAAGAAGCGGTTCATCGCCTGCCCGGCGGTAAGGTCCAGAAAACCCAGAATCAACGCGCCAGAAAGGCCGAACATGGAAGCGGAAAACGCCGTGCCCATGCCCGCCAGCGGCTTGGCGAGGCCAGATTTCAACTGCGCGAACATCGCGTTCACATCGCCGCCGCCGGCGAGGTTCATGCCGTTGATAACCTCCGCGACGGAGGAGACCGTATGCAGCAGCCCCCAGAAGGTGCCGAGCAGGCCGAGAAAAATCATAACCCCGGTGATGTAGCGGGAAAGTTCACGGGATTCATCCAGGCGCGAGGAAACACCATCCAGGATCGTACGCATGGACTGGCCGGAGAGCGTGATCCGCCGCTCGCCATCTGCCCTGCCGTGCAGCATCCGCGCCATGGGTGCCAGCAGGGTGGGGGGTGTGGCCTCCACCAGCTTCTGGCGGTTGCGCCGGAACTCTTCCACCCAGGCGGCCTCCGGGTAGAGCCGCTGCACCTGGCGGATATTCCAGAACACGCCGAAAATTTCGACTGCGAAGATAACCGAGTTGATGACCGGATTGGCCATGAAGAAATGCGCCAGCGTGGGGGAGAGTACGGCCGCCCCGGCATAAACCACCAGGCAGAACAGGATCATGCGGATGAGGTAGCTGGTCGGCTTGGTCATGGCGCGGCACTCGCTCCGATCAGTGCTTGGTTGTCATCGGCGCCGGGTACGCTGCCAGCCGCACGCGGTATGATATTTTGCGAGGGTACACCGCAGGCCGCCAGCGCATCACGAATCACGAAAGCGCGGTTCAGGGAAAGCCGCATCGCGCCGGAGGGGTCGTTAGGGTCGGCCGGTGCACGGGCAACCACCTGCACCGGAGCCTTGGCGGCGCAGAAGGGCTTCAGCGTGCTGGCCGCCCCGGCGGGCAGGGTGGCGCTGCCGGGCGAGAACTCGATGCTGGCGACGGGCAAGGCAACGGGTTTCGGCGCAGGCGCGGGCTGAGGTTTCGGCGATGGGGCAGGTTTGGCGGGCGGGGGTGGAGCACCCGTCTCGGGCGCCTCAGGCTTGGCGCGATGGTAATGATGCGTGTGCGGCTTATGGATAACAGGCCGCACCATTGCGGGTTTTGCCCCTGCCACCGCCGTGGCCGGGGGCAATCCCTCCAACTGCCGCAGCGCGGCCGGATTCACCGTTACCTGCGCAAAGCCGCAGGCCGGGACGAGTGCCAAAAGGCAAGAGAGCCAGAGCGAAATTTTCACTCTGGCAACCTAGCCTCAACCCCGCCGCGCCGCCAGACCGTCCTGCACCAGTTCCAGGAGTTTTGGGTGAAGATGTGGGTTGGCCGCCACCACCACCTCGTCAACATTATCCTTACCATCACCGTCGGTGGCGTAGCCCCCGGCCTCGCGCACAATCAGCATGCCCGCCGCAATATCCCACGGCTTGATGCCCATTTCCCAGTAGCCGTCATACCGCCCGGCGGCCACCCAGGCGAGGTCCAGCGCCGCCGAGCCAAAGCGGCGCACGCCAGCGGTGGCCGGCATCAGTGCGCCCAGCGTGCGGGCGAAAGCGAGGCGGTTGCTGGCCGAGGTGGCGGCGAAGGGAATGCCGGTGGCGAACAGGGCGGTGTGCAGTTCTCTCCGGCCGGAAACACGCAGGCGCTTGTCGTTGAGGTAAGCGCCGATGCCTTTCTCGGCCCAGAACATTTCGCCATTTACGGGGGAGTAGACAATGGCGGCATTAATTTCGCTGCTTCCGTCGGCCAAGCGTTTTTCCAGCGCTATGGAAATCGCCCAGTGCGGAATGCCGTGCAGGAAGTTGGTGGTGCCGTCCAGCGGGTCCACAACCCAGCGCCAGGCCCATTTGTCGGAGCCCGATGCGCCGCTTTCCTCCATCAAAAACCCATAGCCGGGGCGGGCTTTCTCCAACTCCTCGCGTAGGGTCTGCTCAGCGCGCATATCCGCCTGGCTCACGAAATCTCCGGGCCCTTTCACAGAGACCTGAAGGTTTTCAACCTCCATGAAGTCGCGCAGCAGGCGCTTCGCCGCCTTGTTGGCGGCGTTGTGCATCACCGTCATATGCGCGGAAAGGCGTGGCATCATGGCGAAAAAACCCTAAAACAAGAATTGCCCGCCGGAAGCGGGCAAATGAAAAACATAGCCCGGGCCGTAGCGTGGCCCGGGGGAAAATCAGCCCTTGGCGCGCTCTACGTAAGAGCCGTCTTCGGTCCGCACCACAATACGCTCACCGGCCTCGATAAAAGGCGGCACCAGCGTTTTTACGCCGTTGGAGAGCTTGGCGGGCTTGTAGGACGAAGAGGCGGTCTGCCCCTTCACCACCGGGTCTGCTTCCACAACTTCCAGCGTGGCGTGCGGCGGCAGGGTAATGCCAACCGGGTCGCCTTCCACCAGCGCCACGGAAACGGGCATGTTATCCTGCAAGAAGGGCGCGGAGTCTCCGAGAATCGTGGCGGGCACCATGAACTGCTCAAAGGTCTCTGGATCCATCAACACCAGGTTGTCACCATCGGTGTAGGAATAGCTGTAGTCCCGGTCCTCGGTGGTCAGGCGTTCCACGGTGTCGGCGGTGCGCCAGCGCTCGTTGGTTTTGTTGCCGGTTTTCAGGTTACGCATTTCTACCTGGATAAAGGCGCCGCCCTTGCCGGGGGTGATGATCTGCTGCTTCAGCACGGTCCAGCGATTGCCTTCATGCTCGATGACCTGGCCAGCGCGGATGAGGTTTGCCTGCTGTTTCATAAAACTGCCTTGCGGATTGAAAACTGAATGATCGTGAGGCCGGGGCTTACGCCGCCCTGGCGCCAGAGGCAAGGGTTCTGGCACTCCTTCGGGGTTAAACCGCGCCCTGGCCGGTAAATGGCGCGTTCATCTTTGGCAGGCGGGATTAACGGTCTCTTCAGAATGGCGGGATTAGGCTGGGGCCAATCTCAGATCGTGGATATGCCGCAAAACGGGGCAATTTATGAGGATTACCCCCGATGAATTCCGAACTCCAGGAGGTTGCGCGGCGAATCTCGAAGGCTGGTTGCGCGCCGCTTCTGGCTTTGCCCGCGGTCCTTTCCATCAACGCCCCCACCATGGCGCAGACCGTGATCGGCACCAGCCAGAATGCGGCCCTTTCGCTCGATGGGTTTACCGGGCCGGTTGAAATCGCCTCCGGCGTCAGTATCAATGCCGCGGGCTCCGCCGCCATCAGCGCCAATCTTCCGGTGCAGCTCGCCAATGCCGGGCAAATAATGGATTCAACGGGTATCGGCATTTCACTTGGTGCGGGCGGGGTGGTGAGCAATACCGGGCTTATCCATGCGGGCAGCTATGGCGTGCGCGCGGTTGGCGCCGCCGCCACGGTCACCAATTCAGGTCAGATCGGCGCGGGGGATGACGGCATCAGCCTTAACCACGGCGGCACGGTCAGCAATTCCGGCTCGATCTTTGGCGTTCATATGGGGGTTTACACGGGCAATGGGCTTGGGGCGGTGCAGAATAGCGGCACCATTTCGGCCCGTACCGGCGATGCCGTTTCGCTCTATTCCGGCGGCAGCCTCACCAACGCCGCCGGGGGTGCGCTGCTGGGAGGGTATTCGGGGGTTTATGCGGGTGGGAATGGTTCTTCCATTACCAATGCCGGGCTCATCTCCGGGCCGCTTTTTGGCGTGTATCTCATGGGCGGCTCCACCGTCACCAATAGCGGCGCCATCGCGGGTGGAACGAGCGGCATTATCGATATCGGCCAGGGCGGCACGGTGCAGAACACCGGGGTGATCCATGGCGGGCAGACGGGCGTGCAGTTCGCCAAGGGTGGCAAGCTGGAGAATGCCGGCACCATTTCCGGCCTTACGGGCATTGCGGTGAATGGCGCTGCAACCATTGATAATGCTGGTACCATCGCCGCCAGTGCGGGCGGAAACGCCATTAGCCTGAAGGGCGGAGCCAGCAGTGTGACGCTGGAAACAGGCAGCGTGATCGGCGGTGCCATAGCCGGCAATGGCACTGCCAGCACCATCACCCTCGCCGGGCATGGCAGCCT
>JAGXAO010000138.1 GCA_018971565.1 Rhodospirillales bacterium
GCAGGGAAACTGGCGCGGCGCCAATTTTTCGGTGAGGGTCACGGCATGAACAACCACACCCGCTATATGTTCAGCGGCCGAATAACGGATTTCGAAAACTCGCTGGTGCCGTCCGCCGGAATCGAACCGGCGACCTACTGATTACGAATCAGTTGCTCTACCAACTGAGCTAGGACGGCTTGGGCTTTTCAGGCCGAGGCGGCGTATGGCATAGGGCTGGGCAAAAATCCAGCCTGCCTCAATCCACCCGGCGCTTATATTTCGGCTTGCCCCGTTCCGCCGCCAGCCCGCCATGCAAGGCCGAACCCCGGCCCGAGAGCGAAGGGTTGGTCATGAAATACTCATGCGCCGAGGCCGCCGGGTCGCCCGGTATCACCCGCATCCACACGCCATCTTCGTGCAATTCAGAGCTTTGCGCGTCGTCCCGCAGGTTCACCACCATAATCTGGTCCAGAATTTGTGCGTGGACGGTGGGGTTATGGATGGGCACGAAGGTCTCCACCCGGTAATCCATGTTCCGCTCCATCCAATCCGCACTGGAAATAAATACCTTGTTCTGACGCGATGGCATGGGCTGGCCATCGGCGAACACGCAAATCCGCGCATGTTCCAGAAACCGCCCAACGATGGATTTCACCTTAATCGTCTCGGAGAGGCCCGGCACGCCCGGCCGCAGGCAGCAAATGCCGCGCACCACGATGTTGATCGGCACCCCGGCGCGGGATGCCTCGTACAGATGGTCGATCAGCTTCGCATCCACCAGCGAGTTCATCTTCAGCCATATTCCGCAAGCCTTGCCTGCCTTGGCGTTGGCAATCTCGGTGTCGATCAGCGTATCCAGCGTCTTGCGCGTGGTAAGCGGAGAGAAGGCCAGCTGCTCCATCGCCTCCGGCCTGGCATAGCCGGTCATGTAGTTAAACAACCTCGCCGCATCGCGCGCCAAGGCTGGCTCGCAGGTGAAAAAGGAAAGGTCGGTGTAAATGCGCGCGGTGATGGGGTGGTAATTGCCGGTGCCAAAATGCGCATAGGCGCGCAGCGCACCCGCTTCGCGCCGCACCACGTAGGAAAGCTTGGCATGGGTTTTTAAGCCCACAAAGCCGAACACCACCTGCACGCCCGCGGCCTCCAGCGCGCGGGAAAGCCGGATATTCGCCTCCTCATCAAACCGCGCCTTCAGCTCCACCATGGCGGTGACAGATTTACCCGCCTCCGCCGCCTCGATCAGCGCCTTCACGATAGGGCTGTCCCGGCTGGTGCGGTAAAGCGTCTGCTTGATCGCGACCACATTGGGGTCCAGTGCCGCCTGGCGGAGAAACTGCACCACCACGTCGAAGCTCTCGAACGGGTGATGTACCAGAATATCCTTGGCCCGGATGGCGGCAAAGCAATCCCCGCCGAAATCGCGGATACGCTCAGGAAAACGCGGCGTGTAGGGCGGAAACAACAGGTCCGGCCGGTCATCCACAATCAGTTGCTTCACATCCGCCAGCCCAACTATGCCGGATTCCACGTAAACCTCATCAGCCGGGGCTTCCACCGCATCAATCACCAGCTCGCGCAGGCTGGCGGGCATATCGGCCTGGATGGTGATCTGAATGGCAACTCCGCGCCGGCGCCGCTTCAGCGCGGTTTCGTAGGACCGGACAAGATCCTCCGCCTCTTCTTCAAACTCCACATCGGTATCGCGGATCAGCCGGAACAGCCCGGAGCCCTCCACCGAGAAGCCAGGAAACAGCCTGTTCATGTTCATCGCCACCAGCTCTTCCAGCATGATGAAGCGGATCGGCCCCTCATTTGTGGGCAGCCGGATGAATCGCTCAATCTGGCTTGGCAGCGGAATCAGGGCTGACATCTGCCCCCGGTCATCATCCCGGGCCAGGGAAAGGGCCAGCACCAGCCCCATATTCGGAATAAACGGGAACGGATGCGCCGGGTCCACCGCCAGCGGGGTTAGCACCGGAAATATGCGCTCCATGAAAAAGGCATCCAGGAAGGTGGCATCATCCGTCGTCAGCTCTGCCGAGGAAAGCAGCACCAGCCCGGCACCTGCCAGCAGCGTGCACACCCCGCTGAACGCGGCTTGCTGCGCGGTGGTCAGCTCCCTGGCGCGGGCATTTATGGCGTGCAGCTGCTGGGCTGGGGTCAGCCCATCGGCTGAATGTTCCTGCACCCCTGCCCTCGCCTGACCAATAAGCCCCGCAACGCGCACGGAATAGAATTCATCGAGGTTGGAGGCGCTGATGGAAACAAAACGCAGCCGCTCCAGCAGCGGGTGGCATGGGTTACGCGCCTCGCCCACCACGCGGAAATTGAAATCCAGCCAGGAGAGCTCCCGGTTGATAAAGCGTAGCGGATCATCAATGCCGATATGGCTTAAGGATGGATTTTCCTCGGCGGAAAGTTGGATTTGCTTGTCCATGGCCGGACTATACCGATCTCTTTGTCATAACATGTGATGTTTAAGTAAAGAATTTATACCGCATCCAGCATTTCCGCCAGCATTGCGGCGGCCATTGGGCGGGTTATGCGCGCTCCGCCATCCATCGCCATGCGGTCCAGCCTGGCCACAGCCTCACGGTAGAAGCCCGGCGCGCGGGGCAAATGCAGCAGCAGCAGGTTGCGCACATGAATAGGCAGGTTGAGCTGGCGTGCGGCGGCAAAGCGGGTAAGCAGCGCTTCCAGCAGTTCATCCTCCGGGGCGCGGATTTCCACGCTGGCCGAAGCCCGCAACCGGCTGGTCAGGTCCGCCAGCTTGTAGCCCATGCGCGCGGGCGGCTGGCGCGCAGCCAACAGCACGGGAAACCCCTCCTCGGCGGCTGCATTCAAAAAATGCAGCAGGGCCTCTGGTTCCGCGGCAAGCTCGGCATCGTCCACCGCCACCGGGCCACCAGGGCGAATAACGCCGCGCAGCCCCGGCCCGTTAAAAATCTGCGCCTGCCGCCTCTGGGCCCACACATGCAGCAAGTGGGTCTTGCCGCAGCCAGCCTCGCCCCACAGCACCAACCGGCCATTGCTCCAGGCTTCCGGCCGCGCCAGCCAGTCCCGCGCCGCGGCGTTGGAAGGCGCGGGGCAGAAATCCTCCGCTGTGTAAGGCTGTGCCAGCTCGGTGAAGGGCAAGGCGAGCTGCCTCATTCGGGTGGCGCGTCGAGGTAAAGTGGGGATTGCAGATAGCGCCGCAACCAGAACCGGGCGATAACCCCCAGCGTGGCGGTAACCGGCACGGCCAGCATAATGCCGAGGAACCCGAACGCCGCCCCGCCCGCGAACAGGGCAAAAATGACCCACACGGCGGAAAGCCCCACGCGGTCTCCCAGAAAGCGCGGTTGAATAACGTAATCATTCAGCCCCTGGCCAATGGCGAACACGGCCAGCACCGCGATAATGCCATTCCAGCCCGGATGCTGGCTCAGCGAGAGCAGAACAGCGGTAATACCACCCAGCACGGTGCCAACATAGGGAATAAAGGAGAGCACCCCGGCTGCCAGCCCCACGATCAGCCCCAGATCCAGCCCGATGACAGTGAGGCCGATGGCGTAAATCGCCGCCAGAGCGAGGCAGCAGATCGCCTGCCCGCGAATCCAGGCGGAGAGAATACGGTTAACCTCCACCGCCTGGGCACGGATCAGCCCCTCATACGGCCGGGGCAGCCAACCATCCACATGGCGGACAATGGAAGGCCAGTCCCGCAGGAAATAGAACGTTACGATCGGGGTGACAATCAGCAGCGTCAGCACGTTCACCACCGCAAAACCACTGCCAATGATGTTGGTGGCGGCCTTGCCTGCATAAGAAACCAGCGAGCTCGCCTGGTTGGAAGCAAGGTCCTGTAATTTAATCCTTAATGAATAGGGTAGCCGGTGCTGGACGTTACGCATCAGCTTGGCGAAATCCGCCTGAACGGTCTGGATATAGGTTGGCAGATTGGAGATGAATGCCGAAGCCTGCGCCACAATAACCGGGTAGAGCAGCAGCACGAACAGAATGACGATTGCGCCAAAGGCAAGCACCACCAGCAACGT
>JAGXAO010000030.1 GCA_018971565.1 Rhodospirillales bacterium
GAAACTGCCATGCAGCGTTCCCCGGCGGAGCCATAGGCAGCACCCATCAGCGCATCCACCGCCTGGTCCAGATTCGCATCCGGCATCACAATCAAGTGGTTTTTCGCCCCGCCCAGCGCCTGCACCCGCTTACCCGCCTTGGTGCCGGTGGCATACACATATTCCGCAATCGGCGTGGAGCCGACAAAGCTGATCGCGGCGATACGCTTGTCGTGCAGCAACTGCTCCACCACGTCCTTGTCACCATTCACCACGTTAAACACGCCATCCGGCAGCCCGGCCTGCTTCAGCAGCTCCGCCATGCGCATAGCAGCGGAAGGAACTTTCTCGGAGACTTTCAGAATGAAGCTGTTGCCGCAGGCGATGGCGACGGGAAACATCCACAACGGCACCATGGCCGGGAAATTGAACGGGGTGATGCCCGCGCACACACCCAGCGACTGGCGGACGCTGTAGCTGTCGATATTCGTGCCAACATTCTCGGTAAACTCGCCTTTCAGCAGCTCGGGAATACCGCAGGCGAATTCAATAACCTCTATCCCGCGCATTACCTCGCCCAGCGCGTCAGACTGCACCTTGCCATGCTCGGAGGAAATAATCTCCGCCAGCTCCGCCGCGTGGTGCTCCATCAAATCCTTGAACTTGAACATCACCCGGGCGCGGCGCACAGGCGGGGTGGCGGCCCAGGCGGGGAAGGCCGCGGCGGCGGCTTCAATCGCTCCATTCACCTCATCCGGGGTGGCCACTGCAAGCTCTTTGCTCTGCGCGCCGGTGGCGGGGTTAAACACCTTCAGGCTCCGCGAGCCCGCGCCCGGCATAACCTTGCCGTTGATGTAATGACCAATTTTCTGCATGTGGTTTTTCCAATTCATCAGGCGGGAGGGTGGATCCCCCAAAGCTTCCTATTGAGCGACAATATGAAACATCAATTCTATTATAAATGCAATATCAGAATTTATGTTCTGATATTTGTCAATATATGTTATTTTTATTCCATAAATAGAAAATTTGTTCTATAAAATTTTTTCGTTTTGCGTTATCTGCCGTTCATGTCCTCCACCGGCCTATCCACCTCACCACCCCCCAGCTTCACGGCACTGCGTGAGGTGCTGGCCGAACGGCAGGGCAACCTGCCAAAGCGCCTTGCCCAGGTGGCGCGCTTCACGCTGGACCGGCCAGATGAAATGGCGCTCGGCACGGTGGCGGAACTTGCCGCCGCCGCCGGGGTGCAGCCCTCCGCCCTGGTGCGCTTTGCCCAGACGCTCGGCTATTCCGGCTTTTCAGATCTGCAACAGGTTCTGCGCGCACGCCTGCGCGAACGCTCACCAGATTACCGGGAGCGGCTTTCAAAGGTAAAAGATGAGACAGGCCAAAGCGCGAACGCCGCCTCCATGCTCGCGCGCCTTGTCGAGACCTCCGTGCAATCGCTCGACAGACTCTCCAGCAGCATCGCCCCAGCGGCGTTAGAGCACGCGGTGGAGGCCCTGGCCGGGGCGCGCATGGTTTATCTGCTCGGCCAACGCCGTACATTTCCAATCGCCGCTTATCTATCCTACATGTTCGGAAATCTCGACATTCCGCATATGCTGCTGGACAACACCGGCGGCATGGTGGATTTGCAGGCCCGAAGCGCCGGGCCGCAAGACGCGCTGCTGGCCATCAGCTTCACCCCCTACGCCCCCACAACCGTGCAGATCGCCATTGAAGCCGCCGCACGCGGCGTGCCCGTCATCGCCATTACAGATTCCGCCTTTTCTCCCATCGCCAGCATTGCCGAAGCCTGGCTGGAGGTGGCGGAGGCAGAGCTAGGGGCCTTTCGCACCCTCTCCGCTACCCTCACCCTGGCCATGTCCCTCGCCATCACCATCGCGGAACAGCGCGCCGGAATTTAGGCCTTCTCAAATAATCAACAACCCATCCTGTTACAGCAATTTTAGCCGAGTTTCATCTTGCCGCCACCACGCCCGGTTTGCAGCACGCACCGCGTAAGTACAGGAAAGCATTGCAATTTTTCGGCCAATTGATAACATCGACGACACCGGTAGGAGATTGCGCGCCACAAGCGCCTTGCCTACATTCCAGAGCATTTTTAAAATGAGAAAACAGATGAAGCGCACGCCTGGGTGGAAGACCAAAGCCCGAATTTCAGGCCAGGATTTCGTTTTGGGTCTCGGGTTAGCGGGGGCAGTGCTGTTTTTTATCATCAGCGCCGCGCTCTCTTATTCAGACATAAAAACCATCAGCGCAGACAGCAGCAAAATATCACACTCGCACGAGGTGATGTTAACCCTCCAAAATATTCTCTCCAACGCACAGGATGCCGAAACCAGCCAGCGGGGCTTTCTGCTAACCAACAACGCCAGCTATCTGGCACCCTACCAGGTGGCACTTGCCAAGCTTCCGGCGCAATATAACCGGCTAGCCCTGCTAACTCAGAACGATCCGGAACAGCAACGGCATCTTGGGCCTCTAAAGCAAGCTATGGCCGCCAAATTCAAGGAGCTAAAACAGACCATCGACCTGCAACGCACGAATAACCGTGCCGGAGCGATGGCCATCGTCGCTATGAATGCCGGCAAAGCCGATATGGATTCCGTTCGCAGCCAATTGGCGGAGATGACCCGCACCGAAGAACTGCTGCGTGAAAAGAGGATTGCTGAAACCAATATTGCCTTGAACAAGGCGCTAACCAGCAGCGCGCTCTCAGGCATTGTAGGCATTCTCGTCACCCTTGCCGTCGGCTATCTTATCAACCGCGCCGCGGATACGCGGCGGCGCCAGCAATGGTTTCAATCCGGCCAGATTGGCCTCTCGGAGGTTATGCGCGGAGAGCAGGAAACCGAAGAACTAGGCGACAGCATTCTCAGCTACCTCGCTCAATATCTGGGGGCCGCCGCGGGCGTCATTTATGTGAGCGAGGGCGGCAGCTTTCAACGCGCCGCAAGCTATGGCGTGCCACCCGGCACGGCAATTCCGGAGCGCTTTCGGCCAAAGGAGGGGCTTCTTGGCGAAGCCGCGGCGGCAAACCGGCCACTTGTTCTGGGCAACGTACCAGAAGGTTACCTCAGCTTTGGCTCAGCCCTGGGCCAGAGCAAGCCATCTTTTCTGGTGATTTTACCAGGAAGCGCCGACGGCAAGGTAAATACAGTACTCGAACTAGGTTTCGTTCACAAAGTGGATAACGCGGTTCTCACGCTTCTTGGCGACATGCTAACCGACATTGCAATTGCTGTGCGAACAGCGCGCTATCAAGATAATTTAAAAACTTTGCTGGAGGAAACCCAGCGCAAGTCAGAAGAATTGCAAGTGCAGGGCGAGGAGTTGCGCGTATCTAATGAGGAGCTGGAGGAACAAAGCAAGGCACTGAAGGAATCCCAGGCGCGGCTTGAACAACAGCAAGCGGAATTAAACCAGACGAATGCGCAGCTTGAGGAGCAGGCGCAGCAGCTGGAAACACAGCGTGACAATCTTGAAAAAGCCAATGCTTCCGTACAGATGAAAATCCGCGAGCTTGAAAAGGCAAGCCAGTATAAATCTGACTTTCTCGCCAACATGTCTCATGAATTAAGAACACCGCTGAACTCTCTGTTGATTCTGGCCAAGCTGCTTGCAGACAACAGGGAAGACAATCTGACCATCGAACAGGTGAAATACGCGCAAACCATTCAATCCTCCGGAAACGATCTGTTGGCTCTCATTAACGACATTCTGGATCTCTCGAAGATCGAAGCAGGGCATGTCGATATTCAGGCAGAGATAGTCCCCGTACAGCGTCTGGCTGAAAACCTGCGCCATCTTTTCCAGCCCATTGCCCAGCAAAAACGGCTGGACTTCACAGTCGAAGTCGCACAGGAATGCCCGGCGGAGTTATCCACCGACGCTCAGCGGCTTGAGCAAGTTTTAAAAAATCTGATGTCGAACGCTTTTAAATTCACCGAGACTGGCGCCGTAAGCCTAACCATTCAACGCACCGGCAACAGCGGAATCTCCTTCTCGGTGCGCGATACCGGGATCGGCATAACCCAGGAACAGCAGGCGTTGATTTTCGATGCTTTCCACCAAGCTGACAGCACGATCAGCCGTAAATACGGCGGCACCGGCCTCGGACTTTCCATCTCGCGGGAGCTTGTACGCAGGCTGGGCGGCAGCATCCACGTGCAAAGCCAGCAAGGTGCGGGCAGCATGTTCTCCGTGGTGGTGCCTGAGATATTCGACCCTCGGTTCGTCGCCCCCCGCGATGCCCAGCTACCAGTGGTGGCGCCTCAGCCCCCGGTCCCACCGGCTGCCACCGCCGGTTTTGCGCCCGTTCAACGGATTCAGGACGACCGCGAATCGCTTGACCAAACAAGAAGGCTTTTGCTGGCAGTTGAAGACGATGAAAGCTTCGCCAATATCCTTAAGGATCTGGCACATGAAATGGGCTTTCAGGCGCTCGTGGCCACAACAGCTGAGGAAGCATTACAGCTCGCCCAGAAATTTCTGCCCAGCGCCATCATCCTCGATGTCGGCCTACCAGACCAATCCGGGCTCGCGGTTCTGGACCACCTGAAGCGGGATATGCAGACCCGGCATATTCCCATCCATGTTGTCTCCGCCAGCGACCATACCCAAACAGCTCTTTCGCTGGGTGCAATCGGTTACATGCTGAAGCCCGTGCAGCGCGAGCAACTGAGCGATATGCTGGGCGGGCTGAAAGCGAAACTTACACAACGGATGCACCGCGTGCTCATCGTCGAGGACGATGCGCGGCAGCGTGAAGCGCTGAGCAAGTTACTGGCCTCTCATGACACTGAAACAGTTGCAACCGGCACGGCGGCAGACTGCCTGGAGTTGCTGCGTACGCAAAATTTCGACTGTATGGTGCTGGACCTCTCTCTGCCCGATGCCTCCGGCTATTCGCTGCTTGAAACTTTAAGCCAGGAAGGACCATATTCCTTTCCGCCGGTCATCGTCTATACCGGCAGAGACCTAATGGCCGATGATGAATTGAAGCTGCGGCGTTATTCCAAATCCATCATCATCAAAGGCGCAAAATCGCCGGAACGGCTGCTCGACGAAGTAACATTGTTCCTGCACCAGGTGGTTTCTGAATTGCCGCCGGAGCGGCAGAAAATGATCTACAAGGCGTTGAACAGGGATGCGTTGCTGGAAGGCCGGCGTATTCTCGTGGTCGAGGACGATGTAAGAAATATCTATGCCGTTACAAACATTCTGGAACCGCGCGGTGCAATTGTCGAAATTGCCAGAAACGGGCAGGAAGCGTTGGATTTTTTGGTCAAATCCAGCCAGCATCCGGCCCTGGCGGTTGACCTCGTGCTGATGGACATAATGATGCCGGTGATGGATGGTCTGGCCGCCACCAGGGAAATTCGCAAGCAGGAGGCCTGGAAAAAACTGCCGATCATCGCACTTACAGCCAAAGCCATGCCAGACGATCAACGGCACTGCATCGAGGCTGGCGCCAACGACTATATGGCCAAACCGCTGGATGTAGAGAAGCTGCTGTCCCTCGTTCGGGTATGGATGCCCAGATGAGCCCGGCCATTGACTGATAAACTGGAAGATATCGAAATCCGTCTCCTGCTCGAGGCGCTGTTTTCCAGATATCATTACGACTTCCGGCGCTATGCGATGGCCTCCATCAAGCGGCGGCTGCAGCTTGCCCGGGACGATCTGGGTTTCGAAACATATTCCGCGTTGCAGGCGGCATTGCTGCACGACCCTGCGGTGCTGCCGCGGTTGCTTGGCTATCTCACGGTCCAGGTCAGTGAAATGTTCCGAGATCCATCCTATTTCCGGGCCATCCGGGAACAGGTTATCCCGCATCTGCGCACTTACCCCTCCTTACGTGTTTGGGTAGCGGGATGCAGCGAGGGTGAAGAGCTTTATTCGCTGGTCATTCTGTTCCGCGAGGAAGGGCTGGAAGACCGCACGCTGTTCTACGCAACAGATATCAGCCAGAATGCGCTGGCCAAGGCTGAAGCTGGCCTGTTCAGCCTTGAACGGCTTCAGCTGTTTACAGAAAATCACCGCAAATCCGGCGGCAAATCCTCGCTTTCGGATTATTACAGCGCCGCCTACGGGCGCGCTGTTTTTGATAAGAGCCTCCGTGAACACGTTGTTTTTGCCGACCACAGCCTGGTAACAGATGCGGTTTTCGCGGAAATGCACTTAATCTCCTGCCGGAATGTTATGATCTATTTCGACCGGGATCTACAAAACCGCGCCATTGGCTTGTTTAAGGATTCTCTGGCGAGAAAAGGGTTTCTCGGCCTCGGGGCCAAGGAAAATCTGCGGTTCTCAGAGCATTCCGGTGCATTTATTGATTTCTCGCGCGAGGAGAAAATCTATCAGAGGTGGGCAAAATGAGCACACCCGCGGCCGTGGTCATCGGCGCTTCAGCCGGCGCGCTTGAAGCACTTTCAGCCATTCTTCCAGCGTTACCCGCCAGCTTTGCTTTGCCTGTTTTCGTGGTGATACATCTGCCGCATAACCGTAAAAGCATTTTGGCTGAAATCTTCAGTGCAAAATGCCGGCTGCCGGTTCGTGAAGCCGAAGACAAGGAACCGGTCGTTGGCGGAACCATCTATTTTGCCCCGCCAGATTATCATTTGCTGGTCGAGACGAATTATTCTCTTGCCCTTTCCAGCGACGAACCAGTACGCTATTCTCGTCCATCTATCGACGTGCTGTTTGAAAGTGCCGCAGACACTTACGGCCCGTCGTTGATTGCCATCGTGCTCACCGGCGCCAACCCCGATGGAGCGGACGGGCTAAGAAAGGTCGGAGAAGCTGGCGGTACAATGATCGTACAAAACCCCGCCGAGGCTTTGGCGCCGGAAATGCCTCGGGCGGCGTGGGCCGCCTGTCCCGCGGCGCGGTCGTTACCACTCGCCGGTATCGCGGCGCTTCTGCTTGGAGTATAATGACGCATGACCTCGGTGCATTTTCTGCTGGTCGATGATCTTGAAGAAAACCTGCTTTCGTTAGAAGCTTTGCTGCGCCGCGATGGGCTTGAACTTCTAAAAGCCCGCTCCGGAGACGAGGCGCTGGAACTCCTGCTGCATCACGAGGTTGCGTTGGCGCTGGTGGATGTGCAGATGCCTGGCCTGAACGGCTTTGAACTGGCAGAACTGATGCGCGGCAATGAACGCACAAGGCGCATCCCCCTCATTTTTCTAACCGCCGGCGCGGCCGACGCCCAGCGGCGCTTCCGGGGGTACGAAGCCGGCGCAGTGGACTTTATCTATAAGCCGATTGAAGCCGATATTCTGCGCAGCAAGGCCGATGTATTTTTCGAACTGCACAGGCAGCGCCAGCAACTCGCCACCCAACGGGACGCGCTGGAAGTGCAAGCCCAAGCCTTGCGCCAGGCTGACCGCCGGAAGGACGAATTCCTTGCCACCCTGGCGCATGAGTTGCGCAACCCCCTGGCGCCGCTGCGCCACGGGCTGGACCTCCTTCAGCATAGCCGGGAGGGCAGCAAGGCCACGGAAATTCTTGACATAATGGACCGTCAGCTGACTCATCTCGTCCGGCTGATCGACGATCTTTTGGATGTTTCACGCATCAGTCAGGGCAAAATTGTTCTTAGAAAAGAACGTTTAGAACTCTTCAACCTTATCCGCGCCGCCTTGGAAACAAGCCGTCCGCTTATCGAAGCTGCAAACCACGAGTTAACATTGGAACTGCCTGAGGCAACGCTTTGGCTGGAGGCGGATTTAACCCGGCTGGCGCAGGTTATCAGTAATTTGTTGAATAATGCGGTGAAATACACCCCCGAGGGCGGCCATATCCGCCTGGTGGTGAAAGCCGATGGCCAGGAGGCCGTAATCAGCGTTGCCGATAATGGTGTCGGCATTCCGCCGCATATGCTGGCCAGCGTGTTCGAGCTGTTCGCCCAGGTGGACCAGCATCTGGACAGGGCAAAGGGCGGGTTGGGCATCGGCCTTGCTTTGGTACAACAGCTTGTGGCGCTGCATGGCGGCACGGTTGTGGTGGAAAGCGAAGGCTGCGGCAAAGGCAGCATCTTCACCCTCACCGTGCCGCTGGCAACGGGCAGCGCACCATCATCCAGCCCCTCTCCGTCCGCCATTGCCGGGCCACCCGCCGCCATGGCGCGGCTAAAGGTTCTGGTGGTAGACGACACGCAAGACGTGGCGCAAACCACCGGTTGGATGCTGGAAGAGCTGGGCCACGAATACCGCCTGGTGCATGACGGGCGCAAAGTATTGGAAACCACCCATGCTTTCCAGCCGGATGTGATTTTGCTGGATATCGGCCTGCCCGGCATGTCTGGCTATGAGGTCTGCCTGGCATTGCGACAGGACCCTGCGCTGAAACACCTCACCATCATTGCACAAACCGGCTGGGGCCAGGATAGAGACAAGGCTTCCGCTCAAGCTGCGGGGTTTGACCATTATCTGGTTAAGCCGGTGGGCCTGAGGGCCCTGGGCGCGTTAATGGCCGAACTCGCCGCAGCCAAGGCGGCAAAGCCCGCCACCCCGGCAACTTAACGTTCAAACCTGCCGGAGCAACCCTTCCTGGGCGGTGCTTGCCACCAGCGTTCCGGTGCGGGTGTAAATCAAGCCCCTGTTCAAACCCCGCGCATGGCCAGACCAAGGGCTGTCCATGCTGTAGAGCAGCCAGTCATCCACCCTGGCATCGCCATGCAGCCAAACGGAATGGTCAAGGCTGGCAACGTGGCGGGGGTCTGTCGTCCATGCCACGGGGTGCGCCAGCACGGCGGTGGAAAGCAGCAGGGCGTCGGAGGCATAAGTAATAATCAGGCGGTGCAGCAAGGCATCGTCCGGCAGCTTGCCCTTCACCCGGAACCAGTAATGCTGGCATGGCGGGCGGGCACGGCTTTCATAGCGCAGCCCCGGCTCCACGGGCCGGAATTCCAGCGCCCCGCGCAGGCCGGGTGGCGGCGGCACGCCGGGCGTACCGGTTTCATTGCTCAGCACCAGCTCCGCCTCATCCGGTAATTCCTCCGGCGGGGGCACCTCCGGCATGGGTAGCTGGTGCGCATATCCCTCCTCGCGGATATGAAACGAAGCCGCGAAATTAAGGATCGGCTTGCCGCCTTGCAGCGCCACCACCCGGCGGGAGGAGAAGCTCCCCCCGTCACGGTCGCGGAAAACCTGATAGATAATCGGCAGCCGCGCATCCCCGCCGCGCATAAAATAGGCGTGCAGGGAATGCGGCGCGCGCTCAGGCGCCACGGTGCGGGAAGCCGCCGCCAGGGCCTGGGCCGCCACCTGCCCGCCGAACGTGCGTTTCCATGGTTCAGTGGTCACCGCACCGCGATACAAATCAGCGTCCAGCTCCTCCACATTTAATAGCCGCACGAGGTTGGCCGCCGAGCCTTCGGGCAGGTCCGCTTCCGTCATAGCCCGTGCCACGTGCAGAAGCTTTCCAGCGCCGCCCGGCTGGAGCGCAGTTGGTTCACCGGCGCCGCCTCATCCGCATAGCCGAGCGCCATGCCGGAAAACAAAATTTCGCTGGGGTTGAGCCCAAGAACCACCGCCATGGTCTCCGGCCAGTTGCTCCAGCTTTCCTGCGCGCAGGTGGCAAGCCCCTGCTCCACCGCCAGCAGCATGATCGTCTGCATCAACATGCCCATATCCGACCATTGCGGCGGGCCAAAGCGGCGGTCCAACGAGAAAAACAAGGCCACCGGCGCGCCGAAGCAGCGATAATTCTCATCGAACTGCCTAAGCCGCCCGGCTTTGTCCTCCCGCGCGATACCGAGCAGCGCATAAAGCTCCTCGCCAAGCTGGAAACGGTAGCTCCGGTGCGGCTCCCACAAGTTCGCCGGATATACATCGTATTGTGCGGTTTCCCGTTCACCAGCCGCAACGCGCCCGGCCACCAATGCGCGCAATGCCTCCAGCGGCGATCCAGCCAGCACATGCACGCGCCAGGGCTGCACATTGCCGCCCGAAGGCGCGCGCCGCGCCACATCAAGAATGTCCTGAATCATCTCGCGCGGAACAGGCTTTTGCAGAAACGCCCGCACAGACATCCGCCGACGCACCGCATCGCTTACTGAAACAAATGTTTTTTCCTGACGATCCACGATTCCACCCTATTGTTTGCGCAACGCTTTTATCGCCATGTCCACTACAAACTCCGCATAGGCCTCGCGCATTCCGTCCGAAACTTCCAGCACGCCAAAAGCGTATTTCAAAGATTTCGCGCTATAGAAAAACTGATCGCACGCGCCGGTAATGGAAAGGTAGAAATGCATGGGCGCAACCTCGCGGAACACGCCAGCCTCCACCCCCTGCCGCAGCAGCTCCGCTTGCGCCGTAACCAGGGGCTTGACAAAGAAGGCGTTCAGCTCGCGCACCACCGCCTCATCCTTGCTTTCCAGCAGCTCGTGCAGCAGCCGGTTGAGATAAGGATGCCTCGCATAGGTGTTGATGATGCCAGATACATGAATACGGATTTTTTGCTCGGGCGTAAGCGGCATTTCCACCAGGCTGTTGAGTTGCGCCAGCGCCACCTCGGCATCGCGCCGCACCAGGGCCAGCAGCAACCCCTCCTTGTTACGGAAATGATATTTGACCAGCGCGGCATTGAGGTTGGAGGCCGCGGCCACATCGCTCAACGAAACCTCCGTGGAGTTTCGTTCGGCAAGAATCTGGCTCGCCGCGTCCAGCAATTGCGCGGCGGAGTTGCGGCGGGGCCGTGGAGAAGGTTCAGCGTTCACGAATATCAACAATCCTAAAAGCGGTTCCGCCAGCTTATGGGTACCGCTCCTGCAAAGCAATATTTTTGCTTAACCATTTAATTAAATTACTATTGCCTGTTTCTGCCGTTGCGCCTTATCTCCGGGGTAGGAGGATATTCCAATGCTACGCACCCGCTTCACCGAAATATTCGGCATTAAACACCCCATCGTGCAGGGTGGCATGCAATGGGTCGGCACGGCAGAACTCGCCGCCGCCGTCTCCAATGCTGGCGCGCTTGGCATCCTCACTGCCCTCACCCAGCCTTCGCCCGAGGCTTTGGCGAAAGAAATTTCGCGCTGCCGCAGCATGACCGATCAGCCCTTCGGCGTGAACCTCACCATCCTGCCCTCTATCAATCCGCCACCATATGCGGAATACCGCCGCGCCATCATCGAAAGCGGGGTCAAGATCGCCGAAACGGCAGGCCATAAACCGCAGGAGCACGTGGAGGATTTTAAGGCCCATGGGGTAAAGGTGATCCATAAATGCACCGCCGTGCGCCACGCGCTGAGCGCCGAACGCTTGGGGGTGGATGCGGTGTCCATCGACGGATTTGAATGCGCGGGCCACACTGGCGAGGACGATATACCGGGCCTGGTTCTAATTCCCGCCGCGGCGGATAAGCTGAAAATCCCCATCCTGGCTTCGGGTGGCATCGGCGATGCGCGCGGGCTGGTGGCCGCACTGGCGCTGGGCGCTGAGGGTGTGAACATGGGCACACGCTTCTGCGCGACGAAAGAGGCGCCAATCCACGATGCTTTCAAATTGGCGCTGGTGAATAATGACGAGCGTGCGACGGACCTTATCTTCCGCGCCTACCGCAACACCGCCCGGGTGGCGCGCAACAGCATCAGCCAGCAGGTGCGCGAAATTGAGGCCAGCGGTGCACCGTTTGAGAATCTGGCGCATCTGGTGAAGGGCGCGCGAGGGAGGGAGGGATTGCTCTCCGGTGATACCGAGCACGGCATATGGAGTGCCGGCATGGTGCAGGGCTTGATCCATGACATTCCCAGTTGCGCGCAGCTTGTGTCGCGTATCGTCTCCGATGCCGAGGCAATCATATCCGCCCGGCTGGCACATCTGATGATCTGAGCAGGGCATGGAAAATGCGGCCGCCCTGGTTTTCTACCGCCTGCTTTCAACCAGCTTCGCCCGCCTGCTCGGCAGGCCACTGCTTGCGGGTTCATGCGCGCTAAGCCGCGATGAAATGTTCCAGGCTTCATGGTTGTATCATAATGCGCCGTTCTGTGTGCTGGCGCACAACACCCAGGCCGACCCTGTTTTCATCTACGCCAACCGCGCCGCCCAACAATGCTTCGGGTATGAATGGGCTGAGATCACGCGCCTGCCCTCGCGCCTTTCGGCCGAGGCACCCAACCGCGCGGAGCGGCAGCGCCTGCTGAATGCAGTGACAAATACCGGCTTCATCGAAAATTATCGCGGTTTGCGCATCGCCAAATCCGGCCGGCGGTTCTGGATTGAGAATGCAATTGTGTGGCAACTGGTGGATGAAGCCGGAAAGCTTCATGGGCAGGCAGCCATGTTTCAGAACCCGCCAGCATGACAATTCCCACCAACCCAACCGCCTTTAATGGGGTGCCGCACTTGCGCGCGCTTCCAGTCCACTATAAAGATGCATTTAATATACAGTTTATGGCGGTTGGCATGTGCATCCCGGAACGGCTTAAACAAATGCCCAGGCCGCACAGCCACCCATTCAAAGGGTGGATGCCCCGCCCCCGCCGGGTAATTATTCACGCCAGGGCAGATCGCGGTGGTTGAACAGCTCAACATATTCGGCGGGTTTGTTTCCATCGGGCTCGCTTTGGCCGTTGCCGCGGGCATATTTGCCTTTCTCGCTCATATTTTACTGCAACCGCTCCATGTCGAGCGTTTTTTATGGCAGCCGATCCTGCTTGACCTCACACTCTTCCTGTTTTTCTGGTGGGGACTCTCCCTTCTGGCCGATTGGTTTTTACCCTCATTGATTGCACGTTAAAAATGAACCGTGAACATTTTACCAAGGCATTTTCTACCTTCCTGCTGCTCATCATCGCGGCGGCCATCATCGTGGCGCTCTGGGTCCGTTACCAGGTCCAACCCACAACCCGTGACGGCAAGGTGGCGGCGGATATCGTCCAGGTCACACCAGATGTCGGCGGATGGGTAACCAGCGTTCAGGTGCAAGACAACCAAGCCGTTAAAAAAGGCCAGACCCTGTTGACCATAGATCAGTCGCGCTATCAGCTTGCCCTGGCGCAAGCCCAGGCAGCGCTGGAAAGCCAACAGATCGCCCTGGCGCAAGCCATCCGCGATGACCGCCGCAATCATGCCCTGTCGGCACTGGTTGATACCGAGACCATAGAAAAAGGCACGGAACAGGTTGCCCTGTTGCGCAGCGCCATGGCCAAGGCCAAAGCCGCGCTGGATTTGGCGCAACTGAATCTCGACCGCACGACCCTGCGTGCCCCTGTTGATGGCATTGTCTCCAGCATGACCCTGCAGCCTGGCGATTATCTGACCGCCGGCAAAGAGGCTTTTGCGCTGGTTGATACGGACACCTTGCGCATCGAGGGATATTTCGTCGAAACCAAAATCCCCGCCATCAACATTGGTGACAAAGCGGATGTGCGGCTGATGGGCGTTGCCGGAATCATTCATGGGCATGTCGAGAGTATCGCCGGTGGCATCGTAGACCGCGAGCGCGACAAAAGCGCTGATATGCTCGACAATATCCAGCCGGAATATACTTACGTGCGCCTGGCCCAGCGTATTCCTGTTAGAATTGCCATCGACGATGTTCCAAAAGGCATAAGGCTGATTGCGGGCCAAACCGCTTCGGTCGAAATCCTGCTCCGTCGCGGCGAAGCCACGGAGCAGAGGAGCTGGCCGTGGTAGCCCGTTACGCAGGGCACATTGCCGCGCCACTTGCCGCATTGCTTCTGGCAAGCTGCACGGTGGGGCCAAATTACAAGCTTCCCCGCACGGCAGTTATCAACAACCCGGCCGCGCAAGCAAAGTTTCTTTCAGATAACAAGGCAACACAAATTTCGAATCCACCGGATAATTGGTGGCATTTGTATGATGACCCGACACTCGATACCCTGGTCCAACGCGCCTTTGCCGCCAATACCAGTCTCAGAGTTGCGCAGGCGAATCTGCAAAGCGCCTACGCGTTGCTCGCGGCGGCACAAGCCGGGCGGGAAGCCACGGTGACAGCTGACGCCGCCACAAGTTATGCGCAGAGATCGGCTGAAGCCGTCTTGCAGCATGTAAAACCACCGGAACGGGAGATTTATAACGCCGGCATTACCGTCAGCTATGACGCCGATTTGTTCGGCGGCATCAGACGCGGGATAGAGGCGGCTAACGACGACAGCCAGGCAGCGGCCGCCGCGCGGGATCTTGTGAAGGTGAGCGTTGCCGCGGAAACCACGCGCGCTTACGCCGACATCTGCGATAGCGGCAACGCGCTCGCGGCAATGCGGCATTCCGTTGCCCTGCAAAATCAATCCATGGCATTTGCGCGCCTGCTGCACGAAAATGGCCGCGCCACGAGCTTCGATGTGGCCGGCGAACAGGCCCAGCTTGCGGATTTGAAATCAAAAATTCCCTTGCTGCAAGCTGCACAAATCAACGCCGCCTACCGTCTTGCCACTTTAATGGGCGAACCGCCGGAAGACTATAACCCCGCATGGTTAACCTGCCAAAAGCCACTGGTCTTGCTCACGCCCATTCCCGTGGGCGATGGTAAAAGCCTGTTGAACCGGCGGCCGGATGTGCGTGAGGCGGAGCGCCGCCTGGCCGCCGCCACGGCGCGTGTGGGGGAAGCAGAAGCCAAGCTCTACCCAGACTTCAAGCTGGGAGCCACTGTGGGTTCCGCCGGCGCCGCGGCCAATGCTCTTTCGCCCCTTACCAATTTCTTTGGCATCGGGCCGTCGGTGAGCTGGGACCTCAACCAAAGTGCGGTTCGCGCGCATATCGCGCAAGCCAAGGCCCAGGTGCAGGCCCGCCAGGCCGCGTTTGACGGCACGGTACTGACCGCGTTGCAGGAAGCCCAGAGCGCGATTACATCTTATGATTTTGAGCTCGATCAAATATCCAGCCTGAACGATGCCAGGAACTTTGCCGCGCAGGTGGCATCCAACATAACGGTACTATATCGCGGTGGCAGAGTGGGTGCGCTGGCGCAACTCAGCGCTGAACAAAAGCTTGCCTCAGCAGATATAGAAGTGGCCAATGCGCAAACCGAGATCAGCCAAAGCCAGATTGCCTTGTTCTATGCGCTGGGAGGCGGCTGGGGCGCATCAGCCCCTGGCGGCACCAACCCCGCCACGCCCCTTCATTCCGCTCCAACCGCACCGTAAATCATAATGTCAAAATTTCGTTTCAAGCTGTTTTCACCCATCCTGGCCGGTGCCACCTTGAACGACCGGCTCATCGCGGGCCTGGGTGCCTTAATCGGCATCGGCCTCACCGGGTTGATCGGCGAGATGACCTTTGGAGGCAACCCGGATCTGCCGCTTATCGTGGCGCCCCTCGGGGCGTCATCGGTATTGCTGTTTGCCGTACCCGCCAGCCCGCTGGCACAGCCATGGTCTATCATTGGTGGCAACACCATATCGGCCCTTTGCGGCGTTGTGGTCTACCGCCTGGTGCCGGATATGATGCTCGCCATCGGCTGCGCCGCCGGGCTGGCGATTGTGATGATGTCTCTTACCAGGTGCCTGCATCCGCCGGGCGGTGCCGCGGCGCTCACCGCGGTCATCGGCGGGCCAGCTGTAGCCGCCCAGGGGTTTTCTTTCGTGCTGGTTCCGGTAGCACTCAATTGCATTATCCTCGTTCTGGCGGGCTTAATTTTTCACAAGCTCCTTGGCCACAACTACCCGCACGTGCCGCCGCCGAAAGCCGTAAGCCCGGTTGGCACCAAAGACCCAGCCCCCATCCTGCGCGCCGGATTTCATGTTGAGGATGTGGACGCGGCGCTGGCGGAGCTCGGCGAGACTTTTGACATTAACAGGACCGATCTCGATCAGTTGCTCCAACGCGTTGAACAGCAGGCGATCCTGCGCACTCATGGCGATCTCACCTGCGCGGATATCATGTCGCGCGATGTAATCACGGTCGGGCCGGAAGACGACATTCAAACCGCTCGCGTCCTGCTTCTGGAACATAATCTCCGCACTTTGCCGGTGGTCGGCGCGGCGGGGCGGTTGCTCGGAACCATCGGGCTGCGGGAAATCACGCTGGATAACGGGCAGGTTGCAGAGGTCATGGTACCGGCCTTAACCGCAAGCCCGGAGACACCAGCTTTCAGCCAACTCGGGCAACTGGCCGATGGGCGGACACACGCCGTAATCATCCAGGATGCAGCCGGGCAGGTTGTTGGCCTGCTGTCGCAGACAGATCTGCTGGCCGCCGCGGCAAGGGTGCTGCCCGTGGCTGAGGCAACCAAAACTTGACAGCTTGACAGCCGCGCCTGAACAGCGCGGGATAATGGCAGCACCGGAAACAGTGAACGCCCTTGCCACAAAAATTCCACGCCCTGGCCCGGTTGCGGGCCTACGCCGCACATAACGACCCGGCAACGGCAATGGCCAACACCGTCGCCTTGTCCGTTGGCGGTAATATGCCGTTTTACCCGCTTTATATGCAGGTGCTTCTGGGGCGGCATGTGTTTCCCCTTTGCCTACTCACTTCGTTGGCCACGCCTGCTTTTCTTGTCATTCCTTGGCTTTCCCGCCGCTCCAGCCGCTGGGGCCGGGCCGCGCTTCCCATCGTCGGCACTCTTAACACGATGTGGTGCCTAAAACTGCTTGGGGCCAGGAGCGGCGTGGGGCTATTTTTATTCCCCTGCATCCTCCTGGCCGCCTTGCTGTTCCGGCCGGGAGAACGCTGGCTCTGCCTTGGCCTCTCAACACTCACGTTACTGCTGTATTTTCTTTCCCCCCATCTCCTCGGCGCGCCCGTTATCCCGCTGGGCGCTGTTCAAGCCCACACAATGAGCGTTCTGAATGCCGCAAGCGTCGCAACATTAACCTGGCTCTTGGCAGTTCTGCTTGCATCTATCTTGGAAAAAACCAACCACGGGTAAGCTCAATCGGCGCGGTTCCATTGCGCGGATTTGCAGATAACCCCAAACAGCACGCAACCCCTTGTGCGCATATGCGCGCCGGTCAAACGCATGGTCATGATGTAGTGCATTTTGCGCCTCACATCATAGGCGCGGCCCTTCAGCACACCGGCGCTGGCCTCTGGCGTCAACGCCAGCACCAGCTTGTCTCCCATCTTTTCCGGCCCATTTGGGTCACGCACCCAGATGTTCACCGCGCAATAATCAGGCCCGCATTTCGTGATGTCGATCTTGGTGCCACCATCGGCGCGCACCCACAGGCCAATGGGGCTGGGGGTGGATGCCAGCGCGGTTTCATGAACACCAACCGCCGCCACGAAACATGCCAGGAAAATACGCATGCTCCTTTTCTGAATCTTGTATCCGCCCATCATTTCACCTGTAACAATTTTTGCGACGCATTTAAGCAATACGTCCGCGCGGGCAAAGCGGATGTACCATCGCAAAATTAAAAACCTATATAATATTTAAGAAAACAGCGAATGGCATAATAACCTGTTTGCTTGCTGAGTAATGGACGAAGGCGCAAGGTTGCCCGCTGGCCCTTGGGCAAAAGCACCACGCCCGTAACAGAGGAGGCCGCTATGAACGATGCCCCTGGCGCACCCGGCATTGCACCGCGTTGGACGAGCAGCGCAAAAGATGGTGTTGGCACCGCTCTCTCCCCGCGCAGCGCCGTATGGTTTACGCATAGTCATGGTATTCTCGATGAAATTTACTACCCATGCGTCGATCAGGCGTGCACGCGAGATTGCGGGCTGATTGTAACGGATGGTCTCGCGGGTGGATTTTTCGCGGAGGAAAAACGCGACACGCAAACAATAACCAGGCGCCTGGCTGATGGCGTGCCGCTTTTCACCATAACCAACACGTGCAACAAAAAACGCTTTCGCATCGAAAAACGGATCGTGGCGGACCCGGCGCATGATTGCGTCTTGCAGCAGATTCGCCTGATACCCGCTGAAGGCGTAACCGGCTTGCGGTTGTTTGTTTTGCTCGCCCCGCATCTGGTAAATGGCGGTGCGCATAACGCCGGCTGGCTGGGCAACTACAAAGGGGCATGCATGTTATTCGCAAGCGGGGCGCGCACCTCGCTGGCGCTGGCCTCCTCAACCGGGTTCCTGGCACGCAGCGCGGGCTATGCCGGCTATTCCGATGGCTGGCAGATTTTGCAGCGGCACGGATATCTGGCCGAGATTTACGATCGCGCCGCGGACGGCAATGTGGCACTCGCCGCCGAGATCGACGCCACGGTACCCTTCACCCTGGCGATCGGGTTTGGGCGCACGCCCGAAACCGCGGCCTTCCAGGCCACAGCCAGCCTCGTGCGCGGGCAGCAGCGCGCCGAGGCGGAATACACTGCGAATTGGCGGCACTGGCAAGCCGGGTTGCAGCATCTGGACCCCACGCACCAAACTGCGCCTCATAATTACTACCGCGTCAGCACCTCCATCCTGCGCTGCCACGAAAGCCCGCTTTTTCCCGGCGGGGCCATCGCCAGCCTTTCAATCCCCTGGGGTGCGAGCAAGGGAGATGACGATCTCGGCGGCTATCATCTGGTCTGGCCGCGCGACCTTGTGGAAACCGCCGGAGCGTTTCTGGCCTGCGGTGCCCTGGCGGATGCACGGCGGGCGCTGGATTATTTACGCGTTATTCAGGAACCTGACGGCCACTGGCGGCAGAACACCTGGCTCGACGGCTCTGCCTATTGGGGCGGCACCCAGATGGACGAGACGGCGTTTCCCGTGCTGCTGCTGGACCTAGCTTTCCGCAACGATGCCGTGGCGGAAAAGGAACTCGCCGAATACTGGCCAATGGTAAAACGCGCCTGCGCCTTTATCATCTGCAACGGCCCGGCAACAGACCAGGACCGCTGGGAAGAAAACGCCGGATACACCCCTGCCACCATCGCGGTGGAGATCGCCGCGCTGCTGGCCGCTGCGGACCTTGCCGACAGGTTGGGAGAGGCCGCCGCCGCGTGCTTCCTGCGCAACACGGCGGATGCCTGGAACGCTGATATCGAAAGCTGGATCTATGTAAGCGGCACGGCGCTGGCGGAAACCTGCGGCGTCGAGGGCTATTATCTGCGCATCGCCGGAGAGGGCGACCACGATCTCTCCGCATCGCCCCTTCATGGCCGCATCGCTGTGCGCAACCGCCCCTCGGGCGAGGCGGAAATTAACACGGATGAACTGGCCGGCGCCGACAGCCTGGCACTGGTGCGGCTTGGCCTTCGTTCGGCCACCGATCCTCGTATTCTGAACACGCTGCGCGTCATCGACCATCTGACGAAAGTGGAGCTGCCGCAGGGGCCGCTCTGGCACCGGTACAATAACGACGGTTATGGCGAGCATAATGACGGCAGGCCCTTCGACGGCACCGGCCATGGCCGGGCCTGGCCGCTGCTCACCGGCGAGCGCGCGCATTACGCCATTGCCGCGGGAACCATGGCCGAGGCAGAGCGCTTGCGTGAAACCATCGAGAACTCAACCAGCGAGGGCGGCCTGCTGCCCGAACAGGTCTGGGACGCGCCCGACATTCCCGAGCTGGAACTGTTTCGCGGCCGCCCGAGCGGCTCGGCAATGCCGCTGGTCTGGGCGCATGCCGAGTATATAAAGCTGCTGCGCTCCCTGCGCGACGGCGCGGTCTTCGACCTGCCCCCGCAAACCGTGCAGCGCTACATTGTCGAGAACACCCAACCCCGCTGCCGGGACTGGCGGGAGAACTGGCGCCGCAGCCGGATGCCCGCCGGACAGGTTTTGCGCGTGGAACTCTCCGGCCCAGGCGTTGTGCGTTGGAGCGGCGATAACTGGCAGACGGCGCAAGATACCCCAACAGTTGATGCCGGGCTTGGCGTTCACGCCGCCGAATTGCCCACCGAATCCCTCCCCGCCGGGCACAGCATTGAGTTCACCTGGCACGACGCGCAGGGAAACTGGCGCGGCGCCAATTTTTCGGTGAGGGTCACGGCATGAACAACCACACCCGCTATATGTTCAGCGGCCGAATAACGGATTTCGAAAACTCGCTGGTGCCGTCCGCCGGAATCGAACCGGCGACCTACTGATTACGAAT
>JAGXAO010000139.1 GCA_018971565.1 Rhodospirillales bacterium
TCAGCACCGCGATGATGGTGGCGAAATCCGTCACCTTGGCGATAATCGCTGCCCCGCCCAGCCAGTTGAACCCCCGGCCCAGATGGCGCTTGTGGTCGTCCTCCGTCATTGGCCGGGCGGCAGCACCACGTTGCGGGTGCGGGCGAAATGCCCCCACCAGCGGCGGGAGCCCTGCTTCCAGGCCGCCTGCTGTGCCGCCCCCCACAGCCCCGGTTTCGGGGCCGCCGCCTGCCACGCCGCCAGGGTGGCGTAAATCTTCTCGGCCCTGGCGGCCCAGGTGTAATTTTGGCTGTCCAGCGCCGCGCCCTCCGCCAGCCGCGCGGCCAGGGTGTCATCCTCCGTCAGTGCCGTCAGCCCCGCCACCAGCGCATTCAGGTCATCCGGCGCGCACAGCCAGGCGGTTTCGTCATGCTTCAGCACCTCCGCCACATCCGGCGTGTTGCCCGCCAGAATCGGCCGGCCGGAGCCCAGGTAGAAAAACAGCTTCAGCGGAAGCACCGTGGAGCCAAATTTCGCCAGCGGCTGGAAGGAAGGCGGGATGAGCAGCACATCCGCGGCGGAGATGTAATTGCCCAGCGTTGCTTCGCTCTGCCAGGGCACGATAAGCACATTCGGCACATCCCGCGCCAACGCTTCCACCGGGCCTTCTCCGTAGGAGCCGACGAACAGGAAGGTGAGGTGCGGCAACAGCTTCGCTGCCTCGATCACCAGGTCCAGCCCCTTTTTGTGGTTCACCCGCCCGGTATAGATCACGGTTTTCGCATTCTCCGCCACGCCGATGCGCCGCTTGCCCTCCGCCAGTGGAATGGGGGCGGCGAAACGCTTCGGCTCGAACCCGTTATGGATGCAGCGCAGCTTTTCTGGTGGCACGCCAAGCGCCAGATATTTTTGCAGCGTGTAATCCGAATGGCAGATATTGCCGAGGAAACGCGGGTGGCTGAACAGCTTGTACAGCCAGCGCTGCAAGGGCGGAATCTGGTCCGGCCAGGGGCGGTAATGGTCGAACACCACGCGCTGGCCACACAGAATCGCCATCCACGCTACAAAGAGATTCCGGGTGTACACCATATCCGCCTGGTGGAATTCCCGCCGCAGGCCGATTGTCAGCCCGCACAGGAAATGCCGCAATATGGCGGGCTTCAGCGGGGCGAAGGCGCGGATAACCGGCATTTCCGCAAGTGCTTCCGCCATGGCCGCATTCCCCCGCGCGGCGGGCACATGCAGCCAGCCCGCGGCCAGGTGCGTGCGCAGATAGCGCGCCGTGGTTATGAACACCTCCGCATCCGCCTCGGCGCTGGGCAGGGGGTTTTCGAAGGCGAAGAGAATTTTCATGGCATTGCTCATTCAGCCCCGGCCAGCGTCTTCCGCGCCATGGCGATGGCGCCTTCGCGGGTTTTGGCGCCGCCGACGAAACGGCGCACATGCACGAACACCGCGTCCTCCACCAGGCTGGCGGCGGCGAGGTCCGCGCCCTGCAACCCGGCCCAGCCTTCCGGCAGCGGCAGGCGCTGCGCGAAGGAGCCTGGCTCCGGCGGCACGGTGTCGACCATCCAATTGCCGTTGGAGGCGGGGGAGATGGCGAGCAGCACCGGCAGATCGTGGCTGAATACCACGTTTTTCCAGGGCATGCCGTTTTCCAGCACCAGCAGGCGTTTATCCTCCGCCGCCGCATGGGCGGCCAGCACCAGTGATTCGGCTTGCAGTTTGGCGCGCTGGATGTCCACCTGCCTGGCCAGCACGCCGCGCACCATGGCGGCGGCCTGCTGGAAGGCTTCATCCCCGGCGGTGGGGCCATTGGCCTCCGGGCTGTCCCAGGGCGGGTTGAAATCTCCCACCAGGGCCGCGAGGTCCAGCGAATTGCGCACCACCGGGCCGGTGGCGGAGACGCCGTTATCAATCTCGTCGATGCGCTTCACCAGCTTGCCGTCCAGCGCATTGGCGATGGCGGGGGCGAAGCTGGCGGCCACGGGCGCCAGCAGGGCGGCCACCGCGCGCTCCCCATAAACCTGCCAGATGAGCCCGGCGGAGGAGAAGGGCGTACCATCCTCCCGCACTGGCGCGCCAATCTGGTGGTGGTCGAAGCGGTTGGCGGCGGGGTCTGACACCAGGCCGACATCGAAGACGATATCCCCGGTTTCGATGAGGTCCTGTTTGCGGGTGCGCAGCAGCACATGGTCCTCGCCGGGCTGGGAGAGGTTGAGCGCCAGGCGCAGCACGGCGTAGGCGAACACCTCATCGCAATGGAACTTGCCGCTGTGGGTGACGAGCAGCGGGATTTTTGGTCTGGTCATAAGAATTCCTAACTATGCAGGCCGGGCGCTTCCTGGCCCGTGCGTGCGACATATTCGGTGTAGCCGCCATCATACTGATGCAGGCCTTCGGGGGTGAGTTCCAGCACGCGGTTGGAGAGGGCGGCAAGAAAATGCCGGTCGTGCGAAACGAACAACATGGTGCCTTCATAATTTGCAAGCGCCTTGATGAGCATTTCCTTGGTTGCGAGGTCCAGATGGTTGGTCGGCTCGTCCAGCACCAGGAAATTCGGCGGGTCGAAGAGCATCAAAGCCATCACCAGCCGGGCTTTCTCGCCGCCGGAGAGCACGCGCACGCGCTTTTCCACCTCATCGCCCGAGAAGCCGAAGGCACCCGCCAGGGCGCGCAGGCTACCCTGGCCCGCATGGGGGAAGGCATTGTCCAGCGCTTCGAACACCGTGGCCTCACCATCCAGCAGATCCATGGCGTGCTGGGCGAAATAGCCCATCTTCACGCTGCCGCCGAGGGTGACACTGCCTGCATCCGGCGCGGCGGTGCCGGTGATGAGCTTCAGCAGCGTGGATTTGCCAGCACCGTTGATGCCGAGCACGCAAGCGCGCTCCTTGCGGCGGATCAGCAGATCGAGATTGTCATAGATGCTCTTGGTTCCATAGGCTTTGGAAACACCGCGCAGATTCGCCACATCATCGCCCGAGCGCGGGGCGGGCCTGAAATCGAACTCGATGGTCTGGCGGCGCTTGGGTGGTTCCACGCGTTCGATCTTGTCCAGCTTCTTCACCCTGCTTTGCACCTGGGCGGCGTGGGAGGCGCGGGCCTTGAAACGCTCGATAAACGCGATCTCCTTGGCCAGCATCGCCTGCTGGCGTTCAAATTGCGCCTGCTGGTGCTTCTCGTTCAGTGCCGCCTGGCGGGCGTAAAACTCGTAATCGCCGGAATAGCTGTTGAGATTACCGGCATCGATCTCGATGACTTTGTTGATGATGCGGTTCATGAATTCGCGGTCGTGCGAGGTCATCAGCAGTGCGCCATCGTACCCGGCCAGGAACTGCTCCAGCCAGATCAGGCTTTCGAGGTCCAGATGGTTGGAGGGTTCGTCCAGCAGCATCACGTCCGGCCGCATGAGCAGGATGCGGGCCAGGGCCACGCGCATCTTCCACCCGCCGGAGAGGCGGCCGACATCGCCTTCCATCATCTCCTGGGAGAAGCCAAGCCCGTGCAGAACCTCGCGGGCCTTGGCATCCAGCGCGTAACCGCCCAGCTCCTCAAACCTTGCCTGCACCTCGCCGAAGCGCTCCAGGATGGTTTCCAGCTCGTCGAACTTGTCAGGGTCCGCTAGGTCGGCTTCCAGCTGGGCCAGCTCGGCGGCCACCTCGCTCACCGGCCCGGCGCCGTTCATTACCTCCGCCACGGCGCTGTGGCCCGCCATTTCGCCCACATCCTGGCTGAACAGGCCGATGCTGATGCCCTTATCGGTTAATATCTGGCCTTCATCCGGCTCATCCTGCCCGGTGATAAGGCGGAACAGCGTGGATTTGCCCGCCCCGTTGGGGCCGACCAGGCCGATTTTCTCGCCCTTCTGCAACGCCGCCGACGCCTCGATAAAGATCAGGCGGGGGCCGTTCTGCTTGCTGATATTGTCCAGGCGGATCACTTAAAAACCTCGGCGGTGGGAAACTGCCGGGGGTCTTA
>JAGXAO010000140.1 GCA_018971565.1 Rhodospirillales bacterium
ATCACCGGCTTCACGAAGGCAATCTCCTCGAGCCCCAGCAACGCCAGCTGCGCGGGGGAGATGTGATGAATATCCAGCATGGTGCCAGGGTTGAAATTGGCTGTGCCGTCATGATTTTTGATGTTCATCGTCTGTCCTTTCAGGCCCACCGAGCCGGAAGCCCAGCTTGGTGTCCCATTATGTTCGAATTGGGGTCAAGCCTTAGTTTTTCCAGCTCTTTCCCTTCGTTCCGCTCAGTCTCCATCCACCGTCCTGGCCGGGGCGGCAACCTTGCCCTGCCCCCGGGAGATCGGGATGGTTTTCACTACGGGTTGCGGCACCGGGCGGATCAGGTCCACATGCAACAAGCCATTATCCAGCCAGGCACCCTTTACCTCGATCCCTTCCGCGATCACGAAAGCCCGCTGGAACTGGCGTGCCGCAATGCCCCGATGCAGAAACACCCGCCCCTGGGTATCATCAGTCTGCCGGCCTCTTATCACCAATTGGTTATCTTCCAGGGTGATTTGCAGGTCGTCCATGGTGAACCCCGCCACGGCAAGGCTGATGCGCAGCGAAACCGGGCTGAGCTGTTCGATATTGTAAGGCGGGTAGCCATCTGAGGAGTTCTTCGCCGCGCGTTCGATCATCTGTTCCAGATGGTCGAATCCCAGGAAGAGTGGAGAAGTGAAAACGCGAGTGTTCATGTACGAAGCTCCCCCGTATGAGCGAAGCAGGTTAAGGACCCTTCGATGAGGCATCCGGGACCTTATGTTGGCATGGTTTTGCCGCGATGCAAGAGGGGCCGCGTTGCAGCCGCCAGCCCGGCGGATTACATGCGAGGCATGTCTGAGACCGAAACCAGCGCCCCGCTCCTGCCCATTCTCATTTATCCGGACTCCACGCTGCGGAAAGCAGCCCGGCCCATCACCCCGGCCGACGCCGACGAGGTGCGCCGACTGGTGCCCTCGATGTTCGCCACTATGTACAAGGCGCCTGGCATCGGCCTTGCCGCCAACCAGATCGGCAGCCTGCTGCGCGTGATCGTGGTGGACGTGGCACCCAAGGAGGAACCACACCCCCTGGCGCTCATCAACCCCGAGATCATCGCTAAATCCTCAGAAACCGCCACGCAGGAGGAGGGTTGCCTCTCCATCCCCGACCAATACGCAGAGGTTACCCGCCCGGCCCGGGTGAAGGTACGCTATCAGGACATGCAGGGCGCGCGGAAGGAGATCGAGGCTGATGGCCTGCTCGCCGCCTGTTTGCAGCATGAGATCGACCATTTGAACGGCGTGCTGTTCGTGGATTATCTCTCGGCGCTGAAGCGCAACATGCTGCTGCGTAAGCTGGCCAAGGCCATGCGCGAGCAGCAGGCGCGGTAATGGCACTTAAACTTGCCTTCATGGGCTCGCCGGATTTCGCCGCTCCCGCGCTAAAAGCATTGGCGGCTGCGGGGCATGAGATACTGGCCGTCTACGCCCAACCCCCCAAACCGGCCGGGCGCGGCCAGAAGCAGCAGCCCTGCCCGGTGCATGCGGCGGCGCTGGAACTTGGCTTGCCCGTGCGCACCCCCGCCAGCCTGCGCAAAAACCAGGAGGAACTGGATTATTTCCGTGCCCTGAAGCTGGACGCCGCATTGGTGGCCGCCTACGGGCTGATCCTGCCGCAAGAGTTTCTGGACACACCAAAGCGCGGCTGCCTGAACATCCACGGCTCCTTGCTGCCGCGCTGGCGGGGTGCCGCACCCATCCAGGCCGCCATCGCCGCCGGGGATGTGGAAACCGGTATCACCATCATGCAGATGGAAGCCGGGCTGGATACCGGCCCCATGCTGCGCCGGGAAGCCACGCCCATTGGCCGGGCCGACACCTCGGCCGATCTGCACGACCGGCTGGCCGATATCGGCGCCAGGCTCATCGTGCGGGAACTGGCGGAGCCCAGCGCACCCATTTCGCAGAACGAGGCGCTTTCCAACTACGCGCCAAAGCTCTCGCGCGAGGATGCGCGGCTGGATTTCCGTCTGCCCGCTGTGGTGCTGGAACGGCGCATCCGCGCCTTTTACCCCTGGCCCGGCGCGCTGGGCCTGCTGGGCGATGTGGTCATCAAGATTCTCGCCGCCGATGTGGTGGCGGGCGATGCCATTCCCGGCACGTTGCTGCCCGGCGGCCTCACCATTGCCTGCGGTGAGGGAGCCTTGCGCGTCACCCGCCTGCAACGCGCCGGCAAGGCCGCCATGTCCGCCGAGGATTTCCTGCGCGGCTATAAACTCCCCGAAGGGGCGCGGTTCTATTGACCCTTTGGGCTCTGGAAATCGAGTATGACGGCACGCCCTTCATGGGCTGGCAGCGGCAGAAGCACGGGCTTGCCATTCAGCAGGTGATCGAGGAAGCCGCCGCGCGTATCCGCGGTGGGGGCGAGGTAACGGAAGCCATTTCCGCCGGGCGCACGGATGCCGGGGTGCATGCGCTGGCGATGATCGTGCAGATCGAACTACCGGATTTCACGCCCTTCCGCATCCGTGAAGCGATGAATTTTCACCTGAAGCCCCACCCCATCGCCGTGCTGCGCTGCGGTTTGGCACCTGAGGGCTGGAACGCCCGCTTCTCCGCCCTGGCGCGCAGCTACCGCTATGTCATCCTCAACCGCCCCCAACCGCCGACGCTGGAGATAAACCGCGTCTGGCATATGAAGGCGAAGCTGGACGAACAAGCCATGCACGAAGCCGCGCAACTTCTACTCGGCCATCATGATTTCTCCTCCTTCCGCGCCTCCGCCTGCCAGGCCAAAAGCCCCATGCGCACGCTGGATTTTTGCTCTGTCCGGCGCGAGGGGGAAAAAGTGATCCTGGAAACGCGCGCGCGGAGCTTTCTGCATCATCAGGTCCGCAACATGGTCGGCAGCCTCAAGATGGTCGGCGAAGGCCACTGGCCGAAGGCGAAAATCACCGACATCCTGGCCGCCAGATCCCGCCCCGCCGCCGGGCAGACCGCGCCCGCCGAGGGGTTGTATTTCACCGGCGTGGAATATGATCCGCCGCTTGAACTGAGTTGAACCTCGGCTCAGACTAAGCGGCCTAGGAGTCCCTAATGCCCCACGCTGATTTCGTGCATCTGCGCGTCCATTCCGCCTATTCGCTCTCGGAAGGCGCGATTAAGCCCGACAAGCTGGCAGGGCTGGCCGCGGCGGGCAATATGCCGGCGGTGGCCATTACCGACACCTCCAACATGTTCGGCACGCTGGAATTTACCCAATATTGCACCAAATCTGGCGTACAACCCATCATCGGCTGCCAGCTCGGCCTGGCACGCACCGGCACCATTCTGGCGCCTGATTACGTGGTGCTGCTGGCGCAGAATGAGGCAGGCTATGCCAACCTCCAACGCCTCACCTCGTTCTCTTTTCTCACCGGCGACGCCGTCAAACCGCAAATCACCCGTGAGCAGCTTTGCCAATATGCGGATGGCCTGTTCCTGCTCACCGGCGGGTCACTCGGCCCCATCGGCCGGCTGCTGGCGGAAGGGCAGATGGACGAGGCCAAAGCCTATCTATCCATCCTGAAAGACGCCTTCCCCGACCGTATCGCCATCGAGCTGCAACGCCATGGTGAACCGCAGGAAGCCGCCACCGAACCGGGCTTCCTGCAACTGGCCGAGGCTTTTGATCTCCCCCTTGCCGCCACCAATGAATGTTTCTTCGCCAAGCGCGAAATGTATGAGGCGCATGACGCGCTGCTGTGCATTGCCGATAGCCGCGTGCTGGCCGAAAAAGACCGCCGCCGTGTTACCCCCGAGCACTGGTTTAAACCCGCTGCCATGATGCGGGAACTTTTCAAAGACCTGCCGGATGCCTGCGATAACACTATCGCCATCGCGCAAAGCTGCACGGTGATGACCACCACGCGCAAACCCCTGCTGCCCCGCTGCCCGAAAGTGCGGGATGG
>JAGXAO010000141.1 GCA_018971565.1 Rhodospirillales bacterium
CTCGCTTTTTGCCTCGCCGGTTATGCTGGCGAGATAGGCTGAAGACGGCAGGCGGTGGGCTGTTGCCCAGCCTTGCCGATACCGCTAGAACGGCTTCAACGGACCCGTAGCTCAGCTGGATAGAGTGTTGCCCTCCGAAGGCAAAGGTCACGCGTTCGAATCGCGTCGGGTCCGCCATTTTTATTTATATTTTTCAATGATTTATGTGGCAGTCAGCCAGGCTCCGCGCCATGCCATTGCGTCGTGGCGCGGCTATGGCGCGGTGGAATGCGAAAGACGGGGGCGCTCTGCCCCTACAAGGGGGGGCGGGACAGGCCACATTTTCGATGAAGTAAGCGTTATGGTGGGCGGCGACTGCCTTTAGCGATCTTTCTTGAGCCATTCCCAGAACGACTTAGGCATCCACCCCTGTCGATTTGTGATGTTTAACTCGCAAATAAAGACATTCCCCCCTTCTTTTGCCAGGGGCTCTAGCCTCGCGTACAACTTTTCTGCGTTCGCAGTTGAATACAGCACCCATGTCTTGGGATCGACTCTGTACCAGTCGAGTGCCTTGTTCATCTTTCCTTCAACCGTCTCGTCGGTCACGCCTTGTTTTTGATTGAGGTAAACAATGAAAAAAGTGGCCATCACTGCCCCTCGATCTGTTTAGGCTCTTGCACTTCATCAACTTCTATCGCTGAGGTGTCCATACTTGGCTGAGCGTGATCAATCGCATTTGGCTGTGGAGGTAGGACTCCCTGATCTTTGGCTGCCTGCACCATCCGCTCATGCGTAAGGAATTCTGAACCCTCAAGAATGGCAACCAAAGGATGCTTCTCGGCAAAATTCAGAAGCCTCCAAAAGAAAATGAATGCAAACGCCATCATTAAGGCAATGGCTGCTGCCTCAACATATAGGTTTCTTGTTGCTAGGGCGATTGCCGTCACACAGATGCAAATTACTATAATGGCCCAAGTTAGCTTGCCAAAAATGCCGCCCCGAAGGCTAACTTTGCCAACCTTCTCAAATATCTTTTCGAGATCCATGCTTTTTCTAGGAAACTGTTTCAAACGTGAGGCTGCCTAAGCATGACTGAGCTGTAAGATTTGTCAATTGGACGGACGGTCGGCCCTAATGCCTCCCGCGATGTGGTTGCGGCAATAAAGAAAAAGCCCGCCAGGGGCCGTCCTGGCGGGCTTTTGGGTTTGGCGGGGCTGGGCAGCCCCCCACGCCGGAGAGCGCCCTAACAAGCCAAATTTAGAAGGCTATCGGCTGCGTTCGGCTAGTTCTCCCCTTTGATGAGGGATTGCAGCCGGGCATGATGGGCCACGCGGTGCCGATTCCGCATGGGTCCAGCATCATCCGGGACGATTTTGGCGTACTTCACGGCCATCTCTTTGATGCTGTTCATCTTCGCGCTGGGCAACCTCCCCAGATGTCAGAACTTTGCGGGCAATGTTTAGTTCGCGAAAGGCTTGGTCGGTCGAACCAAGGACAGCGAACGTCAGAGCGAAGCATTGGTGAGTATTGGCATCGGTGGCCGCAGAATACGATTCAATTTTGGCTGCCACTGCCTCAAAGAGGGGAGTCGATGCCATGTTATTTGCCCCCCAATCAGCAACTGCGTAGTTGAATAACTCTTCTATAGGCGCTGACAATTTAGGCGCTTCCGCGCCCTTGGTAAGGAGTGCCTTAGCCTCCAGATAATCACCTGCTCCAATGAATGATAAAACCGCCATGTTCCGAGCTGAACGTATATCGTCCTCAGACAAAATATTTGAATTTACACTTTTCTTCATTCGATTCGCCAAAACAGGTAACGCATCTCTGAACCTTAGAAGGAAATGCGACAGGGCCCTGATCGTTTTGAATTCAGAATCGGGACGATCTAGAGCGATGTCCAGCGCACCAATCCAATTGGGGTCAGCGTTCTGGAGTAATTGTAGTGCGGGTCCGGGGCGGCCGAGCGATCAAGACATTTGAGGCTCAGACATTAGGTTCTCGGCGCGCCGTTTTGCGCCTCGCCCGCTCGTAAACCGCCGAACGCCTGGTCGACCACTTGGTCGGCCCATGCCTCATCGAACGGCCGGATACGCAGCAGCAGTCGGTAGTAGACTGCTCCGAAAATCTCATCGATGAGGACCGCTGCATTTGTGTGCGGCAACAACTCTCCTCTGGCCTTTGCACGCTCGATTTCGCCGAGGGCGTAGGTGCGCCGTAGGCCGATATGGCGGTCATATAGGTCTTGAAGCAGCGCCGGTTCAGCCTGCCCTTCAGCAATGAGTTCAGCCATCAACCGGCCGTACAAGCCGTTGAACTCCCGCACGACGAGCCGAACTCGTGCGCGGATCGACTCCTCCGCGCCGCCCAGGTGGGGCAGCGCCGGAGGTTGCGCCATGCGTTCATGGAACAGAGCCAGCACCAGCGCGCCCTTCGAAGGCCACCACTTGTAGAGTGTCGGTTTTCCCACCCGCGCACGCTTCGCCACCGCCTCCATCGTGAGTTCGCGCACCGGCGTTTCCCGCAGCAGTTCAAGCACTGCATCCAGGATCTCGTCGTGCGACGCGGCAGATTCGCTTTTTGGACGGCCCAACCGCTTTGGAGGAGGGGGGAAGTCGGACGAAGAGGGGGCGGAAGATATTTTCACGAAACGTACCGTAAAGTTATTGACTCTGTCGTTGGCTTAACTTATCTGAACGTTCTGTTTAGGTAAGTCAACCCCAAACGCTGGAAGGTCAACGCAAATGAATGCCCCTCTCGTAACCCCTCCCGTCCGCGATGCAGCCTTGCGCACGGATCACCCACTGACCATGTCCGATCGAGCCGCGATGTCCGGGCTGAGGTCGGTCGTAGCGCCCAATAAGGGCAAGTTGCGCGGCGTCGCCGCTCGGGCCGTGTTCGACGACATCATTGGGCACACCCCTCAGCCCAAGGGCGTCGGCTTCCGTGAGGATATCGTCGGCGGCGTCCCCGGATGGTGGTGCGAACCTGAGGGCGTCTCAGCTGATCGCGTCGTCCTCCACATCCATGGGGGCTGGTTCAACTGGGGTTCGGCCGAGGCCTTTCGCAATCTCGTGGGGCATGTGGCGCAATCCGCGGCCGCCCGGGCGTTCGTTCCCAATTATCGGCTTGCGCCGGAGCATCCTTTTCCGGCTGCGCCCATGGATGTCGCCGCCTGCTTCGACGGCCTGTTCGAGCGCGGCGCCAAAGCCGTGGCCATAACCGGCGATTCTGCCGGCGGTAACCTCGCTCTGGTGCTCCTGGCCCAGCTCGTTGCGCAGGCGAAAGCGGACCAGGTGGTCGGCGCCGTCGTCCTGTCGCCGGTGACCGACCTTGCCCAGACGGGCGAGAGCTGGGCAAGCCGGGCCGATGCCGATCCCTTCTTCGTGCAGGATCAGGCCGAAGAATTGATCAAGGCCTACCTCAATGGCCACAATCCCACCGACCTGATGGCTTCCCCGCTCTATGGCGACCTGACAGGGCTTCCGCCCGTTCGGGTGCATGTCGGCGCGGATGAGGTGCTGCTCGACGACTCGCTGCGCTATGCGGACCGCGCCGCAGCCGCAGGTGTCGACGTCAGCGTCGATGTCTGGGAAGGCATGCCGCATGGCTTCCTGGGCAATGTCGGCGATTTCGATGCCGCCGGCGCGGCGCTGATCGCAATCGGCGACTTCCTGAAAGCGCGCTTCGCCGCCGGTGCGCCCGCCATGACCAGCGCGGCCTGACGCGATCTGGCGAGTGATCGGGATTGTGGATTGCCGCTCAGTTGTGTTTGCGTACACGCTTGACGCAGTTGATGGACCGCTTCAACTCGCTTGATACGGCGGTGAGGATGCTGTCCGAACCTGCTTGATCGACATCACGAATTGCCCGTGACAGGGCAAGCCCCCCAACCATGGCGG
>JAGXAO010000142.1 GCA_018971565.1 Rhodospirillales bacterium
CAGGCTTTGCCGCCTTTGCCGCAGAAGCTGCGCGTGCTGGTCAGCCGTACCCGGCCTGCCAAGGAGGCCCTGGCCGTGGCCGAGGCGCTGAATGCCGAGCTGGTGCCGATGGGCTCGGCGGGTGCCAAGGCGATGGCGGTGCTGCGTGGCGAGGCCGATATTTATCTGCACACTGGCGGGCAATATGAATGGGATAATTGCGCCCCCGCTGCCGTGGCACTTGCGGCTGGGTTGCACGCCACCCGCGCTGACGGTTCGCCCTTGGCTTATAACAACGCCGACCCGTATTTGCCGGATCTGCTGATCTGCCAGAAGGAGCTGGCGCCGAAAGTGCTGGCGGTGCTGGCTAAAGTTCCGGCCTAAAGTTTCGGAGGATCTAAAACTTTGAAATGAATCTCAAACGTAGTCACGGAAGCGGGTATTTGCTCTCGAAGGTAAAGTATTAAAGTACGATTGGTGTTAGCGTAGGCATCGTATTTTGGAAACTTATGGCCGAACGATTCAATATACACGCGTTTGTATGAGATGGGTTTATCAAAAACGATAAAAAAAGTATCAAGCTGTTCCGGTGTGTTATCAATGTTTGGTGGCTGCGGAAACAACTCTGGAATGTTTATGTCGAATTTTGGTGTGGGTCCAGAATATTCTTTGATGAGTACAGAAGGTTTTATATTCCATATCTGAAAAAACAAATAAATGTTTTTTCGGGTGGTGTCATGCCACTGGTGAGGCGTAGATTGATCGCGCTCAATTCGAAGCATTGTCTCGGCGGTTGATATTCCTTCATGGGTAGAGTTCTCCTTTTTGCCCAGGAACGAGTCCGCCCAGACCCCTGCGGCGGAACCTAAAAGAGCACCACCAGTCCAACTGAACCAGGGATGTCCCACAAAATTCAGCATGATTTGGACTGTTTTGGCTGGATTATCATACCATCCGAGTTGGGTAGCATAAGCAATAAAGAAGTTACTTATGACTGGTACGATAACGAACCCAGCAGCAATACTGACAATCAGCCGAAGGGCTTTGGTCGGGGAAATATTTTTAAAACCCATAAACCCGAACCCTCCAAACGCCGGAGATTTCTCCAAGGCCATAATTTTTGTAAAAGGGCCCTCAAAAGACTCTTAAAACCCGTATTTCACCACGCGGTCGTTGCTGGCCAGAAGCTGCTTGTAGCGGCTCATCGCCAGCAGCGGAAAGAAACGCGGATAGCCGTGATACTTCAAGTAAAACACACGCGGAAAGCCCACCGCGTTGTAGGGCGCTTCCGTCCAGCTTCCATCCTCGCCTTGTGCGGCCTGTAAGTATTCAATGCCGCGCTTTACCGCCTCATGGTCCGCCAGCCCCGCTGCCATCAGCCCCAGCACCGCCCAGGCGCTCTGGCTCGGCAGGCTTTGCGCGGCATGGCCGTGGAACTCGCCCGCGGGCGCATCCCCATAGCTCTCATTATCCTCGCCCCAGCCGCCATCCGCGCGCTGCTTGGAGATCAGCCAGGAGGTCGCGCGCGTCACCATCGGGTCGTCATGCGAAACACCCGCTGCGTTCAGCGCGCACAGCACGGACCATGTGCCGTAGATATAGTTCGTGCCCCAGCGGCCGAACCAGGAGCCATCCGGCTTCTGAGTCTGCCGTAAATACGCAATGCCGCGCTCGATCGCGGGCTTGTCCTCGTCATACCCAAGCTGCGCGAGGAAGGAGATGCAGCGGGCGGAGACATCCTCTGTCGGCGGGTCCAGCAGCGCGCCATGGTCCGCGAAGGGAATATGGTTGAGGTACTGGCGGTCATTATTGATGTCGAACGCGCCCCAGGCCCCGTTGGCGGATTGCATGCCAACAACCCATTCCCGCGCGCGGGAGATGGCTTCGGCATATTTGGCATCACCCGCGCGGTGCAGCAGCATCGCCACCACGGCGGTGTCGTCCACATCCGGGTAATGCGGGTTGTTGTACTGGAAGGCCCAGCCGCCGGGGCGGGTGCCGGGGGTATTGTCCGCCCAGTCTCCCACCACGTCCAGTTCCTGGCGGGGGATCAGCCAGTTGCACGCCTCGGCCACGGCCTGCGCCTCGCCAGCTTCGGCCAAAGCGTGCCCGGCCAGGGCGGTATCCCAGATAGGTGAGAGGCAGGGCTGGCAATAAGCCTCGTCCTCCCGCACCACCAGCAGCTTGCGCACGGCGTTCCAAGCGATGTCGAAATGTTCGGTATCGCCCAGATCATCGAACATCATCGTGGCGTTGGCCATGGCGGGGTAGATGGCGCCCAGCCCGTCCTCGCTGTTCAGCCGCTCGATAATCCAGTCCCGCGCCTTTTGCTCGGCCTTGGCGCGGCTGTTCTTGGGAAAGAACGGTTCGGCCACGCGCAGCACATCGTCCAGCACCTTGAACACCGGCCCCCAGGCGGATTTGTAAGGGCCTCTGATCCAGTCCTTCACCTCGGCGGGCGGGGTGCGGAACAACTCGTCGATGCGGATATTACGTGGGTTACGGGCCAGGGGCTTGCGCGCGGCCAAAAACATCAGCGGCATCATCACCGTGCGGGACCAATAGGAGACCTTCCGCATGGTGAAGGGAAACCAGTCCGGCATCAGCACGGCTTCGATGGGCACCACCGGGCAAGCCTCCCACGGCACGGCGCCGAACAAAGCCATCTGGAAGCGCGTGAACACATTGGCGCGCTCCGCCCCGCCCGCGGCCAGAATCGCCTCCCGCGCGCGGACCATATGCGGCGCATCGGGCGAATCTCCCAGCGCCTTCAGCGCGAAATAGGCTTTCACCGAGCAGGAAAGGTCCAGCTTGCCGCCATGAAACAGCGGCCAGCCGCCCTGGCAGGTGTCGTAATCGCCCTGGATGCGGCGCAGATACACGCCGATTTTGGCCTGCAGCGCATCGTCTATCCGGTCCAGATAGTGCTCCAGCAGCACATATTCGGCCGGGATGGTGGCATCGGCCTCCAGCTCGTAGCAATAATGCCCGTCCGTGCGTTGCTCGGCCGTTAGCGAGGCGCGGGCCAGCTCGATCGAATGATCCAAAATCGCGTTCATCATTCCGGATTTGGCAGTTTTTTTAAGGCTTCGCCAGTGCCTTTGCGGGCATGGCTGAGGCTCAACCTGACTCTGATAATGCCGCTGCTGCCGCCTCGCCAGAGCGTATGGCGCCTTCGATGGTGGCGGGCAGGCCGGTGTCCGTCCAGTCTCCCGCAAGCACAACGCCTGGGCGCGGGCTGCGCGGGCCGGGGCGGCGAACGAGTTGTTCCGGTGTGCAGGCAAAGGTGGCGCGTTTTTCCCACAGCACCCGGCAGGGCGGCAGCTCAGGTTTCAGGCCAAAGCTTTTGGAAAGCTCAGCCCAGACGCGCTCGGAGATCTGTTCCTGGCTCAGATGCGCATAGCGGTTGGCGGCGGAGATGGTTACGGAGATCACCTGCTCGCGCGGGAAAACCCATTCCGCCATGCCGCCCAGCAGGCCATAAAACCCAGCTTCGCCTGCATCCATGCGGGCTTTAAAATGCAAATTGCAGATGGATTCGAATTCTTCCGGCACGGTGAGCTCCGGTATCAGCTCCTTCGCAGCCCAGGGCGGCACCGCCAGAACCGTGGTTTGGCCGGGGCGCAGCTCCGTCACGCGCTCACCAAACCGAATTTCCACGCCGCGTTGTCGTAGCCACTCCAAGGCCGGGTCCACGAAGGTCTCTGAAAGACCGAGCCGTGCCCAGCGGGGCAGGGCGGCAAACCCGCCGCGTTCCACCGTTTCCGCCAGCACTGCCCCCAGAGGTTGCGCGGCCGCGACGCTGGGCATGGTGTTCAGCGCGGCAATGGCCAGAGGTTCCAGCAGCTTGGCATAA
>JAGXAO010000143.1 GCA_018971565.1 Rhodospirillales bacterium
TATGCCGTGGCGGAGCCGGAGCAGCATCTGGCCTTGGCCGTAGAAAAGATCATCGAAGCCTCGGGTGGGCGGGCGATTCCGGGGCCGGATATTCGCGGCGCGCTGGCGCAAATCACCACCCCCAGCCGCGTGCTTATTTGCGGCAGCCTGTATCTGGCGGGCGAAGTGTTGAAAGCCTACGAAACCGTTCCCTACACGGCCTCTTGAACGGATAATTGGTTAAGTCCGCTTACAGTGCTGATAATTTGTTGCGCCATACGGTAAAACACCATTCGACCAAAATGATTGTTATCCAATTGTTCCCCCGGCTCGACAACAAAATCGGTTGCTGACAACAGGAAGGTTCGATGCCTGGCGGCCGCCACAGAACGCATGACATCATTGAATGCGACATGGTTGTTCACGGCCTTAACATCTCCCTCCCGGGATTTATAAAATTCCGGCCCAAGCAGGAAGAAAATTATAACCCTGTCAGGTATTTCGTTCAAAATGTCCCGCAATATCTGCTGGAAATGTTCGGCATCCGGGTCATGATGCTGAAATTCCCCTGAATGCAAAGCGTCAAACACGGATTGAAGGGCTGGATTATCGTCTTTATGAATCTCATCGGTGAAATTCATTGTCATCCACGGCCTGCACTCGGGAATAGGCAGACGCAAGCTGCTCCCATTTCTTGAATAGGTCGAGTAAAGACCATCAACGAAATTCAACACACAAAAATCCACGTCGTCGGCGATATCCGCCAGAGACGAATTTATATCTTCGTCGGTGTACCCAAGGAGTTGCGCTGTTCGCCGGTCCTCTTCAGACGCTCCAAACATCGCCATATGCAGCAGGGAAGAATGATCCACCCTGATACCCCCGACTTTTCTGGCGTAATTATGTTCCGAGATCATGTCTTCAGAATATAATTCCAGATAATGTCCCAGGCTCATGATCGCGCATCCGCCACGGATGACGGCTTTGTCAAAAACCTTTTCTTTAGCTATGTCTTCTTCTTTTTTCTGATTGATCCAATCGATCTTCTGGCTGAAATTCAGGTCGGATAGTACCTCACCGACAATACTCATCGCCGGGCGTCCTAGCTTGTCATAGACCCAGTTTTCAATGCCCATGCCCAGCGTCCGGCAGGAGAAGCAGAAATGCTCCATATACCGGACATGTCCGTATTTGTAGGTCATGTAGAACCCGACAAATCCGTAATCGCCGTACCTGTCCTTTACATGCACCAGGCCGACATGATGAAAGATATCGTTCAGGCGCGGCAGCAATTCAGCTTTTGCCTGGGCCAAATCCTCGGGCAAACGCTTTTTGGTGAAGTTGAGCTGATTTGTTCTGTTTATAAGCTCGATAACACGGTCCAGATGCGGCTTTACATCATGCTCGATCGTAACCTCGATACCGCTATCCCTCAGGAACGCGGTTACATCGGAGGCAGAAACCTTTGCCTCCTGCTTTTCCTCCAGAACCTTGTACTGCTTCAGCCTGGAAAGCGAGCTGTCGTCCTTGCCTTTGAATAAAGGATGATCGAGCAAGCCCGCCACAATCGTCTCATCCGCAACCTGCAGATCAGGCACGTAATGCTGTGCCTCGCTTCTGTTCAGCGGATTATCGTCGATGAACATCACCGTACCGGCCCGCAACTGAACCGCTTCAATCAAAGCCGCGATACGGGGGCCCTTGGGTTCCCAATTTATGCTTGGAAAGATAAAATAATCCCAAAGCCGCTTTTCTTGAAGAATTTTACGAACCGGCCCTAAGTCATTTTTAGAACAAATGGCGCTCATAACGCCACGGTGCGCCAGTTCGATAACGATATTATGGTGCTCGTCGCAATAATTTATGCCGCCTTCGGTCAAGGTGCCGCGCCAAAAGGTCTCATCCAGATCCCAGACGACCAAGCGAACATTTTCGACCATGATGCACCCTGCCTCCTAACGTGAGGACCAGATTAACGGGGGCGTTAACGCCAGTCGAGTGCCCAGGAGTTGACATAAGTTCCATTTCCCTTGCAAGGCCAACATCATCATTTTTGTCTTAAAACTGCCGCACACAAAACCAATCTGCCTTTGCTAAAGGAGCCTTCATGAAGCTGACCCGCCGTGAATTCGCCACCACCAGCGCCATTTTTGGTGCGGGCGCGGCCCTGGCCCGCCCGGCCAACGCTGATGATGCCTCGGTTGCCTTTCTGCTGGTGGGGGACTGGGGGCGCCACGGCTATCACCACCAACGCGATGTAGCGCGCCAGATGGCCCGCACCGCGCAACAGATTGGCAGCATCCATACTGTTTCGGTGGGGGATAATTTCTACGAGAACGGGGTGGAGTCGGTCTCCGACCCGCAATGGCGCAGCTCGTTCGAGGATGTGTATACCGAATCTTCCCTGCAAACGCCTTGGAAGATCATTCTCGGCAACCACGACTACCGGGGCAACGTGCAGGCACAGCTGGATTACGCGAAGCAGAGCAACCGCTGGCAAATTCCCGCCCGGTATTATACCGAAACCATGGCCCTGCCCGGCGGCGCCACGGCGGCATTCTATTATATGGACACGTCACCTTTCATTAAAAAATATTACGGCACCCGCGTGGCGGTAGAGGGCCAGAACAGCCAGGAACAGCTGGACTGGCTGGATGCGAAACTCACTGCCTCAACGGCAGATTGGAACATCGTCATCGGCCATCACCCCATCTATACCGCGCAGTCCGACTCTGATGGCTACGACCATGACCAGCCGGATTTGATCGCCCGGTTAAATCCTATTCTGCAAAAACATCATGTGCCGCTTTATGTCTGCGGGCACGACCATATTCTGCAGGCGGTGAAGATGGATGGCATTTCTTATGTCTGCACCGGGGCAGGGTCGGAGACCTACGCGCCGGAGGCGGCCATTCGCGGCGGCTTCGCCTCGGGCTCGCATGGGTTCATGGCGGCGCGGCTCTCTGGCAAACAACTGGACTGGTCATTCGTCGATGCGCAGGGCAACGCGCTCTATTCGCAATCCATCGTCCGGGCCTGAAGCCTCTATAAATCCACGCCGGAATATGATCCGTTAATTGATCGGTTAATTAACGGAAAATCCGCAAGGATGGCGGTGGTGGCGGCGTGCTCCAGCAGGGGCCAGTGCAGGGTGCTGGCATCGGCCACGAAGGCATCCAGGATCTGCCCGTTATCGATATTCAGCCAGTGCCAGACGGGGCCGCGGAAACTCTCCGCCACGCCCAGACCCATGCCGCTGGAGCCGGGCGGCGCCAGCGCCAGCGGGCCGGTTGGCAAGGCCGCCAATATGTCTCGAATAAGCCGGATGCTTTCGGGAATCTCTTCCAGCCTCACCTTGATTCTGGCGGCCACATCGCCCTCCTGCGCCAGCTTCACGGAAACGCCCAGCGCATCATAAGGCGGGTAGCCCGGCACCAGCCGCGCATCCGTGTTTTGGCCTGAGGCGCGGGCTACGACCCCGCCCGCATTATAAGCCGCCGCCAGGGCGGGCGGGATAATGCCCGTGCCCACCACACGGTCCTGCAGGCTGGCATAATCCTCGAACACGCGGGTCAGGCTGGGCAGCTCCTGCTCCAGCGCGTCCAGCGCGTCCTCAATCGCGTCCGCCCCGGCTTCGGCAATGTCTCCGGCGACACCGCCCGGCACCACCATATCCATCATAAGCCTGTGGCCGAAGGCCGTTTGCGCGGCGGCGCAGAGATATTCGCGCATCAAGGCAAAGCGCGCATTCAGGAAGGCAAAACCCGCATCCTCGGCAATCTCGCCGATATCCCGGCAATGGTTGGCCAGCCGCTCCATCTCCGCCATCAGCGCCCGCAGGTAAA
>JAGXAO010000031.1 GCA_018971565.1 Rhodospirillales bacterium
TGAAGCGGCAGAACGAAGAGCGTCCAGCCATATTGCAGATTTGCGATCATGATCATGCAGACGACGCCGAGAATAAGCATCCGCCAACGGGTGCTATTCACTTCGGGGCTAATCCCACTCGTCTGGCCGCCGGGCATGCCAACAGGTTCATTTAAGCTACTAGACATTTCTCTCCTCCACTCTCGCGCTCCGCGATGGTTTTAATTTAAGCAACACACAAAGAGGAGCCGACAACACGGCACCCCTATTTACCTCATCTTTTCCGGAATTATGCCCCGGTATTCGTCTTAACCAAACAGCCTCGTGTGTATTGGGTATACCAAACACCAAATATTTGGTGCTTGTCCACCGCAAAATTGCCATCTTTGTAAATCTTTGGAAATAAAGACCGGCCAATAGGAGTTTTTTCAGAGTCTCGGGATAAATATTTAGGTGCATGGCGGGTTTGGGGCTAAATTGAGGGCGCCAGGCCGTTCTTGTTTGCTGGCGGCTCTATGTTGACTAGTGGCATTTGGTGTGCCAGTAGAACTGCGTTTTGCCGTGATCACCGTTAATCGGGCCGCGGAGCAAACTCATATCATATGTGGAGGAAAAGAGCCGATGTCCGCGATGCTCCAGGACACAAATTCAACAGTTGTCGGCGCGGAGACCGAGGGCGAGCTTACCGATGGCTTCCACCTCGTTATCGACGCCCTTAAGCTCAACGAAATTGAGACGATTTACGGTGTTCCGGGTATTCCGATCACAGATCTTGGCCGTCTCGCCCAGGGCGCGGGGATGCGAGTCATCTCCTTCCGCCACGAGCAGAATGCTGGCAACGCCGCGGCTATTGCGGGCTTCCTTACCAAGAAGCCGGGCATCTGCCTCACGGTTTCCGCGCCCGGCTTCCTGAACGGCCTCACCGCGTTGGCTAACGCAACCACCAATTGCTTCCCGATGATCCTGATCTCGGGTTCGTCCGAACGTGAGATCGTTGATCTGCAACAGGGCGACTACGAGGAAATGGACCAGCTGGCCATTGCCAAACCGCTTTGCAAGGCAGCTTTCCGCGTGTTGCACGCGGCGGATATTGGCATTGGCGTGGCGCGCGCGATTCGCGCGGCCGTTTCGGGCCGTCCCGGTGGTGTATATCTCGATCTTCCAGCCAAGCTGTTCTCCCAGGTGATGGACGCCGAGGCCGGCCGTAAGTCTCTTGTTAAGGTGATTGATGCCGCACCGGCGCAGTTGCCGGCTCCTTCGGCCATCGCCCGTGCGCTGGACCTGCTGAAGAACGCCAAGCGCCCGCTGATTATTCTGGGCAAGGGCGCTGCTTATGCCCAGGCTGATGAAGATATCCGCGCGCTAGTCGAGAAGAGCGGCATCCCCTACCTGCCGATGAGCATGGCTAAGGGACTGCTGCCGGATACGCACCCGCAATCCGCCGGGGCTGCCCGCTCGCAGGCATTGAAGGATTCGGATGTTGTTGTGCTCATTGGCGCGCGCCTTAACTGGCTGCTTTCCCATGGTAAGGGCAAGAGCTGGGGCGAGCCTGGCTCGAAGAAGTTCATTCAGATCGACATCGAGCCGAAGGAAATGGACAGCAATGTCGAGATCGCGGCACCGGTGGTGGGCGATATCGGCTCTTGCGTCGCGGCGCTGCTCGCGGGCATGGGCTCTTCCTGGCCTGCGCCGCCTGCCGATTGGGTGAACGCTCTGGAGACCCGCAAGGAGGCTAACCTCGCCAAAATGGCGGGCCGGCTGAAGAAGAACTCAACGCCGATGGATTTCCATGCGGCTCTTGGTGTGCTTCGCACAGTTATCCAGGAGCGCCCGGACGCGATCCTTGTTAACGAAGGCGCAAATACGCTGGATCTCGCCCGTGGCGTGATCGACATGTACCAGCCCCGCAAGCGGCTTGATGTCGGCACATGGGGCGTGATGGGCATCGGTATGGGCTTCGCCGTTGCGGCTGCCATTGAGACCGGTAAACCTGTTCTGGCGGTTGAAGGCGACAGCGCCTTCGGCTTCTCGGGCATGGAGATCGAGACAATCTGTCGCTACAACCTGCCGGTCTGCATTGTTGTGTTCAACAATAACGGCATTTATCGCGGCACAGACGTTAATACCTCCGGCACCTCTGATGTCGCCACCACCGTGTTCGTTCACGATGCGCGGTACGACCTGATGATGACTGCGTTTGGTGGTGTTGGCGTTAACGTGACAACGCCGGACGAGCTGCGCACGGCGGTTGATGCTGCGATGAATAGCGGTAAGCCGACCCTGATTAATGCCGTGATTGACCCTGCCGCTGGCAGCGAAAGCGGCAATATCGGCAGCCTCAATCCACAGAGCATTGTCAAAAAGAAGTAAAGCAATTGAAAGGCTCTATGAAGCCTTTCACAAACAAAAGGGCCTTGCTTTACGCGGGGCCCTTTTTAGTTGGGGTTGTGAGTGGATATCCGATAGCGCCATACGCAGAGGCGCCTGGAAAAAGACGCGCTAGAAAAAAATGCCCTTGCTGTGTCTGTCTACATAGTCGGCGAGGCCAAGGGTATGGTCGCGGCATAGGCGCTCTGCCTGTTCGGTATCTCGCTTCTCAAGTGCAGCGATGATTGCCAAATGATCCTCAATGGAGCGTGAGGCGCGGTTATCGAGGCCGATGGTAATGCGGCGAATACCGCGCACATGCAGAAGAATGTCTTCTGTCGCTCGGCGCAGCACGCTGGAACCCGTGAGTTCTATAATCGTTTGGTGAAAGCGTATGTTCGCAACTGAATATTCGGACAAATAATCCGCCGGGCGATGGGTGTCGTGGAAAGAATTGAAAATTTGCCTGAGCTGCAGGATCTCTTCATCAGAGGCAATTTTAATGACAAGCCGCGCCGCCATTGCTTCCAAGGCAGCCCAAACCTGAATTGTCTCGATCACCTCGCGTTTGCTTTTCCGCAATACGTTAATTCCGCGGCGCGCAACAGACTTTACGAACCCTTGCTGCTCGAGCATCGCGATCGCTTCTCGAATTGGGGTGCGGCTTACACCCAGCCGTTCAGCGAGCTGCCGTTCATCTAGCCAGGTTTCTTCGGGTTTTCCGTAAATATCGAGAGCGATGATCGCCTGTTTTAGCGTGTCATAAACTTTGGTTTTAAAGGTTGGCTCAATTGCAAAGGGAGCCACCACCAGCTCGGACGTTGATGTGTTGGCAATAGGCCAAGCCGCGGTCGGTTGAATACTCAAAAGCAGTCTCCTCCAATCGAGCCAAATTCTAATATCCCTGCTTATTTTGCGCGGGGTTGTTCTATTTGTAGTTTTTAGAAGGCTATAATCGCTGGCGGAACAACTTTAAAACAATGGCGCGCCTGCGTTTATTTTATGAATTAAGGCGGGCAGTAAAAGGCTGTTAGCCCGCTCCCATAAGGGAGCGGGCCTGGCAAAGTTGGTACTTAGACTGCCTTGGCAGCGTGCAGTTCCTTAATCTTCTCAGCCGAATAGCCGAGCTCGCTAAGGACTTCATCGGTATGTTCGCCAAGCAATGGCGAGGGTTTGATGTCCACCTTCATGTCAGAGAACTTGATCGGGCTGCCCACGGTGAGGTACTTGCCGAGCTTCGGATGCGGAACCTCGACGATGGTGCCGCTCTTGCGCAGGGACTCATCTTCCGCGATTTCCTTCATGGTCAGCACCGGCGCGCAGGGGATGTCGTACTTGCGCAGGATGTCGACCGCCTCGAACTTGGTCTTGTCCGAGAGCCAGCCCTCGATTTCGGTGATGATATCGAAGAGCTTGTCCTGACGCGCTGCGGCGGTCATGTAGGCGGGGTCATTAATCCACTCTTCCCTGCCGATCGCGCGGCAGATCGGCTCCCACGCGTGTCCCTGAATGGTGAAGTAGATATAGGCGTTGGGGTCATGCTCCCAGCCATGGCACTTCATCACCCAGCCAGGCTGGCCGCCGCCGCCCGCGTTACCGCCGCGGGGCACAACATCCGAGAAGGAGTGGTGCGGGTATTGCGGATACTCTTCCAGGTAGCCCAGTGCATCGAGGCGCTGCTGGTCGCGCAGCTTCACGCGGCAGAGGTTCAGCACGGCGTCCTGCATGGAAACAGCAACCTTCTGGCCCTTGCCGGTTTTGCCCTTCTGCATCAGCGCGGTGAGAATGCCGATGGCAAGGTGCATGCCGGTGTTGCTGTCACCCAGAGCGGCGCCGGAAACGGTCGGCGGGCCATCCCAGAACCCGGTGGTGGAAGCGGCACCGCCGGCGCATTGCGCGACGTTCTCATAGACCTTGAGATCTTCGTAATGATGCCCATCGGAGAAGCCCTTCACCGAGGCCATGATCATGCCCGGGTTCAGTTCCTGGATACGTTCCCAGCTGAAACCCATGCGGTCCAGCGCGCCGGGCCCGAAATTCTCAACCAGCACGTCTGATTCCTTGATCAGCTTGGTGAGAACGTCCTTGCCGTCCTGGGTCTTGGTATCAAGCGTCAGGGAGCGTTTGTTAGAGTTCAGCATCGTGAAATACAGCGCGTCAGCGTCCTTAACGTGACGGAGCTGGTTGCGTGTTACGTCGCCTGAGCCCGGACGCTCGACCTTGATGACGTCGGCGCCATACCAGGCGAGGAGCTGCGTGCATGCCGGACCGGCCTGCACGTGCGTGAAATCGATAATCTTAATACCTTCGAGCGGTCTGCTCATTTATCTTCTCCCATTATCTACTAAACGTTATTCGCTCCGCCGGATGGGCCGGCGGCTTCCTCTAATGCCCTTATGCGACGGCGTAATTCGCGCTCCTCGCTCCAGCGGGCCGTTTCGTCACGGACGAAAGCCACAATCTGTGTTACCTTGCCGGCTGACTTAAGCAGGCTGACGGTAAACGCGATTGAGAGTGTTTGTCCGTCCTTGTGGAGTGCGGGCACTTTCAGCAGCGTGGTGCCGTAGCGGGTGGTGCCGCTGGCCATGCTGGCATCATACCCGGTCCAGTGCCGCTGCCGTTGCCGTTCTGGAATAATAATATCCAGATTTTGGCCTATGGCTTCGTTGGAAGAAAAGCCGAAAATCCGGGTTGCCGCCGCATTCCATAAAACGATGATGCCTTGTGGATCCGAAGCAATGATTGCATCACCGGCTTCCTCAACAAGCTGCCGGTAATCCATAGAGTCCTGCATTTGTTCCATGCTCGGTCGCCTCTTTCCCCCAACTTACCAAACCCGCCTGACCCAAAATAGACCGGGAATGACGGTTTTCGCGGTGAACCCGCAGGCCAAAAAAACCGCACTGCGAATTGTGCAAACGCAGAGCGGAATCTTTTGGCATTTGGCATGCCAATAATTGACGCGCCAACTGCACCTGTCAAGGGCGCTGGCATGCGGCCTGATGGGTGTATTCCGCCATTCGGCATTGCGGTGGCCCCGCTGGAATTTGGGGGTATTTTCACCATATCGAGGCTGGATTGCTGTGGCCACCCCAAAATTGTATCTTGTGCTGATCGGCGGGGCCGCTGATCACCTAAAAATAAGGAAGGGCGCTTTTATATTCCCGAAGCTTGAGTACCTGATTGTTTTGGCGCGCGAAAAGCACTTCGGGCGAGCCGCTGAGGTGTGTGGCGTCACGCAGCCAAGCTTTTCAGCCGCCATTCGGGCGCTGGAAGACGCCATGGGGCTTCCGCTGGTTATTCGCAGTTCCCGTTTTCAAGGTTTTACGCCTGAAGGGGAGGTGGTGCTGGGTTGGGCCAGGCGAATCACTGGTGATGTGCGCGCCATGCATGACGAGGTGTCCAGCCTCAGGCATGGCCTTTCTGGGGTGATGCGTCTGGCGGTTATCCCCACAGCTCTGGCGGTGGTGGCTGACATTACCACGCCATTCCGGGCGCTGCACCCTAATGTCCGCTTCAATGTGCAATCCTGCACGTCCTCGGAATTGCTGCAACGCCTGGTGAATGCAGAAATCGACGCGGGCATTACCTACCTGGATAACGAACCTGTTGCCAAAACACGGTTTATTCCGCTTTACGATGAGCGATATTATTTACTTACCACTAAAGTTGCGCCGCTTGGCGACCGCAAGAAGGTGAGTTGGGCCGAGATTGCGCATATTCCCCTTTGCCTGCTCACGCCGGATATGCAGAATCGCCGTATCATCGACCGTTTGCTGCAACAATCCGGTGCCGCGGTGGTGCCGGTATTGGAATCCAACTCAATTTTGGTTTTGGTTTCTCATGTTAAAACCAAACAATGGGCCTGCGTGCTGCCGGAAAAATTCGTGGGCGTATTTGGGTTGGGAGAGGATCTGGCGGCGATTCCGATCGTCCAGCCTGAAGAGGTCCATAAGGTTGGACTGGTTATTGCTGAACGAACCCCGCTCTCACCGCTAACCGCTGCCTTGTTTGCCCAAATTAGAGCAAAGTAGATTTTTTGATAGCTTTGTGCTATTGCAGCATTGTATTTCAGGATTGTTTTTCAAGCTGCTTTGCGCCAATAAGCCACAAACCATTCATGCCGGGAACAAGCTATTCTATGACTCCGCTTTGGGATGCCAGCCGCGCTGCTGAAATCATTGCCCAGTATCTGCCGCTCGAAGGACCGATGCTGCCAATTCTTCATGCTCTGCAGGAAGAATTTGGGTATATAAACGACGATTCAATCCGTCTTGTGGCCCAAACGCTCAACGTAAGCCGGGCGGAGGTTTATGGTGTTGTTTCCTTCTACCATGACTTCAGGCAGGCGCCCCATGGCCGCCATGTGCTGAAAATCTGCCGCGCGGAAGCGTGCCAGTCGATGGGCTCGGAAGCCAATGCCAGCAAGCTTTTGCAAAGCCTTGGCCTGGACTGGGGTGGCACCACGCCGGATGGCCGGCTTACGGTCGAGTCTGTTTATTGCCTTGGCCTCTGCGCTTGCGCCCCCAGCGCCATGCTGGACCATGACCTGCACGCCCGGCTGGATGAGCAGGGCCTCAAAGCACTTGCCGGGGAAGCTGTCTGATGCGTATTTTCGTACCCCGTGACAGTGTCAGCGTCGCCCTCGGCGCAGACAAGCTCGCCGCCGCAATCGCCTCCCAGGCCGCTGAACGCGGCGTGGAGGTCAGCATCGTCCGTAACGGCTCCCGTGGCCTGTTCTGGCTGGAGCCGCTGGTGGAAGTGGAAACCGCCCAGGGCCGGGCTGGCTTCGGCCCAATGACGCAGGCAGACGTTCCGGCTTTGTTCGGAGACCTTGCGGCGCACCCCAAGGCGGTCGGCCTGGTTGAGGAAATTCCGTTCCTCGCCAAGCAGCAGCGTTTGACCTTTTCTCGTTGTGGGATCACCGACCCTCTGAGCCTCGCCGATTACCAGGCGCATGACGGCTTCAAGGGGCTGGAAAACGCCCGCGGGATGGAACCAGCGGCAATCTGCGCGGCTGTGAAGGATTCCGGCCTGCGCGGCCGTGGCGGCGCGGGATTCCCGACGGGTATCAAGTGGGAAACCGTGCGCAACGCCAAGGCGGAGCAGAAATACATCGTCTGCAACGCCGATGAGGGCGATTCCGGCACCTTCGCCGACCGTCTGATTATCGAGGCCGACCCGTTCTGCCTCATTGAGGGCATGGCCATCGCGGGTCTCGCGGTGGGTGCCACGCGCGGCTATGTCTATCTCCGGTCTGAATATCCGCTGGCGATCCAGATTCTGCGCGAGGCGATCGTCATCGCCACCCAGGCGGGGCTGCTGCCGAACTTCGCCATGGAAGTCCGCGAAGGTGCGGGCGCCTATGTCTGCGGCGAGGAGACAGCCTTGCTGGACAGCCTTGAGGGCAAGCGTGGCATGGTCCGCGCCAAGCCGCCAATCCCGGCGTTGCAGGGCCTGTTCGGCCAGCCGACCGTGATCAACAACGTGCTGTCTCTGGCGGCGGTTCCTTATATTCTCGCGGAAGGTGCCGCCGCTTATGCCGCTTGCGGCATGGGCCGTTCGCGCGGCACAATGCCGGTGCAGATCGCCGGCAACGTCAAGCATGGCGGGTTGTTCGAGATCGCTTTCGGCATCACCTTGGGTGAGTTGATCAACGATATTGGCGGTGGCACGGCCTCTGGCCGGCCGGTTAAGGCCGTTCAGGCGGGGGGGCCGCTTGGCGCCTATTTCGCGCCCTCGCAGTTCGACACCCCGTATGATTATGAGGCTTTCGCCGCGCGCGATGGGCTTATCGGCCATGGCGGGCTGGTCGTGTTCGACGATACGATGGACATGGCGCATATGGCGCGCTTCGCCATGGAGTTCTGCGCGCACGAATCCTGCGGCAAGTGCACGCCCTGCCGCATTGGTTCCACGCGCGGCATGGAAACTCTCGACAAAATCATGGCAGGTGAGAAGGTCGCGCAAAACACCGAAATCCTGCGTGACCTGTGTGAGACGATGAAATTCGGCTCGCTCTGCGCGCTGGGCGGGTTCACACCCTACCCGGTGGTGAGCGCGCTTAACCTTTTCCCCGAAGATTTCGGCGCCACCCCACTCCCTGCGGCAGCGGAATAGGAGCTTATTATGGGCCTAATTCAAGAAACCGATTACGGTACGAAACCTCGCCAGGCGACGGCTCTCGTTACCCTGACCATTGACGGTGAGAGCATCACTGTGCCCGAGGGTACCTCGGTCATGCGCGCCGCCGCGGAGATGGGTACGCAAATCCCCAAGCTTTGCGCCACCGACACGCTGGACAGCTTCGGTTCCTGCCGCCTCTGCCTGGTGCAGATCGAGGGTCGGCCGGGCACCCCCGCATCCTGCACCACGCCCGTGGCGCCTGGCATGGTGGTTCACACGCAGAACTCCAAGCTCGCCAAGCTGCGTAAGGGCGTGATGGAACTCTACATTTCCGACCATCCGCTGGACTGCCTGACCTGCTCGGCCAATGGCAATTGCGAGCTGCAGGACGCAGCCGGCGAGGTTGGTTTGCGCGAAGTGCGTTATGGCTATGAAGGCAAGAACCATCTGGATGCGGAGAAAGACGTCTCCAATCCTTACTTCCAGTTCGACCCCTCCAAGTGCATTGTCTGCTCGCGCTGTGTGCGTGCCTGCGAGGAGATTCAGGGCACCTTCGCCCTTACCATCGGCGGCTCTGGCTTCAACTCCAAGGTTTCGCCCGGCATCAGCGAGGATTTCTTCGATTCCGAGTGTGTGTCCTGCGGTGCCTGCGTGCAGGCTTGCCCCACCGCCACGTTGATGGAGAAAACCGTCATCGAGATTGGCCAGCCGGAGCATTCGGCGGTGACCACCTGCGCTTATTGCGGCGTGGGCTGCACCTTCAAGGCCGAAATGCGCGGCGAGGAAGTGGTCCGTCTCGTCCCCTATAAGGACGGCAAGGCCAATCACGGCCATTCCTGCGTCAAGGGCCGCTTCGCCTGGGGCTATGCCACGCATAAGGACCGCATCACCAAGCCGATGATCCGTGAGAAGATCACCGATCCTTGGAAAGAGGTGACCTATGAGGAGGCGATCTCCTACGCCGCGGACAAGTTCAAGCAGATCCAGGCTGAGCACGGCAAGGACTCCATTGGCGGCATCACCTCCTCACGCTGCACCAACGAGGAAACCTTCCTGGTGCAGAAGCTTATCCGTGCCGGCTTTGGCAATAACAACGTCGATACCTGTGCCCGCGTCTGCCATTCCCCCACCGGCTATGGCCTGGTGAACACCTATGGCACCTCCGCCGGCACGCAGGATTTCGACTCGGTTGACGAGGCGGATGTCATCCTGGTTATTGGCGCCAACCCGACTGACGGCCACCCGGTTTTTGCGTCTCGCATGAAGAAACGGCTGCGCGAGGGCGCGAAGCTCATCGTCGCCGACCCGCGCCGGATCGACCTCGTGCGTACCCCGCATGTCGAGGCCGAGCATCATCTGGCTCTACGTCCGGGCACCAATGTGGCCTTGGTCAACGCGCTGGCGCATACCGTTATCGAGGAAGGCCTCGCCGACGAGAACTTCATCCGCGAGCGTTGCGACTGGGAAGAGTTCGCTGAATGGGCGGCCTTCATCATGCGCCCGGAAAACAGCCCGGAAGCGACTGAAGTCCATACCGGTGTTCCGGCAGCTGAGCTGCGTGCCGCCGCCCGTCTCTATGCCAAGGCCCGTAACGGTGCCATTTATTATGGCCTGGGCGTGACCGAGCATAGCCAGGGCACCTCCACGGTTATCGCCATCGCCAATCTTGCCATGGCCACCGGCAATGTCGGCCGCCCCGGCGTTGGCGTGAACCCGCTGCGCGGCCAGAACAACGTGCAAGGCAGCTGCGATATGGGCAGCTTCCCGCATGAGTTCCCCGGCTATCGTCACGTCTCCGATGATACCGCGCGGCACATTCTGGAAATAGATTGGGGCGTTTCCCTCTCCAACGAGCCGGGCCTGCGCATCCCGAACATGATCGATGCGGCGACGGACGGTACCTTCCTCGGCCTGTACATCCAGGGTGAGGACATCGTGCAGTCCGATCCGGACACGAAGCACATGATCTCCGGTCTTTCCGCGATGAAGTGCGTGGTGGTGCAGGATTTGTTCCTGAACGAAACCGCCGACTACGCGCACGTGTTCCTGCCGGGGTGCAGCTTCCTTGAGAAGGACGGCACCTTCACCAATGCCGAGCGCCGCATTCAGCGTATCCGCAAGGTGATGAAGCCCAAGAACGGCTATGCGGATTGGGAAGTGACGCTGATGCTGGCCAAGGCTATGGGCATGACGATGGAATACAGCCATCCGTCCGAGATTATGGACGAAGTTGCCCGCACCACGCCGAGCTTCGCTGGTGTTTCCTACAAGGCGCTGGACGATCTGGGTTCCATCCAGTGGCCCTGCAACGAGAAGGCGCCCACCGGCACGCCGGTGATGCATATCGATGGGTTCGTGCGTGGCCGCGGCAAGTTCATCATTTCGGACTATGTGCCGACCGATGAAAAAACCGGCCCGCGCTTCCCGCTGCTGCTCACCACCGGGCGCATTCTGTCGCAGTATAATGTCGGCGCGCAGACGCGGCGCACCGAGAACTCCATCTGGCATGCAGAGGACGTGCTGGAAATCCATCCGTTCGACGCTGAGACCCGCGGCGTGAAGGATGGCAGCTGGGTCAAGCTGGCCAGCCGTGCTGGCGAGACCTCGCTGCGTGCCAAGATAACCGACCGTGTGGCGCCGGGTGTGGTCTACACGACCTTCCATCACCCGCTCACCCAGGCCAACGTCATCACCACGGACTATTCCGACTGGGCGACAAACTGCCCGGAATACAAGGTGACGGCGGTGCAGATTTCGCTCTCCAACGGCCCCACCGAATGGCAGAACGAATATAATGCACATAGCGCCCAGGCCCGCCGGATTGTTCCGCCCGTGGCGGCGGAGTAATCTGCTTCACTCTCGCTGCCGTGGCTCCTGGCTACGGCAGCGGCGGTTTTATGCGCCAGCAGTGCGCCATTCAAAGGCATAATTCGATGTCACACGGCACTATAGACAGACTCGTCTACATGGCGAACCAGATCAGCAAGGCTTTCGCGCACGACCCCGAGGCGAAGGCCGTTGCGGAAATCAGCGACCATCTCAAGAAATTCTGGGAGAAGCGTATGCTTGCCCAGATTTTTCATCATCTCGACGAAGGTGGAGAAGGGCTGGACCCGCTGGCAAAACAAGCGGTAGCTGCTTTGCAGCGCAAAGCACAGCCGGCCTAGATTTAGAGACGGCACATAACATAAATTCCGCATGAAATGGCGCCCGTATCTGGGCGCCATTTTTGTATTCGCCGCCGCGCCGGATATGTTTCCAATTCTTAGCAAAACTCTTGCCATTTCAAGGCTATTCTGTCCGCCCGTCTGTCTTCGGGCCGATCTTGGAGAAGCGCGGGGAACATACTGCTTTATTTACCAAGGAAAGTTTGTAATGAGATTTTTCGCGTATGCTGGTCTGTCCGCCCTGTTCATGGCGGCTGCCGTGCCGGGGGCCCGGGCCGCAACACCGCCCTACAGTCTGGCTGCTTCCGTGCCCCTCGGTGGTGCCGCGCATTGGGATTACATGCACTACCATGCCGCCACCGGCCAGCTTTTCATTGCCCATGGTAAAACGCTTACGGTGGTGAACACCGCCACCAATAAGGTGGAAGGTAATGTTACCGGGCTGGACGACACCCATGGCATCGCCTTCGATCCCGCCACGGCCTCGGCTACACGGACAGCTCCGGCACGCAAACCCTGTCCGTCTTCAACCCCGCCACGTTGAAGCTGGAAAAAACCCTTCCTTCTCTGGATGATACGGATGGCATGGTGTTCGATTCCGCCAGTAAGAAAATTTTCGTCGCGGCGGGTGACTCCGCGGCCCTGCTGGCGCTCGACCCCGCCACGGATGCGGAAGCTAAAATTCCGCTTGATGGCAGCCCGGAATATCTGGCCCCCAACGGCCAAGGGCAGATTTTCGTGGCGCTGAACGACAAGAACGAGATGGCGGAAGTTGATACGCAGACCGGGCAGGTGAGCGCGCGCTGGCCGTTGCCAGGCTGCGAAGCACCAACCGGCGTGGCGATAGATCCCGCGGCTTCACGCGTGTTTACGAGCTGCCAGAACGGCGAACTGGCGGTGATAAACACCGATACCGGGATAGAAGTTGCGCTTTTGCCCATCGGCAAAGGTTCAGACAGCGCCGCCTTCGATGCCAAGCGCCACCTCATCTTCAGCCCCAACAGTACCGGTACGCTTTCGGTCATTCGCGAGACCGACGCGGATCATTATACCGTTCTGCCACCGGTAAAAACCCGGCTGGGCGCGCGTACCATTGCGGTGAATGAGACAAACGGTGATGTGTATCTCGTCACCGCGAAGCCGGAAGGCAAAGGTGTTGAAAAACACCCTGGTTTTGCGCCGCGTTATCAATTTGAGCCGGGTACATTGACCTTGCTAGTCTTTCACCCCGCAGGTTGAAACCGTCGCTATTAACAGACCAGACCCTTTCGGGGTCTGGCCTAATGCTCGGATATTGGCTGCGCGGGGGGCTTTATTTGTCGCAGGAACGGCGCCAGACACACTGCCACCACAAAGGCCATGGCGATGGCGCAGAACGCATCCGCGTAAGCCATTGTTTCGGCCTGCGCGTATGTCAGTGCCCATAACTCTCGCAGCGCCGCCTGGGTGCCGCCCAATGCCTGCGTCATCTGCTGCATGGTTACTGGCACCTGCGCGCGCGCCGTGGTGAGGTTGGATGCCAGCACCATGAAATGAAAATTCGTCCGGTCGTTCAGCACCGCCCCGCATAGCGCGATACCCACCGCGCCGCCCAGATTCCGCATCATGTTGAACAGCCCGCTGGCATATTTCAGCCGTTCCGGCGGTAGGCTGCCCAGCCCCAGCGTGACGGAAGGTGCTACGCAAAACACCTGTGGAAAGCCGCGCAGAATTTGCGGCACCAGCAACTGCCGCCAGCCCCAATCGCTGGTGATGAACGAAAAGCTCCACATGCCGAGCCCGAAACAGATCAGCCCGGCCATCATGATCCAGCGCAGATCAAACCGTTTTGCCAGCGCGATATAAACCGGCACACCGGCAACGGAAGCAGCGCCGGTCGAGAAAATCGCCACACCCGTCTGCCAGGCGGAAAACCCGCGCACATAGCCCAGGAACAGCGGTGTGAGGTAAATCGTGGCGAACATGCCAATGCCGACGACAAAAGAAATGGCGCAGCCAATGCTGAAATTGGAATTAAGCAACGCCCTGAAATCCATCACCGGGTTTTGCCGCATCAGGCTCCGGATGATGAAGGCGGTGAGCGAGATCCCCGCGATCCAGGCGCAACGCGTGATGGTTATGTCGTCGAACCAGTTCCAACGCGAGCCTTCCTCCAGAAAATACTCCAGCGTGCCGAGCCCCAGCGCCATCAACGCGATGCCGGGATAATCCGCGCCGCGCAGCAAGGTGATGTCCGGTTTGTCGATATCCACCAGCAGCGCCACGAAAATCGTCACCAGCAGGCCGGGCACGAGGTTGATGTAAAACAGCCAGTGCCAGTTCAAAATGTCGGTGATGTAGCCGCCGATCACCGGCCCCAGCGTGGGCGCGATGGAGGCGATAGTGCCGATGACCGCCGCCGCATAAACCCGTTTCTGGCCTTGAAAATAATGAAAGGAGGAGGTGAACACGGTGGGGATCATCGAGGCGCCGAGCAACCCTTGCAGGGCGCGGAAGGCGATCATGCTGTCGATATTCCAGGCCAGCCCGCAGAGCATGCTGGTAAGCGTAAACCCGGCGGCGGAGGCCGCGAACAGCCAACGTGTGGAAAACACCCGCGTTAGCCAGCCGGAAAGCGGAATCACGATAATCTCGGCGATCAGATACGCTGTCTGCACCCAGCCAATTTCATCCTGCGCCGCTGAAAGCCCGCCGCCGATATCCTGCAAGGATGACGCGACGATCTGAATATCCAGCAGGGCAGCGAACATGCCCACACACATGATGGCGAAAGGCAGAACGGCCTTCATTTGGTGTTAACCGAGGCGGTGACGGAAAGCCCCGGCCGCAATAATCCCAGCGTGGCCGCATTTCCCTGAAGCAGAATACGCACCGGCACGCGCTGCACGATTTTGGTGAAATTGCCGGTAGCGTTTTCGGCCGGCAGCAGGCTGAACACAGCGCCGGAGGCCGGGGAGAGGCTTTGCACAATGCCGGTTATCTTCGTACCGGGCGAGATGTCGGCGCTGATCTGCGCCTCCTGCCCTGGGTGCATATGGGCAAGCTGGTCTTCCTTGAAATTTGCATCCACCCACAGCCCGGTTGTGGGCACCAGGGAGATGAGCTGCGTGCCAGCGCTGGCATAGGCCCCCACGTGCGCGGCGCGGTTGCCCACCGTACCGCTGAACGGCGCGCGGATCTGCGTATATTGCTCATTCAGCGCGGCATTCTGCTCCTCCGCCTGCGCCGCCCCCAGGCTGGCTTGCGCCTGCGCCTTTTGGGTTGCGATCACCCCAAGTTGCGCCTCCGCCGCCTTCAGCGCCGCGCGGGCTTTCTGTGCTGCCGCCTTGTTTTGCTGGTAGGTGGCGCGGGCTGTTTGCGCCTGCTGCACGGAGCCCGCATTGGTGCTGGCCAGATGGTCGTAGCGGGTCTGGTTGGCCAAACCCAGCGTCACCGCCGCATCGGCGGAAACAATCTCCGTCCGCGCCTCCTCGATAACCGCGCTTTGCAACACTTCCTGGGCGTTCAGATTGGCCAGTGCCGCTTGCGCCGCCTGCACATCCGCCTGTGCCCTGGCCAAAGCCGCGCGATAGGGGCGATCATCCAACCGGATAAGCAATTGCCCCTTCTGCACCGCCTCGTTGTCGGTCACCGCCACTTGCGTTACCAGCCCGCTCACTTGCGAGGCCAGGGCGGAAACATCGCCGCCTACATACGCATCATCCGTGCTCTCTATATACTGCCCGTAGCGCCAGTCATTCACGCCCCAGGCCAGAGCGGCGGCGGCGAGGATAACGGCGCCGCCCCAGACCGGGGCGCGGCGCGGCAATCTGCTCCGCGCCCCGGTTGGGCTCCCAGCCGTCGTGCTGCTCATGTCACGGTGTGCGTGCGGTAACGCGCCGCCGCATGGTCGCGGGAGAGGTTCGGACCCATCTTCAGTCGCGCCTGGGTGAATGCCTCGAACTCCGCTGCGTCCGGCAGGGCAGGGATGGTAACGGTCTCGCCACGGTCGAAACCGACCAGCGCCGCATCCACCATCTCGTCCACACCCATCACCATCTCCGGCGGCAGCACGGAAATATCCGCTCCGGCGCGCGACCAGATTTCCGTGCGCGTTGCCCCCGGGAGCACCGCCTGTACGTTAACCCCAAGCGGCGCCAGTTCGTTCTGCATGCTCTGGCTCAGGCTGAGGACGAAGGCTTTGCTGGCATTATAAACCGGGTTGAAATGCTCGGAGACCAACGCCAGCACGGAGGCGATGTTGATAATGCGGCCTGCCTTGCGCGGCGCGAAGGCCCTTGCCGCCGCCGCCGCCAGCCGTGAGGCGGCATTCACATTAAGCTGAATGATATCGCTGATATCCTGCGGGCGCATTTCGGCCAGTGTGCCAAGCCTGGCGATGCCGGCGTTGTTCACAAACAAATTGATGGCGGACTCAGCCGCCAGGCGCTCTTCCACCGCCTGAATGCCCACCTCGGTGGAAAGATCCGCCGGTAGCACCGAAGCCGCGACGCCGTGCTGGGCGCGCAACTTCTCCGCCAGTGCGTTCAGCCGCACTTCGTCCCGCGCCACGAGGATGAGGTCATAGCCGCGTTTGGCGAAACGGTCCGCATACACGGCGCCGATGCCGCTGGATGCACCGGTAACCAAAGCCGTTCCGGCTTTGCTGGATTGGGTCATGAGAATAGGTCCTGTAAATTTGGATTGCTTTTAAATTATAGTCATCATATAAAATGTCAATCATCATTTTAAGGAATGTTTGATGCGTTTCGCGAAGGGACACAAGGAACAGACAAAGCAGCGGATTATTGAAACCGCCGCCACAAAATTCCGGCGGGATGGCGTGGCCGCCACCGGCATAGCCGGGTTAATGGCCGAAGCCGGGCTGACCCATGGCGGCTTCTACGCACATTTCTCCTCGAAGGAGGATCTGGTTTCCCAGGCGCTGGCGGCGGCGCTGGACCAGAACGCGGCCCGCCGGACGCATGAAAGTGTGGAGGCGCTTATCCGCCGTTATCTGTGCCCGGCACACCGGGACACACCCGAGCAAGGCTGCGCAACCGCCGCACTGGTAAGCGAGATTGCCCGGCACGAGCCGGAAACCCGCGCCACCTTCACCGCCCGCCTGCGTACGCAACTGGCGCAGATCACTAGCGCCCTGCCGCCAGAAACAGACGAAGCGGCGCGGGAACGCCTGGCCATCGGCCTGTTCGGCGTAATGCTGGGCTGCCTGCAAATGGCCCGCGCGGTGAACGATCCGGCTTTCTCGGACAAAATATTGGAAAGTGGCGTAGAGGCCGCGCGGAAGCTGGCCGGTTTACCTGAAAAGCAATGATTTCGTTATGAAATTCTATTCGGCCGTCTCTCGATTTTGGTAATTATATGCTTGGCCAAGCAGCTCATTTCTTGCTTATTTCGACTTGCTCAACGGCCAATGGATGATAACCGTTCTTTCAAGAGTTTTGAGTCTTTGCTCTGGCTGCGCTGACTGCCTCTGCGGATCATCTTGCCGCCGAATCACCGTCAGCTATGGATGGAAAAAAGACGGAACCCAAATAATCAAGAATCTGTTTATCATGCCGATCATGTTCTCGCTTGATGCAAGATTTTCCTGCTCAGTTCGCGATATGCAAAACTTTATTCGTGGAGATAGTTGTGTTTCTCGCGTGATAATTATTCAAAGTTCATAATCCATACGGCATGCGGAATATAATGCACAGCGGGTAATTCGCTTTGCACAAGGTAAGGGTCCAGCGCGTTGGCTGGACCCTCTTAGAAAAACTATCCGCCCAGTTTCACAGGCTCCTCGGAGCCAAGCACGGCGCCGGCTTTTCGTAATGTTTCTGGCCTTGTAACCGCAAGCCAAGTGGCGCCAAGCACAAGCACGGCGAACCAGGCCAGAGTGATCCAGGGCATCCAGGTATAAGGCGCGCCTGTGTTTTCTACGATCTGCCCCGCGAACAAGCCAACCATCAACAGGCAGCCGAGTGCGGGAAGAAACACATGGCGCAGCATCTTGCCGCTGCGGCGCTTCATGAAATAAGCGATAGCGGCGATATTGGCGAACACATAGACGACAAGAATTGCCAACGTGAGCAAAAAGCCAAGATAGCCATATACATTGCTTCCGCCATTGGGGTTGCCCAACCCGCCAGAAAGCGCGCCGACAATGAGAACGGTGAGGAAGGTAAAGCCGCTCTGGAACAACACCGCGTTAGAAGGCGTGTTGTGCTTGGGGTTGATATGGGCCAGCGCGCGCGGCAGCAACCCTTCCCGGCCCATGGTATAGAGAATACGCACGATGCCGGTGTTGGAATTCACCGAAACCGCGAACATGCTGGAAACAGATGCAAGAATGATAAGCGGTGTCATCCATGGCGCATACATATGGGCCAGATCGTTCCAGGGTGTGGAGGCGCCGGTGAGCGTTGCCACCTTGTCTACGCCCAGCCCCACAATTTCAGCCCAGATGCAGAATGTGTAGAGAACGCCTACGGCTATCGTGGAAAGGGCGATGGCCAGCGGCACGTTGCGGCGCGGCCGGCGCACTTCTTCGCCCAAAGTCGTGGCCCCTTCAAAGCCAACAAAGCTGAGTGCGGCAAACACCGCGCCGATCACCAGCCCCTGCACGCCATGGGGTGAAGATGCCGGTGACAATGGCTGCACGGTGAGGCCATGCGCGCCGCCCATGGCCACCACGATAATCGCCATGGTCATCACCACGCCAACCTCGATTATGAACAGAACCATGGCGGTGCGCAGAGAGCTCTGCACGCCTTCCAGCGCCAGGAAGGTCATAAAACCCCAAGGAACGAGGGAGATCAGGCACCAGGGGATGTTGATGCCGAATTCCTGTTGAATGGTCTGCTGCAAATAAGCGCCGATCAAGGCCACTTCGATAGGCGGTAGCAGTGCATAAGCCAGAAACATCAGGCCGCCGGTGACAAACCCCGCATGCGGGCCCAGGCCTTGCGCCACATATGTATAGAAAGAGCCGGCGCTGGGTGTTTCCGCCGCCATTTCCATAATGCCGCTGGCGGTGATGAGGATGGCGATGAGGCACGCAAAATATACAAAAGGTGTCGCGGGCCCGGAAAACGGCGTGGAGAATTGCGGATTGAAAAAGGTTGAAACGGCAGGCCCCATGATTGCGGCGGACATGATGACCGCGCCTGCCAGCCCGACGGAGTTGGATTTAAGGCTTGCCTGCAAGGGGGTGCCTGCTTCGGTATC
>JAGXAO010000032.1 GCA_018971565.1 Rhodospirillales bacterium
GTGGCCATCGCATTTCGCTGCACGATGCTATAGGCATCCTCACGCAATATCCCGGCTCGTGTTAGCGCAAGCAAAACCTCTCCGGAATGTACCACCCCGCCAAGGCTCTCAACATTTGCAGCCATCTGGTCAGGGTATACGGTCAGTTTTTCTACCATGCCTGCGAGGCGGAAAAGGGCGAAATCAAGCGTTACGGTGGCATCTGGTCCAATGCCCCGTTCAACTGAAGAATGCGAGATATCCCGCTCGTGCCACAGGGTTACGTTTTCCAGGGCTGGAACAACCGCGGCGCGCACCAACCGTGCGAGGCCGCATAGATTCTCAGAGAGCACCGGATTACGCTTATGCGGCATGGCAGAGCTGCCCTTTTGCCCGGCATGGAAGAACTCTTCCGCTTCCCGGACTTCAGAGCGTTGTAAATGGCGGACTTCAGTGGCCAAGCGCTCAACGCTGGCCGCAATTACACCCAGGGTTACGAAAAATGCAGCGTGCCTGTCGCGCGGGATAACCTGTGTAGAAACTGGTTCGGGCTGGAGCCCGAGTTTCTTGGCGACATATTCCTCTACGCCTGGGTTAACATGGGCGAAAGTTCCAACAGCGCCAGAAATGGCGCAGGTGGCAATTTCTGCCCGGGCGGCAATTAAACGCTGCTTGTTTCGTGCAAATTCAGCGTAGTGGCCGGCGAGCTTTAAACCAAAGCTCGTGGGCTCAGCATGTATGCCGTGGCTGCGCCCAATGGTTAGCGTGTATTTATGCTCAAACGCACGTTTTTTTAGTGCTTCCAGTACTTTGTCAATGTCCTCCAGCAACAGGTCCGTGGCCTGCGTAAGCTGAACGGCAAAGCACGTATCCAATACATCCGATGAGGTGAGGCCCTGATGCACGAAGCGGCTGTCCTCACCGATGCGCCTGGCCAGCCACGTTAAGAACGCAATAACATCGTGGCGTGTCTCGGCTTCAATGGCGTCAATCTCATCCGTGTCAGCTGCCGTAAAGACGGCCATGGCGGCATCGCCGCTTTTACGGATCGCCATTGCCGCCTCAGCCGGAATATCCCCATGCATAGCCATCGCTTCGCACGCACAAGCCTCAATTTCGAACCAGATTCGGTATTTGTTTTCCTGGGTCCAGATCGAGGCGGCTTGTGGGCGGGTATAGCGGGGTATCATCGGATGCTCCTGGAGTCGGAATTTCTGTGCCTTGGCCTAATAAAGTCGCGCCGCATTGACAAGCCGTGCCACGACAGGACAGTTCAAGATAATGAATGATCTCAGCTTTGCCGCCATTCTGGTTCAGGTGTTGTTTATCGATTTGGTGCTTGCCGGTGACAACGCCATTATCATTGGCCTGGCGGTTGCCGGGCTGGGGGCAGAGCAGCGCAGAACGGCCATTTTGGTCGGAGTTATCGGCGCAACGGTTGTTCGTGTTTTGTTCGCATTGGTGGCAGTGAAGCTTTTAGCCATTGTCGGGCTTACGCTTGCCGGAGGCATTCTTCTGCTTTGGGTGGTCTGGAAATCCGCTCGGGAATTCTCGGCCTTTGGTAAAGCCGATGGCAATCATTTCCCTGTGCCCGTTAGCATGGGGTCAGCAATTCGCAGAATTATCGTCGCCGACGTTTCGATGAGCCTTGATAATGTATTGGCGGTAGCCGGCGCAGCAAGGAATCATCCGGTTTTGCTGGGTTTTGGCCTGGTTTTGTCCATTGGGCTTATGGGCGTGGCAGCCAATTTTGTTGCGCGCCTCATGAAGCGCTTTCCATGGATTGGCTGGATCGGCATTGGCATCGTATTTTTCATTTCCGTCCGTATGATTTGGGGTGGTTGGCATCAAGTCGCTCCGTATCTTCCGCTGAAGATTTTTTAAACAACCCACGGCTGCGCGGCGGCGCGTAATGGTAGGGCGGCTTTATTAAATCGACGAAGCAACTCGGGAACGGCTTTAGCTTCTTTTAACCATTCAGCCCGAAGATATTCGTGGGCTTTAAAGGTTGCCCGCCGCTACACACGCGAAGTCAGCAGGAGTCGTGAAGGGAAATGAAATGCTTTCCAACAAATTTCAACTGCCGGCGTTTAAGTTGGACGAAGTGACCCGATCAATTCTTGCAGAGCGGCGGAATGGATCGAGAATTCCGGTTATCAAGAGTGCTAAACTTATAGTGGGTGAGGGCTTTAGCCAGGGGATATATAATTGCCTGGTCCTTGATGAATCTCTTGGTGGGATACTTGTCGATCTTGGAGCAGTGTTTAGCCTTCCGGAAGAAGTTGTTGTGCATTTGATGGGCGGCGCAACACGCCGGGCAAGGCGGCGTTGGGCGGTGGGTAGCAAAATGGGCCTTGAATATGTTGGAGAACAATTAATCTCAGGTGAAGCTGCTCAACAAATGACAGAGATAGCAAAGCTGATTGGTTCTCAAGGCCTGCCTGCCGGGATCGCGGCGATGCGATCCCGGCAGTTCTTCAACCATGGCGATCTGCGGGAGGCCGCCGAGGAAGCCGAGGCGGCTTACTATAAGCTAGAAGCGCTGTTGAGGGACCGCTAGGATTGCTTTGAGCCACGCCCTTCGGCACATATGCTGCGACGGAGGAGTGAATGAGAATTTTTATCCCGGCCTTGCTGGCTGGCTTATTGGGTGCGCAGCAGGTTGTGGCGCAGCCAGTTAATGATGACCCCACAGGCCCTCAGCCGCGGCTTCCGGTCGCGTCTTTAACAGTCAAGACCGTGGCGGGTAAGGAGTATCATTTTACCGTTGAGCTGCCGACGACCGCGCAGGAGCAGGCAACTGGTGAGATGTTCCGTACGTCGATTCCAGCGGATCAAGGGATGCTTTTTGTTTGGCCTTCTCCGCAAGTGTCTGAAATGTGGATGAAAAATTGCCCGGTCCCGGAAGACATGGTGTTTATTGGCGCGGATGGCAAAATTGCCGCGATTGCTGAAAATACCGTCCCATATTCACTCGATACCATTTCATCTGGCGGGCCGGTGAAGGCCACTTTGGAGCTGAAGGGTGGAATAACAGCTACAGACAATATCAATGTTGGCGATCAGGTGATTGCCAAGCCGCTCTCCGGCGGTTAATCCGCACATAAGTTCGGGGCGTGGCGCAGCCTGGTAGCGCGCTTGTTTTGGGTACAAGAGGCCCCCGGTTCGAATCCGGGCGCCCCGACCACTGAGGAGTGATTCTAATGCGGGCGAGAATTTTTCTGCCACCAAAGTCGGCCATGCAGTCAGGCTTGGGCGGAACGCACCGTTGGGTTTTGCAGTATGAGCCGGAAAAACCGAAGCTCCGTGACCCTTTGATGGGATGGACTGGTTCAGATGATATGCGCCAGCAGATTAAGTTGACTTTTCCCGATAAAGAGGCGGCGGTTGCCTATGCGGTGGCCAAGGGCATTCCGTATGATCTGGAAATACCGGCCGTTCGCGTAAAAAAGCCGAAATCCTATGCTGATAATTTTCGTGTGGACCGCCGGGAGAATTGGACACATTGAGCCTGGACGATTGAATGCCATAAACCGCCTGGCCGCCCGCCTACAGGAATAAGATGCAGAAGAAAAACTTACCTCCAGAATCCGTTGTAACGGTAGGGGATGTCCGTTTTGGCAACGCGCTGCCACTGGCCCTCATTGCAGGGCCTTGCCAAATCGAAAGTGCTGCACACGCATTTGAGTGCGCCAGCGCCCTAAAGGAAATCAGTGAGCGTCTGGGCGTCGGGCTGGTCTTTAAATCCTCGTTTGATAAAGCCAACAGAACCAGCCTTTTCAGCGCGCGCGGGGTTGGGCTGGATGCCGCGCTACAGATTTTTTCGGATATTAAAGCAAAGCTGGGCTTGCCCTTACTTACAGACGTGCATGAAAAAGAGCAGTGCAAGCCTGCTGCGGAAGTGGTCGATATTCTTCAAATTCCAGCATTTCTTTGCCGTCAGACGGATTTATTGGTGGAGGCCGCACAAACCGGCGCCGTGGTGAATGTCAAAAAAGGTCAATTTTTGGCGCCGTGGGACATGAAGAATGTGGTCTCGAAACTTGTTCAGTCGGGCAACCCGCGCGTGCTGTTAACTGAACGTGGTACGAGCTTCGGCTATAATACCTTGGTATCGGACTTTCGGGGGCTGCCGATTATGGCTTCTTTCGGGACGCCGGTAATTTTTGATGCGACTCATTCCGTCCAGCAACCGGGCGGGCAAGGCGAGTCATCAGGCGGACAGAGAGAGTTTGTGTCTGTGCTGGCAAAAGCCGCCGTTGCTGTCGGTGTCGCGGGATTATTTATCGAAACCCATCCAGATCCGGATAATGCGCCTTCCGACGGGCCTAATATGATTCCGCTTAAGGATTTTGAAGCGCTGGTAAAAAATCTCATTGCTTTTGACCGGTTGGCTAAAGGGCTGGAGAAGTGAACAAAGCCAAGGCGCAGCATATTATGGCTGAGCCGGAGAGAAAAACGGCCCTCAGCCGCATTCGCCATACAATTGATACGGAGATAAACGGTCTCTCCGCGATGCGAGCGGCATTAGACCTGGGGCTGGCGGATAAATTCTTGGCCTCCGTTCAAGCTATCGAGCAAAGCGGTGGCGGTGTTGTCGTCACGGGTATGGGTAAGTCTGGCCATATCGGGCGAAAGATAGCGGCCACGTTCGCCAGCACTGGAACGCACAGCCATTTTGTTCATCCGGCAGAAGCGAGTCATGGCGATTTAGGGATGATCGCGCCGCAAGACGTGGTTTTAGCCCTTTCTTGGTCAGGCGAGGCGTTAGAGCTGGCAAATATTATTAATTATACCAGCCGTTTTGGAAACAAGCTGATAGCTATAACATCCAAGCCTGGCTCAGCTCTCGGCCGGGCTGCGGATATAGGTTTGTTTTTACCTGACGCGGAGGAGGCTTGCCCCAACGGATTAGCACCCACAACAAGCACCACGATGCAACTGGTTGCGGGCGATATACTTGCTGTCCTGTTGCTTGAGCGGCGAGGTTTTTCTGCGCTCGATTTTCGCCGGTATCATCCTGGCGGGAAGCTTGGCGCACAATTGCTTACAGTGGGCCAGCTTATGCACACGGGGAGTGAGTTGCCTTTAATCAGCCAGGGCGCACTGCTCTCTCAGGCTGTTGTTGAAATGACGTCTAAGCGGTTCGGTATCGCGGGCGTAATAGATGAGTCTGGTATTTTGGTGGGCGTTCTAACCGATGGAGATTTGCGCCGCGCGTTCCAGGCAGGATTTCACGATATGACAGTGGATGAAGCGATGGGGCGGCAACATCCTCCTCATACAATTCTGACGAGCGGCATGGCTGCTCAGGCATTGGCACATATGAGCGACGCTAAAATCACCTGCATATTTGTGGTCGAAGATCGCAAGCCTGTAGGGGTGCTCCATATTCACGATCTGCTGAGAGCCGGGGTTGCTTAAGCTGTTACCGGCTGGCTAAACCAGAATTGGGAAATATGTCAGCCCCAGATTCAAAAGAATAAGAATCTACTTTTTCCGGCTCCGTTCTTAGAGGCGAAATAGGATTGGCGACAATTACGGGCTGATCAGCCTGCTTCAGGGATGCCTCATGCCGCCGAAAGCGAGGCACAGCCCAAAGGATCACGCCGTTCAGGGGGGTGTTGGTCATATAATCCACTTTAATACTCTAAGTTGTGCATCGTCGGGTGACATACAGGGTTTGCCCGCCGCCATATATGAGGTGAAACATTAAACTATAGCTACCGAATAAAACCTGCCGGAGACAAAACCGTTTTATGAAAATTCAAGACGGAAAGTTTGAATTTGGATAGGCAGAGACGCTGGATGTTGGGCTACAATATATGGTGGATTTGCCATCCAACTGCTATAGATCAGCCTATGACCGATCCACTGCAGATTGTTTCGATGACGGGCTTCGCCCGGGTTCAGGTGGCGCGGGCCGATCAAACTTTTGCGTGGGAGCTGCGCAGTGTTAATGGCCGAGGCCTGGACATAAAGCTTAAATTGCCGCCGGGTTTGGAGGCAATGGAGCTCCCATTGCGCAACCTTGCGGCAAGCCGCCTGCGGCGCGGCAATGTCACCGGAACGCTCACGCTAAAACGCGAATCGGCTGCCACGATACAAGCCGATGCGGTGGTTCTGGAAACGGTTAAAAATCTTGCCCTGGAGCTGGTGAAGGCAATTCCTGGCGCCCCGCCGCCGCGGGCAGAGCTGTTGCTGGCGTTGCCAGGCGTGATGCGCAATGTCTCCACGCAAGACAGGGATGGTGAAAACGAGGAGACGATTGCAGCTGTTGAGGCGGCATTTGCAGAAGCGGTTGAGGAACTGGTTGCTGCAAGAGCGGCAGAAGGCCAAAAATTGTTTGCAATTGTCGACGCCAATTTGCTGGAAATAGAAAAATTATATCGGGCGGCTTGCCAGGAAGGTGCTGGCCAAACGGATCAGCTTAAAGCCAAACTATTGGCACAGGTGGCTGAATTGCTCGGTGAGGCGCATGCTCTGCCTGAGGATCGCCTTGCCCAGGAAATTGCTTTGCTTGCAACCAAGGCTGATGTCCGAGAAGAGCTTGATCGGCTTTCTGCTCACATCTCCTCCGCCAAGGCGCTTTTGGCGGAAGGTGTGGGCATAGGCCGTAAATTGGATTTCTTGATGCAAGAATTTAATCGAGAGGCGAATACGCTGTGCAGCAAGTCATCATCGATCGCGCTTACAAATACTGGCCTTGCTCTGAAGGCTGCTATCGAGCAATTGCGCGAGCAGGTGCAGAACATTGAATAGGCGTGGCCTCTGCTTGGTTATTGCTGCCCCCTCGGGGGCAGGGAAGACAACACTCTCACGCGCATTGCTGGAGATTGATGATCAGCTTTCCCTGTCGGTCAGCGTTACAACGCGTGAGCGGCGCCACGGGGAAAAGGAAGGAAAGCACTATTTCTTCATCTCCCAGGAGAGATTCGACAGCATGGTACAAGCTGATGAATTGCTTGAATATGCGCGCGTATTTGGCCGGTCTTACGGTACGCCGCGTGGCCCTGTTGAGCAGGCACTTGGCGCTGGCCAGGATATTATGTTTGACATCGATTGGCAGGGATTTAGGCAACTGCGGGCATCTTTGGGCGACGATGTCGTAGGCGTTTTTATCAAGCCGCCGTCTTTAGAGGTATTGCATAACCGGCTACTCAAACGTGGCGACAGTGCTGAAGAGGTCGCCAAGCGCATGGCACACGCCGAAGCCGAAATCAGCCATGCGTCAGAATTTGACTACATTGTTGAAAATCAGGATTTGGATGTTGCGCTGGCCGATATTCGCGCGATTCTGCGTGCCAGCCGGCTGCAAACAAAGCGCCATATGGGGTGATGCCGGCGGCCCGGATACATGCCGCCGTTTGTAAACCAAGCTTGCACATGCTATAAACTGCGCTCAATAGAGGAAATTTTTCCTTTTTAAATCAATGATTTAGGATTGTCTGCGACACCATGGACAGCCATTACCGTGACTTTGTAATTTGATATGAGCGATATAACTGACGAACCCGGCGCTGGACCGTTGGTTCCCCGTGAGCATGAGCCTGTTTCAATCGAACAGGAGATGCGTAAATCCTATCTGGATTACGCGATGTCGGTCATTGTCTCACGCGCTTTGCCTGATGCGCGGGACGGCCTGAAGCCGGTTCATCGCCGGATTCTGTATGCGATGAATGAGGCCGGCAACACGCCAGACAAGCCCTACCGTAAGTCAGCGCGCATGACCGGCGATGTCATGGGTACCTACCATCCGCACGGGGACAGTGCGATCTATCTTTCTGCCGTTCGTATGGCGCAGGATTTTTCAATGCGCCTGCCGTTGATCGACGGGCAGGGAAATTTTGGCTCCGTCGATGGCGATATGCCCGCCGCAATGCGTTACACCGAGATGCGCTTGGCGCCTTCGGCGATGTTATTGCTGGAGGATATCGAAAAAGATACGGTCGACTTTCAACCAAATTACGATGAAAGCGAGGAGGAGCCTCGTGTCCTTCCAGCCGCTTTTCCAAATCTGCTGATCAATGGCTCTAATGGCATTGCCGTTGGCATGGCCACAAATATTCCACCGCATAATCCAACAGAAATTATGGATGCGGTACTGGCAATGATATCCAATCCGGATATTACTCTTGAAGAACTAATGAAAATTGTGCCCGGGCCAGATTTCCCGACCTCCGGCATTATTCTTGGGCGCTCTGGAATTAGAAGTGCCTTTGAGACGGGAAAAGGCTCAATTATTCTGCGCGCCCGCGCGGGGGTTGAGGAGATCCGCAAGGATCGGGAAGCGATTATCATTACGGAAATTCCGTATCAGGTAAATAAATCTACATTGCTTGAGCGCATCGCTGAACTTGTGCGCGCAAAAGAGATTGAAGGCATTGCTGATTTACGTGACGAGTCCGACCGTGAGGGTATGCGCATCGTCATTGAGCTAAAGCGCGATGCCACCGGTGAAGTCGTATTGAATCAGCTATATCGGCTAACCCAACTTCAACAGAGCTTCGGCATCAACATGCTCGCGTTGGACCGGGGTAAGCCCCGCCAGATGGGGCTCAAGGAACTTCTTCGCTTGTTCCTTGAATTTCGAGAAGAGGTGATCATTCGCCGCGCGAGATTTGACCTGAACAAATCTCGTGACCGGGCCCATCTTCTAATCGGCCTTGGCATTGCCGTGGCGAATATTGATGAAGTCATTCGTGTTATCCGTAATGCGGCAGATTCAAATTCCGCTCGTGCTACGCTTATGGAACGCAACTGGCCGGCGGAAAATATTTTACCGCTGCTGGCTTTGGTTGATGATGCAGGAAACCTGGTTGCATCCGATAACACCATTCGCCTTACCGATGCACAGGCACGCGGCATTTTAGAACTGCGGCTTGCGCGTTTAACTGGCTTGGAGCGTGATAAAATTCAGGCTGAGCTTTCTGAGGTTTCAGAAAAAATCAAAGAGTTTCTGGAAATAATCGGTAGCCGCATTCGCCGCCTGGAGGTCATGCAATCTGAACTTATTGCGGCCAAAAATAAGATTGCGAGCGCACGAAAATCTTCTATTGAGGATTTTGATGCTGATCTTGATGATGAGAGCTTGATTGAACCTGGGCAAATGGTGATCACTCTTACGAGAGACGGTTTTATTAAACGCACACCTCTTGAGGTTTTCCGGGCGCAAAACCGTGGTGGCCGTGGCCGTTCAGCGGCGGCGACACGCGGCGACGATATTGTAACTCGTAGCTTTAATGCTCATACACATCAATTTGTTTTATTCTTCTCCTCAGGCGGTAAAGTTTACCGCGAAAAAATATGGCGCCTACCAGAGGCGGCTGCGAATACCAAGGGCCGGGCATTGGTAAACCTGCTCCCTGAGCTTGGTGGAGATCAAATTACTACAGTACTACCTCTCCCACAGGACGAAAGCTTATGGGAAGCGTTGCATTTGGTGTTTGCAACGTCCTCGGGGAATGTTCGCCGTAATCGCTTGGCCGACTTTAAGAATGTTCGCGCCTCCGGTCTTATTGCTATGAAATTGGATGAAGGCGATCATCTAATTGGCGTGGCTACTTGCCGCGATGGCGACGATGTATTTCTGGCTACAAAATTGGGGCGTTGTATTCGCTTCCAAATTACAGACGAGACGCTTCGCGTGTTTTCTGGTAGAGATTCCACGGGTGTCCGCGGCATTAAACTCGCTAACGAAGATGAGGTAATCAGCCTTTGTGTGTTGCGCCATGTCGAAGCCTCGGTTGAGGAACGATCGGCTTATCTGAAACAGCGGAACAGTGCCGTAGATGATGAAACTGCAACGATGGAAGAGCCTGACGAAGGCATAAGTGATGTTACTTTGCCAGAGCAGCGTATTCAGGAACTGGCGGATGCTGAGGAGATTCTTCTTACAGTTACCGACACTGGATTTGGAAAGCGCAGCTCCGCTTATGAATATCGCGTAAGCGGTCGGGGTGGGCAGGGGGTTGCTAATATAACCCTCAATCATCGTCGTAATGGATACGCCGCGGCAGCCAGTTTTGTGGTCCGCCCTGGCGATGATGTGATGCTCATTACAAATGGTGGAAGGCTGATACGTTTGCCGGCGGATCAAGTGCGTTTCACTGGGCGCGCCGCCATGGGCGTAACACTTTTTAGATTAGATAGCGATGAGCGCGTGATTAGCGTTTTCCCGGTATTCGAGGACGACACGCAAGATATCGAAGTCGAGGAAGGTTAAGATGACCGATCGCGTCGCTCTTTATCCTGGTACATTTGATCCCATCACGAATGGACATATCGATATCATCACCCGCGCGGCGCGACTGGTAGACAGGCTTGTGATCGGTGTTGCGGTGAATATCGGTAAGGGACCTATATTCACCCTTGAGGAGCGCGTTGAACTCGTGAAAGCCGAGGTAACGCCGGTTGCGCTTAAGGCTGGAATCTCTGCCGAAGTATTGCCTTTTTCTACATTGCTTATCGATTTTGCGAAGAGTGTGGGGGCGAAGATGATTATAAGGGGGCTGCGCGCGGTCTCTGATTTTGATTATGAATTCCAAATGGCGGGAATGAATTACCGCCTTGATTCAGAAATTGAGACTATATTTCTGATGGCCACAGAACGTCATCAATTTATTTCATCACGATTTGTTAAAGATATAGCGTCGTTTGGCGGGGATATATCTTCTTTTGTACCAGAGCTCACTAACCTAAAAACCATGGCAAAATTGAAAGGAAATGTATGACAAATCGTCGTACCTTCATTACTGCCGCAACTGCCACCTTGATAACGGGAGCTACCATGAGCGACGCTATGGCTGAAAACGCCGCCTCAAACACTCTTACGATGACGCTAAAATACGGCGACGTTACAATTACACTTCGCCCAGACCTCGCCCCGCTAGCAGCGCAACGGCTGCATGACTTAACCGCTCAAGGTTTTTACGACGGTTGTAAATTCTTTCGTGTTATCGCTGGTTTTATGGCTCAGACAGGTGACCCGACCAACACTGGCGCTGGCGGCAGCTCTTTACCTAATTTACCTGCGGAGTTCACCAACGACGCAAGTTTTCTTACAGGTACAGTAGGCATGGCCAGAACGCAGGATCCGAATTCTGCAAATAGCCAGTTCTTCATTTGTTTTGATCCATGCAATTGGCTTGATGGGCAATATACCATCGTTGGCCAGGTAACAGCAGGTATGGAAGCCGTTCAGCAGATTAAAAAGGGCGCTGGCTCCAGTGGGCAGGTTCAAGACCCCGATGCCATAATTAAAATGGTGGTTGCATAAAAATCTGAAGTTTTCTTACTAAACAAAAAAACCTTGGAAGAGCTTAGCCCTTCTAAGGTTTTTTAATTTCCAAAGGCTGCTCGGAGCAACCGGAGATTTGAGCTTAATGGGCTATGCCGCTTTGGTGGCTTGGCGTTCCTTCAAAAAAGCAAAAAACTCTACGCCTTCTCGTAGGCGGCGAACCAGCATTTGAGGCGAAAGCGCCATTTCTTTCAAAATCGATAATATCTTTGACGGCCTGAAATAGAAACGGCGATAGATTTCCTCAACAGCGTCAAAAATTTCCTTATGCGAGAGATGGGGGTAATGAAGCGGTGCAATCTGCACGCCATGCTCATCTATCAGTTCTGCATTGGCAACATCCAGCCAGCCTTCTTTCACGGCTTGATTAAACAAGAACGTGCCGGGGTATGGTGCGGCGAGAGAGACCTGAATGGTATGCGGATTAATTTCCTTGGCGAAGGCGATAGTCTCCTTCAGTGTCTCTTTGGTCTCCCCTGGCAATCCAACGATAAAGGTGCCGTGGATCTTAACGCCAAGCTTATGGCAATCGGCTGTAAAGCGTTTTGCAACATCAATCCGCATACCTTTTTTGATGTTGTACAAAATTTGCTGGTTGCCAGATTCATAACCCACCAGCAGCAAGCGCAGCCCATTTGCCTTTAAAACCTTAAGAGTCTCATAAGGCACATTGGCTTTGGCGTTGCAGGACCAGGAAATGCCGAGCTTGCCCAGCTCTTTTGCAATTGCTTCGGCACGCGGAAGATTGTCGGTAAACGTGTCGTCGTCAAACATAATTTCTTGCACGTTCGGGAATAGTTCCATTGCCCGCTTCACTTCAGCGATGACATTCTCTACAGAGCGCGTGCGGTATTTGTGCCCGCCAACGGTCTGCGGCCACAAGCAAAACGTACAATGAGACTTGCAACCGCGGCCTGTGTAGATGGATATATATGGATGCTTCAGATACCCGATGAAGTAGTCCTCCATCTTCAGATGCTTCTTATAAACATCCACCACAAACGGCAGTTCATCCATATCCATGAGCAATGGGCGATCTTCGTTTTTAACAATTTCCCCCGCTTCATTGCGCCACCAAATACCTTGAACCTCAGCCAGCGGCTTGCCTTCGGCGATCTCTTTGATCGTGAAATCAAACTCATTGCCGCATACGAAATCCAGTATGGCTGCGCGCTCAAGCGATTCAACAGGCTGTACGGCAACCTTGGCGCCGACGAAACCAACCATTAGGTCCGGGTTTAATTTCTTAAACTCTTCAGCGACCTTCACGTCATTGCCAAAAGAAGGGGTGGATGTGTGTATGATGAGCAGTTGGTGCGTTTTGGCGTGCGGCAGCACGTCTGCCATGCCCAAGCGGGCAGGGGGGGCATCAATCAGCGTCGAATCCGGTAAAAGAGCTGCCGGCTGAGCTAGCCAGGTGGGAAACCAGAAGCTCTTAATCTCTCGCCGCGCCTGGTAACGAGACCCAGCACCACCGTCGAAACCATCGAAGGAAGGAGGCTGCAGGAACAAGGTTTTCATTGTCATCGTGTCACTCACTCTTTCGCCCAGGGTCAATCTGTCCAGAATCGGCTATCATGGATTGGCCACGCCAATCGACGCGGTTGCTCATAAAACTTGCAATATAAATGATCGTGGAAAATAAATCACGCAACAGAAAAAGCCAAATATTTTGGCTTTGAAGGATACCCAGCGCAATTTCAATCCGTCGTGCTGTCATGGCGCGCAGGGCAAGCGCCCCGATGAGCACCAAAATACTCCAGATGCCAAAGGCCGAAAAAATTACTGCAAGACTGGCCCATAATAGCGGCAACTGAAATATGGTGCCCGTATAGGCCATGGGTACCAATGCCCGGATCGTTCTAGCCCAACGCAACTCGTGCCGAAAAAGAGCCTTAATGCCCTGTTCTGAAACAGTTGTGGCAGGAATTACCGGGGCAAGGACAATTTTTTGCCCCGTTGCCAAAACAAGGCGCCCAAGTACCTGATCGTCTGCTAAATAGTTGGCAAGAGCTTCCAGGCCGCCGATCTGGTTTAAAGTAGGCACACGAAGTGCCATTGTCACGCCCATGCAGTCCTGGCGGCCCAGGCGGCGAGCCAAAAGAGCCCCAGGTAAAAAAATGAAGTTCAGATGCGCGGCCCCCAATCGTGCGGCCCATTGGCCATCTGCCGGCAGGCCAGTATAAATCGTCGTTACCAACCCGGCGTCTGGCTCCTCTAAAGCAGCGACGACCGCGTTAAGATAATATGGTGGAACATGAACGTCGGCATCTGAGATCACAATTGTCTCGTGCTTTGCCAATGGCCTCATATTGATGAGATTTGATATTTTCCGGTTTTGTCCATGCTCGGTGTCATTCACCATTATCGCAACGTCGCATGCTGGATATCTGTCCTTCAGCTTCGAAAGCACAGTCAGCACTGGATCATTATTGCTCTGAACACCAAAAACGAGCTGATAAACCGGATAATCCAGCAGGAAAAAAGATTCGAGCGCCAATTCTGTTAATGCATCTGAACCATAGAGTGGCTTCAAAATTGAAACGCCACAAAAATATTTTGGGGATGCACGCAATTTCCTGCAAAATTGCTCAACCAGGCGGGCCCCAAATAGCTGTTGAGCCATCCCGGCGAGCGCAAAAAACGCAGCAGTTAAGGCCAGAAGCTTCATGAACTATATACGATTTAGCGAGTTAGCTGTTCTGAAGAGCTATAATTTTTGTCTTAAGCGCCGAGATCAACTGAGACGCATCTCCAGATTTTACTAAGGAGGCAAAGTCAGAAGCGTGGACCGCAACCTGGCTTATTGTGCCATTAAGAAGTACGTCGTCAATTTTCCAGGCGTTATTGCTGTTGGCAACAACGTAATCAAGCTCAACGCCGCCGCCATCAGAGGATAGTTTTGTTTCAATAATTTCCTTCTGCCCCAGCGGCTTTGCAGGCGGAATTATAGAAAGAGTTTGCCCGTTATAGCTGTTAAACTGCGAAACATAGCTGGACACAGTGAATTGAGTGAATAAATCAACCAATTCACTTTGCTGAGATGCGGGCAGCGTACTCCACAAAAACCCCACCGAATTCTTGGTTACTTCAGGAAGATTGTAGGTCTGCTTAACCACAGGCTCAAGCGCATCATACCGTGTTTGGAATTTCTGGCCTGCTAATGCTGACTTCATTGTCGAGATTAAAGCATCGTCCAATGCATTAACTGGCGCGGTGGCACCAGAACCTGCTGCCATGGCCGGAGGCATCACAACTAAGCCACCAGCCAACGCCAGGGCAGTGGAGCGGAAAATATGTTTCATGCTCCTCATATGGCTCTCCTATTGCGCTGGAACAGCGGCAAAATTATGGAAAGATTGTATACCGATAGCAGCCATCGCATGGCCCACAATATACTGGGCGGTGAGCCCCGCTTCGTCCAATTGCACGGAAGGAGCATTGTGGTCGATAAGCCTATCAGGCAGCGTCATCGGCCTGAACTTCAAGCCTTTATCAAAAGCGCCACTCCAGGCCAGGTGGTGGGCCACAGCAGCGCCAAAGCCACCAGCGGCGCCTTCCTCAATCGTGATCAACACTTCATGATCTCTGGCCAATTTATCTACCAGAACAGTGTCGAGGGGCTTCATAAACCGCGCGTCTGCAACCGAGGTCGGAAGCCCCCTGGCTGTCAAATCATCCGCTGCTTTTAACGCCTCAGCCAGACGGGTTCCAAGAGACAGAATCGCAATTTTACTGCCTTCCCTGATGATACGCCCTTTCCCGATTTCCCATGGAACGCCACGGTCTGGCAGGACAACGCCCACACCCTCACCGCGCGGGTAGCGGAAGGCGGAGGGTCTGTCGTCTATTGCCGCTGCTGTGGCCACACAATGCATCAACTCAGCCTCATCGGATGGCGCCATAATGACCATTCGCGGCATTGGGCTGAGAAAGCACAGATCATACGCGCCAGCATGGGTAGCGCCATCGGCACCCACGAGGCCGGCTCTGTCCATTGCAAATCTCACAGGAAGACTCTGCAACACTACATCATGCACCAACTGGTCATAGCCGCGTTGCAGAAAGGTCGAATAAATGGCGCAGAAGGGTGCCATGCCTTCCGTTGCCATGCCCGCGGCAAATGTTACAGCGTGCTGCTCGGCAATGCCCACATCAAAAATACGATCAGGAAATTTTTGAGCAAATTTATCCAGGCCAGTTCCGCCGGGCATAGCGGCAGTCACCGCTACGATTTTTGAATTATGCTCTGCCTCAGCAACCAATGCCTTTGCAAACACATTTGTATAAGTTGGCGGGCCCGGCGGAGCTTTTTTCTGCTCGCCGGTAATAACATTAAATTTCGAAACGCCGTGATATTTGTCGCCGGCTGCCTCAGCTGGCGCATATCCTTTGCCTTTTTGCGTTACCACATGCAGCAGAAGCGGCGCTTGGGCATCGGAGTCACGAAGGTTGCGAAGCACGGGAAGCAAATGTTCCATATTGTGGCCGTCGATAGGGCCGACATAATAGAATCCAAGCTCTTCAAACAACGTGCCGCCGGTGAGAATTCCCCGGGCATATTCTTCCGCTTTGCGCGCGGTGCGCTCAATGGGGCGTGGGAAACGTTTCGCCATTTTAGCCGCAAAGTCACGCAGGCTCATAAAGCTGTGTGAAGAGATGAGCGTTGAGAGATAAGCGCTCATCGCCCCAACGGGCGGCGCGATCGACATGTCGTTGTCGTTAAGCACGACAATGAGTCTGGATTTCATCGCACCGGCATTGTTCATGGCCTCATAGGCCATGCCAGCACTCATGGAACCGTCTCCAATAACGGCGATTACGTTCCGCGGCGGCTCTTCTTTATTAAGATCCCTTGCTACAGCCATGCCAAGGCCAGCGGAGATAGAGGTGCTGGAATGCGCGGCGCCAAACGGGTCGTACTCGCTCTCTGAGCGGCGAGTGAACCCAGACAAACCACCGGGCTGGCGAAGGGTGCGGATTTGCGCGCGTCGGCCCGTTAAAATCTTATGCGGATAGCATTGGTGGCCCACGTCCCAGATCAGCCGGTCGCGCGGGGTATCAAAAACGGCATGTATAGCCACTGTCAATTCAACGACACCAAGGGATGAACCCAAATGCCCGCCGGTAACAGAGACTGTATCTATTGTCTCAGCCCGCAATTCATCAGCCACTTGTTTGAGCTGGTCCGTCGAAAAATTGCGCAGATCGGCGGGGAAAGTTACGCGGTCGAGCAGGGGAGTCTTCGGCGGCATCAGATAGCCCCTCCTGCATGCCGTGCCGTCAAAATTCGCATACCTGGTCCCGTCATACCCATCAACCCGTTCAAATATGCCCAAATCCCGTTCGGAATGGCGTCCATCGCCTTGTTCATCTCAGACACATAGGTGACAATCCCAAGAAAAGCCAGAAGTGCGCCTGGCCTACCACCCCTAATTTGCAATTTCTGGCTGCCCCCGGTGTTTTTCCGGTTTACTGTAGGCTACAATAAGCCAAAGCTTGCGGATTGTGGAGGCAATGACATATTGCAGACTCTACAAGGCGGCACAGCTGTGACGCACAGGCAACAGGATTAATGAAGATGGACGGTTCCCAGCCTCCGAGGACATTGCGGGTTATTCTTGCGCAGCCCCGCGGCTTTTGCGCAGGCGTGGAAAGAGCGATAGACATCGTTGAACGGGCGCTGACTAAATTTGGCCCGCCAATCTATGTGCGGCATGAAATCGTTCATAATCGCCATGTGGTTGAAGATCTGCGCTCCCGTGGCGCGGTATTCGTTGACGAGCTGGACGAGGTGCCGGAAGGCGCGTGGACAGTATTTTCTGCGCACGGTGTGGCTCGCAAGGTTGTGCAGGCTGCCGCTGACAGGTCCCTCCCGGTTATTGATGCCACATGCCCATTGGTGGCGAAGGTTCATGCAGAAGGACGCCGATACGCCGCTCAGGATCGGGAAATCGTTTTGATCGGGCATGCCGGTCACGCGGAGGTCGAAGGCACAATCGGCCAGATCGATGGTACGGTCTATTTAGTGCAAACCATTGAAGATGCAGAAAAACTTCAGGTCAAAGATCCTGAAAAACTATCCTACATCACGCAGACCACGCTTTCCGTCGACGATACCCGCGGCATAATCGCGGCCTTGCAGGCGCACTTTCCGGCCATCGTGGGGCCTGATGTGAAGGATATCTGCTACGCCACCCAAAATCGTCAGGAAGCCGTGCATCACCTCGCTGAATTGGTTGATGTGATCTTGGTTGTCGGGAGCAAAAACTCTTCAAACTCAAATCGCCTGCGTGAAATAGGCGCTGAGTTGGGCCGCCCTGCCTATTTAATCGACGATGCCAGCGCCTTACAGCCCGAATGGTTTCAAGGGGCTGCAAAAGTTGGCCTCACTGCCGGTGCTTCTGCGCCTGAAGTTCTGGTGAGGGGCGTCATCGAAGGCTTAAAGCAGTTTGGCAAAGTAGAGATTGAAATGCTGGCCGGCACGCCAGAGGATGTTAAGTTTAAACTCCCCGCAGAAGTAGCTGAAGTTTAAGGATATAAAGAATGGGTGTACCGTTAAACCAGGCTCTCCGCGTCGGGAGTTATATCCTGAAGCAGCATCTGATCAGAAATAAGCGCTACCCGCTGGTGCTGATGCTGGAACCGTTATTCCGTTGCAACCTCGCTTGCCAGGGCTGTGGCAAGATTGATTATCCCAACGAGATTTTGAACCAGCGCATCTCCGTGGCGGATGCAATTCTGGCGGCTGAGGAATGCCCGGCGCCAATCATCGCCATTGCTGGCGGTGAGCCACTGCTACACCGGGAAATGCCACAGATCGTCGAAGCCTACCTTAAGATGGGTAAATTCGTGATTCTGTGCACCAACGCGCTACTGCTGGAAAAAAAGATCGACCAGTATAAGCCGCACAAGAATTTCTGCTGGGATATCCACCTGGATGGCGACAAGGAGATGCATGACCGCTCCGTTGACCAGGCAGGCGTGTATGAACGTGCCGTGGACGCGATTAAGCTCAGCAAATCCAAGGGTTTCCGTACATCCATCAATTGTACCTTGTTTGATGGCGCTGACCCTGACCGGGTTGCCGCCTTCCTGGACACTGTAGCCGATCTCGACATCGAGGGTGTGATGACCTCTCCTGGCTATGCGTATGAGCGTGCGCCGGATCAAGAGCATTTCCTCAACCGTCAGCGTACCAAAGAGCTGTTCCGCGCTATCTTCCGCCGCGGCAAGGAAAGTGCGAAGCGCGGCAAGAAATGGAAATTTACCCAGTCTCCACTGTTCTTGGACTTCCTGGCAGGCAACCAAAGCTATGCCTGCACCCCTTGGGGCAACCCAACACGCAATGTGTTCGGCTGGCAGCGCCCTTGCTACCTGCTGGGCGAAGGTTATGCCAAAAGCTTCAAGGAGCTGATGGAAACCACTGAATGGGACCGCTACGGCGTAGGTAATTACGAGAAATGCTCAGATTGCATGGTGCATTCCGGTTTTGAGGCCACTGCGGTGATGGATTCGATCAAACGGCCCTGGAAGATCGC
>JAGXAO010000144.1 GCA_018971565.1 Rhodospirillales bacterium
GGAATGGGATGGCAGGGGCGGAGGGTCTCGAACTCTCAACCTCCGGTTTTGGAGACCGGCGCTCTAGCCAATTGAGCTACGCCCCTATTCCGTACCAGCATGGAAAGCGCCTTCCACACTTTGCAGCGCCGAATGTCAAGTGCCTGGGCGCATCTCGATGCACTTTACGAGGGGGGCGCCTGGTCCCCAAAGGTGAGACGTTGGAGCGGGTGACGGGAATCGAACCCGCACAGCCAGCTTGGAAGGCTGGGACTCTACCATTGAGCTACACCCGCGGCACGCTCATCGTTAAGCTATATGGGCGGGCTGAGGCAAGGGTGGATTGGCATGACTTGCATTAAGAATCTGATGCTCGATGTTTGCCTCAATTCGTGAGAACCGCGCCGCTGGGGGACGTGGGGGTCACGGTAAGGCCTGTAGCAGACCCGCCGGAAATTTGTAGTCCAGACCCATTCCCACAAAAATAGGCAGTTTCCGTTTCCAGGGCCGAGCCGGCTTCATCAGCGGTCACGTAACTATAACCGTAATTTGGATCGGTAAAATTATAGGCGATGGGTGGAGAGCTGCTGGGCGGCGCATCGGTGGTCATGGCGAAAATGTCAGCAAGATTTGAGAAACTTTGCGGCTGCAAGGTGCCGCCTACGGAAGTATCCCCACCGAGTTTGCCGCCATTTTTGGCGGCGTTGCTACAAGCGTTGTCAAGCTGGCTGTAGGCGTCGGTTGTTGAGCCAAGACCGGATGTATCTGTGCTCGGGTCTCGCGCATAGGAAGAAGGGGAATAGCTCGCAGAAGTATTGGTCGATTGGGTGCTATAATCAGCCTGCGGATTGCCGTTGCCATCGTACCCACCGCCAGCCTGTGCAGTCTCTGTGAATGCATAGCCGCAGTAATTGTAGTATAAATTACAAATCTGGCTACCGGTGGATTTTACGGCAAAAGTCTCTGTCTCTGTCCATGCCGTGTCGTAGCCATTCACCACTGTGATTTGTGTGATATACGTATCGTGAGAGATCCAGGTTCCTGGCCCGGTGAAATACAGTGGATCGCCGGTAATGGGACTATAGCAACTGGTTGTTCCAGTAGGACAAAGATAGCTATACTCCTCTTCGATGGCGCTGCTGTTTTTCATCGAAATGTCGTCATACTCGTCGTTTACATATGTGATCACACCGCTGTTTCCTGTGGCGGGAGTGATGTCAACTGAATAATTGCCGTTAATCGACGTTGTGAAATAAAGAGGCGTGTAATAGCCGTAACCGCCATAGCTATTGGCATAATTATAGCCGCCGGTTTGGCAAGGGTTTTGGATATTAACTTTCGCGCCGGTATAGCTGGAATACTTGAGATGCTCAGGGCAAACCACCGTCTCTGGAGAAATGTTCAGCGCACCTTGTACATAGAGCGGGTTGGTGCGGTTAGAGGAGCCATTGACGAAATACCACTCTTGTGTGGGTGGGTTTCCTAGCGTCGGACTGCAATATATATTGGAAGAACCGGTGGGAATGAGCTTAGTGCCACTGCTGCCAGTCGTGATGCTGGGATTGTTGCAGGTATAGATGGTCGAACTTGGCGCAACGAACGAAACAGGCGGTGGCGCATTATTCATACCGTCTATGAAATAGACGACGTTTTTATAAGAATTTGATGTGTTTCCAGGTACTCCGGAGCCCGTGCCTGACGTGTGAGTGCCGCCGACCTGCCCGCCCCCTCCCCGGTTAGCGGAATATGAAGATTGGAAGTAATCGGAAAAGTCGGTTGTCTGCCCTTCATTCGCCCCTGGGTTGCCAGTAACGTATTGCGCCGTAGCGGTGACTGACATGTTCTCGAATGGTAAATGAAAGTAAAATATTGAATTTGTTTGCCGCGCCGTGGCGGAAACAGTTGTGCAATAAGTACCCTCGCTACAGGCTGTGCTGCTTTCTGTGAAGGTGCCGCTGGTTCCGCATGTCGTTGAGCTTGTACCGGTACAACCCAGCGTGATGCTAGGTATTCCCTGCAAACTTACTGCTCCGGAGATGCCAGCGAAGGCTTGATTGAAAGCTGCGCTGGCAACGCTGGCACCATTGCCGGCATTAATATCGTTCGCGTAGGCTCCTACCCCCGCTTGCGCTGCTTGATCTGCGGCGGATTGCAGCTGTACCCTCTCGGCTGAGATACGCGCGAAATCAACTCCGGCGCCACCGGCAACGATCATGGTAGGCAGCATAAGTGCCCACATCACGGCTGTTGCGGCCCGGCGGTCCTGCCAGAGTTGAAACCCTCGAAACGCCTTTGCTTTGTGTATTGCCTGCTGGATTTTCATGGTCAACCACTACATGTGATGGTTTGCGGGGTAACACCGGTGACTGTCAGGGCTGCACTGGTAGAGGCATAAGCCCAGCGAGTCATCACCTGCTGCGTGAGCGTGGGGGAGGTAGTGAGCCATAGTCCTACCAGGCCTGGATAGGTTAAGGTGACTTTAACAATGATGGCGTTATCTCCTACCGCCCCACCCGAGGAAGGCAACATCCCGCCTTGGCCATTCCCAGTGACAAGATTGCAGGCTGCCGTGCTGCCGATGACCGCTGGTGTTACGGCGGTACAGGAATTACCGCGGAAATCTTGTTCCCAATAGGACACCGTACTGCCGGGGGTAACAGATGTTACGCTGGCTACGTCCACGGTTAGTCCGCCTGCGCCATAGGGGGCCAATCCCTGTACGGCTCCGTAGCAGATGTCCTGCGGTGTTGATGCAGACAGAGCATAGCCGTTGGGGCTTTCCACGACATAGGCCTGGGCGACGGTCGCTGCCACAATGTTCATTTTCTGGTCCGTCCGCAGTAGGGTTAGAATTTCGAACGTGCCGATGAACACAAGCAAAAAGAAAGACATAATAAGGGCAAACTCGACCGACGCCACGGCTTTGCGGTCCAGGAGGAAGCTGCGAACTGGAAGAAAAGTGCGGGCCATCAGTTCACCATCACGGCTTGGTCGGTTACCAGCGCGGCGGTTGCATTGCCGGTGAGTAATACGTTGAGCGATGGGATGGTGGCGCCAGAAAGCGGCAAATAAGGTAGAAAATCCATCCACGGCGGCAATTGATACGCTACCTGGATCAGAGTTGGATATGGACCGCCAGAGGTTGGAATAGTAGGAAATCCACTTTTGGGAGAAAGTTGCCCTTGCTGACTGACGGTAGCTGGGGTGATGCCAGCGAAGGTTTGCGTTGAAGTGTTGGTCTGGACTTCAACTTGAAGGTTGCTGCTGCTGCATGGGGCAACGACACCGAATTCACTGCAAACCGAATTTATGAACTGGGTCTGCGTTTCCGGCGTAGCACTACTGCTACTTAAAAGCAGTTGCCTTGTGGCGCCCCGAACGGCGTCGTCAAGGGTCATCTGCCAGAATTGGCACACACCCATCATCGTGAAGCCCACAGTAAACAGGATCATTAGGCTGCCGATAAGGGCAAACTCGACAGCTACTGAAGCTCTCCTTTCGCGAGACAGCCAGACGGTAGACTGTAAAAATCGCTTCATATTGCCATCGCCAGACCGTTTAGCTGCCAGAATTTTCCATTAACTTAAAGGTTTTTAAGTTCTTTTTATATATTCTTCCATAGAAATTGCAGGCTAATATCGTAAAGTTGATCGGCATTAGCAAGTCACTGTGGTGCGGGCGGCCGGACTTGAACCGGCACAGGATTGCTCCCAACGGATTTTAAGTCCGGTG